>JAOUHG010000001.1 GCA_029865265.1 Candidatus Krumholzibacteriia bacterium | reverse complement strand
GTGTCGCCAGTCCAGGCTGCAGCAGTGCCCAGTAGATTGCCAGTCTGCACTGCTCTCGCGGTGTCAGTCGATGCGCTTGCCGTTGCACCCGGGCGGCAACCTTCAGGCCGACCTTGTGCAGACTCATGTTGTACAGGGCGAGCATGTGCTCGACTTGGAGTCGAGCCACCAGCGCCTTGCTGGTCTTTGGTGCATTCTTGAGCGCGGCTTCGATGAACGCCAGTCCCTCCTTTGGGCCCAGTGCGTCCATCAGTCCGCGCGCGTACTTCGGTAGCAGTCCCTTCGGCACTTCGCCGAACCGCTCCCCGAACGCCTTCATGTCGTGATACGCGGGCGCGGTGAGGTTCTGGGCCCACAGCACACTCACGAGCTCGCGCAGGTAGGCCCGCGCCAGTCCGAAGCGAAGGTCCTCTCGCGACAGCGCCTCGCGGCACACATGCTCCACTTCCCCATACGCGCGGCGCTTCCAGAGATCAACAAACAAGCGGCGCCGTGTAAGGTACGCCGCGCGCTCGTCGCCGCTCTTCTCCAGGTGGGTTGCCAGCGCGCGCAGGTCGTCGGTGGATGAAACGGCCCGTGCGGCCAGGCGCTCCGCGTAGCGTGCGTGGATGGATTTAAGTTGCTGTTCATCCGCCTCCCGCAGCACCGCCTGTTCCACCGCGCGGCTCGTCGTCCGTACCGCGGGGGAACCATTGACGTCCACCGGCTCCAGCAGGTGGCGCAGGCGCAGGTCGTGCAGCACCGTGGCGGCATCACCGTCACCCAGCCCGGAGATCCCCGGAATCCACCCCACCGGCACCGGTCCGGGATGCGACGCCAGAGTGATCATCACACGTGTCTGCACGGACGAGAGCGGAAGCACCAGACGTCCTCCGCCCGGCGCCGGCTCGCGTGCAATGGCGCGCGCCTTGTCCGGCACCACCCGCCAGCGCTGCGCTTCAAAGCGCAGTCCACCCTCGGCGATCAGCCGGCGCAACAACATCATGATCTCACCGGACACGCGCGAGTCCTCGATGAGGTCTTCGATCAGTTGCGCATCCGCAGTGCGCAACATCTCGCCGCGGAAAGCGTCCACGATGGGGCCTACATCGTCGGCACACAGCGTTGGAAGCGTGATACGCACGCCTTCGTCGCTCTCCACATCGAGGCGCCCGCGATCAGCCTCGGTGGCGGTCACGAATCCGACATTGCGCCGAACCCCGGGGCCGCCGAGGGTCCTGCCGGTCTCGAAGTATTCGTACAGGCGCGCTTCATCCTCGGAAAGCTCCCCGCACGCCACAATCCACACTGGTCCGGCCTGTGCGGCCTGTTCCACGCGGTTCCACGCCTGCTCGAAGTCCTTCTCGGTTGGCGGCGAGGTGGCAGCGAGGGGCCGGTTCAACAGCCACGCTGCATCGCTCTCATCCCCGAGACGCCACGACGCCACCCCCGCAGTCCGCCACTCGGCGCGTGCGGCGTCCAGAAAATGATTGCGGCCGGATTGCGGCTGGCCGAAAACGGAAACGTGCTCCGGCGCCGCCACGCCGTCGCGCGGCAATGTGGCATCCAGGAACTCCCGCAACTCGCGCTTCTTTCCCATGACACCCAGCGACTCGATGCGCGCGGCGCCGTACGCCCCGTCGAGCGCGTCGATGCCCCCGGTGAGGCGCGTCACGACTGCACGCCGCAACTCCTCGAACGCTTCCAGGCGCACGCGCTTGTCCCGGGTCAGCAACCCGCGTATGTGCGGGTAGAACTCGGCAAACTCAAGTTCTTCCTCTTCGATCACGGGGGTCTGGTCGATGTGCGCGCGCAGCACCTCCGTGGCCGTGCCGCTGAAGGGGGTTCGTCCCACCAGCAGCTCGTACAGAACGATGCCGAGGCTGTAGTAGTCGACCGCGCGCGTCAGCGGCGCCTCGCCCAGCGCCACCTCCGGCGCCATGTACTCCGGGGTGCCCACCATCTGCACGCGCTCGCCCATGTCGCGGCGATACGTGACACCAAAGTCGATGAGTTTGACGAGCGGGATCTCCTCGCCGAAGGCGGAGGTTCGCATGACGAGAATGTTGGACGGCTTGATGTCCTGGTGCAGCAGCGCGTGGTTGTGAATGAAGGTGAGGATCTCGCACAGCTGGTAGAGGATCACCCACAGCTCGCGCGGGCGCGCGCGGAAGTACGCGTCCAGCGGCTCCCCGTCCACGAGTTCCATGACGAGAAAGCGCCCGCCGTCGTGGGTCCAGCCGTAGTCGTAGACCTCGGGGAGGTGCGGGTGGTGCAGGGTGCGCAGGATGCGGTACTCGTCCTCGAAGCGCGCGAGGGTTTCAGGAACGCGCGCGTTCTCGGGCTTGAGCACCTTGGCGGCGCGAACCACCCCGCTGCGCCGGTCGCGCACGCGAAAGACGTTCGCCGCCGTCCCGGCCCCGATGGGGGCAATGACGTCGTAGCGATCGCCGAGGGGCTGCACCCGGCGCTACTCCGCGAGCCTCCGCAGCACCGTGCGGAGAATCCCGCCGTTGCGGTAGTACTGAACCTCGACCGGCGTGTCGATGCGCACGTGCGCCTTGAACGATTTCGGCGCGCCACTCGCGGGCTTCGCCGTGACCGTCACCATGGCACCAGGTTTGATATCGTCCGACAGATCGGCCACGTCGAAAGTCTCGTCGCCCTTGAGCCCCAGCGACTCCACGTTCTCACCCTCCACGAACTGCAGCGGCAGGATGCCCATGCCCACCAGGTTGCTGCGGTGGATGCGCTCATACGACTCGGCGATGACCACGCGGATACCCAGCAGCGCCGGGCCCTTGGCGGCCCAGTCGCGCGACGATCCCGACCCGTATTCCTTGCCGGCGAGCACCATCAGCGGAACGCCAGCGGCCATGTACTTGACCGACGCGTCGTAGATGGTCATCTCCTCGCCGTTGAGGAAGCACCGGGTCCATGTGCCTTCGGAGCCGGGTACCAGGCGGTTGCGCAGGCGGATGTTGGCAAACGTGCCGCGCACCATCACCTCGTGGTTGCCGCGCCGCGAGCCGTATGAGTTGAAGTCCTTGGGTTGAACGCCGTGCTCCATGAGGTACTTTGCCGCGGGCGACTTTTGCGCAATCGATCCGGCCGGCGAAATATGATCCGTGGTCACGGAATCTCCCAACAGCGCGAGCACGCGCAGCCCGGACACCGGCGCGATGGGCGCGGGCGTCTTGTCCGTGCCTTCAAAGAACGACGGCTCGCGCACGTACGTGCTCTTGTCGTTCCACGCGTACAGGTCAGACTCCACGCTCTTGATGGCATTCCAGTTCTCGTTGCCCTTGAACACGTCGGCGTAGCGGTCCTGGAACGACTTGGCCTTGACCACTTTGGTCACCACGTCGCTCACCTCGGCGGTGGTGGGCCAGATGTCCTTGAGATACACGGGCGCCCCCTTGTCGTCGTTGCCAATGGGATCGGTGTCCAGGTTGATGTCCATGGTTCCGGCCAGGGCATACGCCACCACCAGCGGTGGACTGGCCAGGTAGTTGGCGCGGGTGAGCGGATGCACGCGCCCCTCGAAGTTACGGTTACCGCTCAAGACCGCCGCCGCCACCAGCGAGCCTTCTTCGATGGCCGATGCCACCACGTCGGGCAGCGGGCCGCTGTTGCCGATGCAGGTGGTGCAACCGTAGCCCACCACCTCGAAGCCGAGTTCGTCCAGGTAGTGCTGCAGGCCGCTCTCGTCGAGATACTCGCTCACCACGGGCGAACCGGGTGCGAGCGACGTCTTTACGTACGGCTTCACGTGCATGCCGCGCTCGACGGCCTTCTTGGCCACCAGCCCGGCACCCACCATCACGTACGGATTCGACGTGTTCGTGCAGGAGGTAATGGCCGCGATCACGGTGGACCCGTGCGTCATCTCGGCGCCGCCGTCCAGGTCCACCTTGACCTTGCGCGAGCGCTCGCTGGCCTCCACACCAAAGCCGCCTTCCTTCACGCCCTTCTGCATGGCGTCGTCGAAGGCCTGATGCAGGCTCTTCACCGGAATGCGGTCCTGCGGGCGTTTGGGCCCCGCCACCGACGGCTCCACCGTGGAGAGATCAAGTTCCACGATCTCCGAGTACTCCGGCTCCGGCTCGCCGGGCGTAAAGAACATGCCCTGCGCCTTGTGGTACTCGCTGATGAAATCCACGTGCTTGTTGTCGCGCCCGGTGAGGCGGTAATAGCGCAGCGTCTCCTTGTCCACCGGGAAGTAGCCCATGGTGGCGCCGTACTCGGGCGACATGTTGGCGATGGTGGCGCGGTCCGGGAGCGTCATGGACGCGAGCCCCGCACCAAAGAACTCCACGAACTTCCCCACCACGCCCTTCTTGCGCAGAATCTGCGTAACCGTGAGCACCAGGTCGGTGGCGGTGATGCCCTCCTTGAGCGCACCGGTAAAGCGGAAGCCAACCACGTGCGGCATCACCATGTTGATGGGCTCGCCCAGCATGACGGCCTCCGCCTCGATACCGCCCACGCCCCAGCCCACGATGCCGAGGCCGTTGATCATGGTGGTGTGGCTGTCGGTGCCCACGAGGCTGTCGGGATAGGCAACGCCCTTCTCAACAAACACGCCACGCGCCAGGTACTCCAGGTTCACCTGGTGCACGATGCCGGTCGCGGGGGGAACCACGCGGAAGTCCTGGAACGCCTTCTGTCCCCACTTGAGAAACTCGTAGCGCTCGCGGTTGCGCTCGAACTCGAGCGTCGAGTTGATGCGCAACGCATCCGGCGACGCCCACGCATCCACCTGCACCGAGTGATCCACCACCAGATCGCACGGCACCAGCGGGTTGATCTGCTTGTAGTCCTTCCCCATGCGGTGCATGGCGGCGCGCATCGCGGCCAGGTCCACCACCGCGGGCACACCGGTGAAGTCCTGCAGAATCACGCGCGCGGGCTTGAACGCAATCTCCACGTCGCCGGCGGTGTTGGGACTCCAGTTGAGCAGGCGGTCGACGTCGTCGTCGCTCACCTTGAAGTTGTCGTTGTTGCGAATGGCGCTCTCGAGGAGCACGCGAATGGAGTACGGCAGACGCGCCAGGTCCGCGCCGTTTTCCCTGGCAAGTCTGGGAAGATTGAAGATGGAAACGTCACCACTGCTGTGGCGGATTGACTCACGGAATTTCTCGGGGTCGAAGCGCACCATGTCCTCCTTATTAGCGGTACCGATAAACGTACCACGGCGCGCCCGCGCGTGCAACCTGTTGTGGGGAAACCGCTTCAGCGGGCTGACCAGCAGCCATCGAGGCCGATCAACAACAGCCCCGACGCACCCGCGGCCACGGCGAAACCGTCGCCGAACGATGCCACGCGCAGGGCAGTTTCGGGGAAGTAGCCCACCGGCCGCGCGGTGGTTTCTCCCGTGAGCTGGAAGATCTCGCACCCGTCGCTGCCCTCGGCGACGGCCACGTACGCACCGGCAAACGCCACGTCCACCGCGCCGCCGCCACACGGCACCGTTCCCACCAGCGTTGGAAAGATGATGTCGGCAAAGTTGTACACCTCGAGCGCCGCCCTGCCATTGGTGAGCCCGGATTCCGCCACCCAGCCGCGCACCACCGGACCGAAGGGCCCGTCGGTGCGGCGGAACACGACCCGCTCGGCCGAAGCCCCCATGGGAATGACCGAGGCGAGTCGCATGGTGGAACGGACCACCGCGTACAACGAACCCTGCCGGTCCGGCAGGTAGACGTACGGGTCCTCGATTCTGAGCGAGGGGAGATAGGGACCGTTGATGACCAGCGTGCGCGGCACACCGGTGCCGTCGAGCCGTTGCTCCACCAGCGTGCCGGTGCTCGCGAGCAGGTAGATGAACGCATCGGTCACCGCCACGCCGTCAAATGGTCCCCCCGCGGCAATGGCGGGAAGCGCCACCGGCTGCGTGGGGTCGCGCAGGTCGACCACGGGCACGTTGCCATCGCCCGCCCCGTAGGCAATCGAATCCGCCACGGCGAGGTCCCGCGAAAAGCCGGCGATCGCAATTTCTCCAATGACGCCGCGCGTGGCGGGGTCGAACACGCGCAGCCCGAAGCTTGCGTCCGCCACAACCAGCAGGTCGCCCATGGCCACCACCGCCTGGATGTTCCCGCCGGGCAGGTACGCGTCGATGGCGGGCGAGGCCGGTGTGGCAATCGACACCACGCGCACCCCGGAGAGATCCTCGGCAACCGCCAGCTGTTTGCCGAACACCGCCACGTCGCGCGTGATGCTCGCCGTGCCGATGCTCTGCATGCGGACCGGAGACGCCGGCGTGGCGATATCCACCACCTCGATGCCGCCCGAGCCCTGGGCCACGAACGCCACCGTCCCCGACAGCGCCACCGAGAGCGCATCGCGCGACGTCGGGTACGAGCCCACGATGGACGCGAAGCCGGGGAGGCTCGCATCCACCAGTTGCAGTTTTCCCTCGCGCGCCGCCACCGCAACGATGTCGCCGCTCACGGCAACACCCCTGGCCGCTCCCGGCATCGCCACCGTCTTCACAATGAACGGCGCCGCCGGGTCGGCCGCGTTCACGATGCGCAGCCCGTTCAACTCGTCCGCCACGAACACAAGGGGCTCGCTTGCGGCCACCGCCACCGCCCGCCCCGGTGTGTTCTCGATGCCGCGCACCACCGGCATCGCCGGGTTTGACACGTCGACGATGGCAAGGCCGATGTCGTCGTTGGCAACGTACGCGTGCGTTCCCGCCGCATCCACGTCCACCGTGCACCCCGGCAGGTCCGCGTCGCCCACGACGACCGCCGCGGACGGGTTGGTAACGTCCACGAGTATCAACCCGTCGTTCGCCGCCGCCACGTAGAGCATCGTTCCCTCCACGTCCACGCCTCGTGCATCGGTAATGGGAATGGTGGTGAGCAGGCGGACGTCGGCCGGATCGGACATGTCGAATATGCGAACGCCGTCGGCGCCGGCCGCCGCGAAGGCCACGTCGCCGGATACCGCCGCACCCAGCACGCCACCCGGTGCGCGGCCGATGGCCACGGTGTGCAGGAAGTCTTCGAGGGACGGGCAGGCGGGCGGGGGAGGGACGACGGGTTTGGCGGGACTCCCGCCGTTGTCGCACGCGAGGGTCGCGAGTGCGAGCGCCCCGGCAATCACGGGCACGCACCAGCGCAATCGCATCACGACCCGGGCACGTACTTCTTGCGCAGCATCACGAAGCGTTCGCGGATGTTCGCGTACTCCATGCCACCCAGGCGACCCACGGGATGGAAGCGTTCGTAGTCCACCTTGCCATCGGTGAGAATGCTCTCGTCCACGTGCAGCAGGAGGATCTTGCCGATCACCAGCCAGCCACCACCCGGACCATCCGGCCCCACCTGTACGATCTGGTAGCGCTCGCATTCGAAATGCACCGGCGACTCCGCCAGCCGCGGGGCTTTCACCCGCTCCGCCGGCGCGGGTGTCAGCCGCACGCGCTCGAACTCGCTCACACCGTGCGGAAACTCCGTGGCGGTATCGTTCATCTGCTCGGCGAGGTGATCCGGAACCACATTCACCACGAACTCCCCCGTCGCCTCGATGTTGAGCAGCGTGTCCTTCTTGGTGTTCCTCGCGGAGTCCCAGCCCGGGACGAAGCACAGCGTGGGCGGCTCGGTGGAAACACCGGTGAAGAACGAGAAGGGTGCGAGGTTGTGAACCCCCTCGCGCGAGATCGACGACACCCACGCTATGGGACGCGGAACGATGCAGCGGATCATCCACGGGTAGAACTCCGCGCGGGACATCTGGGCCGGGTCGAGGATCATGCGCGCCGCCCGGCTAGTACTGCCAGCTGTACGGGTACTGCGGGTCGTCGATGGTGCCGGCCAGCCTGGCCACCTTGAGCGGCGCAAACGTGTCCACCATCACCGCGAGCTCCTTGGTTTCCTTCGCACCCAGCGATTTCTCCAGCAGGCCCGGCTGCGGCCCGTGCGGAATGCCGTACGGGTGCAGCGTAATCGAGCCCACCTCGATGCCCTTGCGGCTCATGAAGTTGCCCTCCACGTAGTAGAGCACCTCGTCGCTATCCACGTTGGAGTGCGCGTACGGCACCGGCACCGCGTTCTCATCGAAATCGAACGGGCGCGGGCAGAACGAACACATCACGTAGCCGGGACCCGTGAAAGTGAGGTGCGACGGCGGTGGCAGGTGCACGCGTCCCACCTTGGGCATGTAGTCGCGGATATTGAATATCCAGGGGTAGTAGTGCCCGTCGTAGCCCACCAGATCGAACGGGTGCTGCCCCCACTGGTACTCCTGGATGCCGTCGTGGAGACGGATGTGGATGGGAAACTCGCCGGTCTTGTCCGCCGGCGCCACGAACTCCGGCTGCCGGATGTCGCGCTCGCAGTACGGCGCGTCTTCGAGCAGCTGGCCGTACTGGTTGCGAAAATGTTTGGGCCAGTCCACCGGTCCGTAAGACTCCACCCAGAACACGCGGTTGTCCTCGGTGTCGAACTTCACCTGGTAAATGACGCCGCGCGGAACCACCACGTAGTCGCCCTCGCCGAACACCAGGTTCCCGAACATGCTCTCCAGCACGCCGCTCCCCTTGTGGATGAAAAGCACCTCGTCGCAGGTGGCGTTCTTGTAGAAGAAGTCCACCGCGCCCTTCTTGGGGCTCGCAGTGCCCATGATGATGTCGTTGTTGAACATCAGCGGGCGGCGTCCACTGAGCCAGTTTCCCTCCGGCTTCAACTCGAAGGTCTTGAGGTGGCGATGGCGGTGTTCGCCCTCGAGCGCCTCGATTTTGACGGGATGGAACTTCCCCACCTTTGCCACCCGCGTGGGCATGTGCAGGTGATAGACGTTGGAATAGATGTCCGAGAAGCCGAGGCGGCTGATGTGCTCTTCGTAGTGGTGCGTGCCGTCCGCCTTGCGGAACTGGACGTGCCGGTGCTTCGGGATCTTCCCGCGCTGAATATAGACTGGCATGGTGGTGACTCCTCGTCGCCGCTCCCGGCGGGCGTCCCTGCCGCACCGATGGGCGAACTACCCGCATATTAAGGCGTTTGGGCGGGAAAAGCAACGCGCGCGCTAGCGCAGCACGACCAGGCGGTGCGTCGCGGTGACGCCGTGGGAGGTGACGCGCAGGAAGTACACGCCGCTTGCGAGCGCGGCGCCGGAATCATCGTGCGCACGGATGCGGATCGATGCGCCGCCGGGACCACCCACCGCGTCACGGCCCGACCACACCCGCCGGCCGGCGACATCGAAGATCTCCAGCGCCAGCGGCCCGCCGCGCTCAACGTCCAGTTGAACTTGCGCGCTCCCGTTGAATGGATTCGGATTCACCGAGAGAATACGCACCGCACCGATGGACGGCGCGTGGTCGTCCACGCCGGAGGCGATGAACGGCACCTTCATGGCGTAGTTCTGGTCGTTTGGAGCGCCGCGGTTGTCCTGCCAGGCCAGGATCGCCTCGCCCGTTGCCGAGCCCACGATCTCGGGGACCGAGATGTGGTAGGTGGCGCTGAGGGCAGACTCGTTCCATAGAACCGACCCGAGGTCATCCACACGCATCGCGCGCGCCTCGTAGTCGCCGACAGGAGATTTCCCGAACGCGACAATCGCGCCGCCGTTTCCATCGCGGACGGCGTGAATATAGCCTCCGCTGATCGAACCGGGCGTTCCGGAAAGCGGAATGCCGCCGGGAATCCAGTACGCCGCGCCGCTTCCATCCAACCGCTCGCCATAGATCTGGGTCCCGTTTCCAGAGCGGGTGTCCTTCCAGAAGATGAACGCGCCACCGTTGTCATCCGTCGCAACCGTCGGTGCGAACTGATTGGATGTCGGGATCACGGCAACGGACAGACCGGTCGCGCCCCACTGTTTCGTACCGCCGAAGTCCAGGCGCTGCGCAAAGATATCCAGGTTGTAGCTCCACGCGCCAATCAAGCCGGAGGCACCGTCGCCTGTCATGGTGAAGGCTGATTCGCTGCCCGGCAACGTGGTCATCTGCACACCGCTGGTCGTCCACAGGGCCGTAGCGAGGAAGTTGACCCGTTGCGCGTAGACATCACTATCCGGATCGCTGCGCTGGTCGTGCCACGCCGCAATCACGCCACCCTCGCCGTCCGGGATCAACAGACCGTCACCTTTCGACCACGCTCCGATGCAAACCGGCACGCCCGTCCCCCACTGGCCCACACCGGATGCATTCAACCTCTGAAGATAGAAATCCGATTCTCCGTCGCGCCAATCGACGAACAGAACCGTTACGCCGCCCACACCGTCCGGGACGAGTGCATGGGCCCATTCGAAGGCGATTTGCGGCCCGACCGGAGCGCCGCCCGTCGTCCACACCTGCGAGCCCAGAAAATTCACGCGCTGAATGCGCGCACCGGCGAGTGTGAGCGGATCCGACCAGGCGACGATCGCCCCTCCCTCGCCATCCGCCGTGACGAGCGGCGTGAACCCCTCGGAGTTGCCGAGCGTGAGCTTGATGCCCGTGGCACCCCATATCACCGTGCCGTCGCTCGCGATCCGTTGCACGTAGACCGCGCCCTGATTGGTATGCCCCATCTGGTTGATGTCTTCCATCCAGGCGACGAGGATGCCGCCGTAGCCATCAGGCGCGACGACGGGCAGGCTGGCGATCAAGGTGTTGTTGGCAACCCGGACCCCGTCGAGGGCCCAGGCAGCAAAGGAGGGTTGTGCGGCGGCGAGGAGCGCCATGGCGGTACACGCCGCGATCGTCCTGGAGGCTCGGGTCATTGCAACCACCCGGAGGGTTCGGGGCACTGCGTTCGATGTCGATAGGTAAGGATACCATTAACGCACCACGAGTGCAACCCACCGGGTGGCCGTGCCGGCCGATTACAGAGTGCCGCGGCGCTCCTGCTCGCGCTCGATGGACTCGAAGAGGGCCTTGAAGTTGCCCTTGCCGAACGAACGCGCGGCCTTGCGCTGGATCAGCTCGAAGAACAGCGTGGGGCGATCCTGCACCGGCTTGGTGAAGAGCTGCAGCAGGTAGCCGCGGTCGTCGCGGTCCACCAGGATGCCCAGCTTGCGCAGCGCCTCGATGTCTTCGTCGATCTCGCCCACCCGCTCCTTGAGCGTGTCGTAGTAGCTGTCCGGCACGTACAGGAAATCCGTGCCGTTGGCCACCAGCTTCTTCACCGTGGTGGAGATGTCGTTGGTGGCCATGGCGATGTGCTGCACGCCCGCGCCGGAGTTGAACTCCACGTACTCCTCGATCTGCGACTTCTTCATGCCCTGCGCCGGCTCGTTGATGGGCATCTTGATGTTCTCGGCCTCGTCGGACACGACGATGGAACGCAGCGCGGTGTACTCGGTGGAGATGTCCTTGTCGTCCACCGTCCACAGGCGCTGGAAACCAAAGATGTTCTCGTAGAAGCGAACCACGTTCTCCATCTCGTTGTCGGGCTGGTTGCCGACGATGTGGTCGATGAAGAGGAAGCCCACCGGATCGGGCTTGATGCGCGACTTCACCGGCGCGTAGCCGGGCAGGAACATGCCCTTGTACCCCTCGCGCTGCACGAAGGTGTGGGTGACATCGCCGTAGGTGTGGATGCCGGACACGATCACCTTGCCGCCGTCGTCTTTCATGGTGCGTGGCTCGAAGGCACTCTTCGCACCATTCTTGGTGGTGTGCTCCCACGCCTTCACCGCGTCGTCCACCGCGAAGGCGATGTCGGTGACGCCGTCGCCATGCTTCGAGAGAAGACCGTTGAGCGGCGACGCGGACTTGTACGGGCTGTTCAGCACGAAGATGACCTGGTTCTGCTTGAGGACGTAGCTCGCGGTCTCGCGGTCGCCCTGTTCGAGGCCGCGATAGCCCACCAGGTCGAAGCCGTAGACGGTCTGGTAGTAATGCGCGGCCTGCTTGGCGTTACCCACCGCAAAGGTGACGTGGTCGAAGCCGAGCAGCTTAAACGTAGGTTTCATTATGATTTAGCCTCCTGATGGGCGTCGCGGGGTCTAAATAGAAATCCGCCGGGGGGCCAACCGGGTGCGGCCGGGCGGGCATGGGGGCATTGTAGGCATTTTGGGACAGGAAATCAACGAGGGGCGGGCAAGCACTGGCGGAGTCGGCCCAGGAGGGATATGCTTCTTGTGTCGGACCCCGCCCCAGGAACCCGGTACCCCGGAGGTGCCCAGATGAAGCCTCTCCTCGTTTTCACGATGTGCCTCGCCTTGCTAACGCTATCCTGCCAGGACTCCACCGCTCCATCATCGGAGACCGGATCCGCGCAGGCGGTCGCCATCTACGATTCGGGCAAACTCCTCGTCCGCGTTTACTTCGGGGACGAAGGCGTGCCCGACAAGCGCGTGGAGATCGTGGAACTCGGCATCGTCCGCAAGACCAACCACGCGGGCTACGCACTGTTCGTACTGCCGGCGGGTGCGTACACGCTGCGCGCGTACGAAATCAACCGCGGTGGGCCGTCCCTGCTGCACTACGACACGCCCGTGAAGATCCGCGCGAACGTGAAGACGCGGGTCGAGATATTCGACTGCCTGCCCTGCGTGTAGCGCCGCGCGCTACTGCACGCGCATCGCCTTGGGCGGCGTCCACGTGCCGTTGAGCGCCTCTTCCTTCGGCCAGTAGAGCCGCATCGCCATCATGAACGGTGCCTTCGGCGCCGGAAGCCAGTTGGCCTCCCTATCCTTGCCGGGCGAATCGCTCTGGATGTAGAGCGTGAGTCCGCCGTCCGCATCCTTCTTGAGATTCGGCAGCATGGGCGAGTTGAGCAGGTAGCGATTCAGCGGATTGGCCACCAGGAACTGGCCGGGCAGGTCGTACATGGTCAGCGACCAGAACGCGTTGACCGGCGGCAGCTGCCCCGGCGCAAAACGGACTGTGTAGCGGTTGCTGCTGGCGTCGAGCTTCGCGCCGTCCGCATCCATCGTGTAGATCGGATACATGGCCTCCATCCCGGAGTTGCCGTAGATGCCCATGATGGCCGCCGCCATGCGATACAGGTAGTTATTCTTGAGGAACTCGCGCGTGCCAAACATGTCTCCCGACGTGGTCTCGCCGGTGTCGAGCTTGGTCTTCTTGAACGTATCAAACTCCGTCCACGCATCCGTGATGCCACCGGAGAGCGCCTCTTTCATTTCCGGCGAGAGCTTTGCGATGTTGAACGTCTGCCCCGGGCCCACGCCGATCTTCGCGAAGCGCTCCATGAGCTGCACTTCCGATGGCACCGTGGGACAGAACGACGTGAGCAAGAAGTTCAGGATCGAAAACACATCCAGCGATGTCCTCTCCGCATCCGGCGTCAAGGGCGCCGGGTAATCGAGCGCGGGGGCGGCGGCGGGGCCCGGCGTGCCCAGGAAATCGCTCAGAAGCTGCACCTTGTATTCCGCCTGGATGGCCTTCACTTTTTCCAAGTCAGCGGCATCAAAGAGCTGCGTGCGATAGATGCCGAGCACGAGGTTCGTCTCGCTCCGGATAACCGCTTTGACACCGCTCGGCGTCTCGCCCTTCCAGTCCGGGCCGGCCAGCAGGAAATTCCCAGCCTCGTTGCCGGTGGCACGACTGCCGATATACGCGAAGTTGTGCGTGTACGCGTCGACCAGCTGGATCGAGTAGTATCGATCCTTTTCGATTTCCGGAACGGTCAGCACCAGCGGCTCCGCCCGCAGGTCCGCGCCCACAAACGAATACGGCGTGTCGGAGTTGGGCGTCTGCACGGCCCGGTCTTCCGGGGTATACACACGCGCCATGCTCGCCAGCTGGTTCATGGGGGCCTTGTACTCTGGCGTGCCCGGCGCCATGTAGTAGGCGTGCATGATTCGATACCCGTCCACCATCGGGAAGGCGTAGATGTAGGCCTCTCTGGCGATGGAACGGGCCTCGTCGGCCGTCAAAGACTCGCCCTTCTTGCCGCACGCAAGAGCGAACAGACAACAAAGCACAGCCAGCATGCATGCATATTTGAATTTCATGATCTGATCTCCTGAAAGCTTGACAAGGTTGGAGGGATCCCCGCGGCGCTGATTCTCTAAGCTCATGCGATACTAATCGCTTCCGTGTGCAGGAACAACGAAAAACGTGATCAATGCTCGTAGAGCAAGCGCTCCTGCGCCTCGTCGGCATGCCGCTGCACCTCGATCGATACGTGTGCGAGTCCTCTGCCCTTTGGAAGACGTTCGCGGTACTCGTCGGGTGTCGCGGGATCGCGGGCGACCACCGTCATCACAAGCGAGAATATTCCGGGCCCGATGCACCAGAGGTGCAGGTCAGTCACCTTGCTGTCCCCGTCGGATTGGATGCACTGCTCAATCTCCTTCCGCGCATCCTCCGAACCCTGGCGATCGAGCAGAATGAGGCTTGTGGAACGAAGCAGGCCCACCGACCACCGCCCCACGAGAACTGCTCCCACGAAGCCCATCACCGGATCCATCCATGAGAGCCCCAGGTATTTTCCGGCCAGCAGCGCGGCGATTGCGAATACCGATGTGAGCGCGTCCGCCAGGACGTGCAGGTATGCGGAGCGAAGGTTGTGATCGTGGTGGTGATCGTGTACCTCAAGTTCATCCTCGTGGGTATGGCGTGCGCCCAGGATGGCGGCGCTCAACCCGTTGACCACCAGGCCGATTACCGCCACCAGGATGGCCTGATCGAACACAATAGCCACCGGGTGCAGCAGGCGCTCGAAGCTCTCCGCAGCCATCAAGAGGCAGAAGACCGCCAGCAACACCGCTCCGCTGAAACCACCCAGCGCGTTCACCTTCCCCGTGCCAAAGCTGTACCGCGGATCCCCGGCGTAGCGCCGGGCGTACACGTAGGCAAAGACATTCACGCACAACGCAACCGCGTGCGAAGCCATGTGCAGACCATCGGCCAGGAGCACCATCGAACCGAAAGCGATGCCCGCAGCGATTTCGACAACCATCATGGTTGCCGTGAGCCCGATGACCATCACGGTGCGGCTCTCGCCGGGGCGCCTGCGATCCTGTCCAAAGGTATGATCGTGGCGAACGGAGGGATAGGGGTGAGAGTGCATGGAGGGGATTTTCGCACCCGGGCGCGAATCTTGACAAGGGAACGCTGATCCCCGGGCGATCAGGCAAAATTCGTCATGTCGACCGGCTGCCGCCGCGCGCCCCACTTGCCCGCCTTGGCCTCGAACACCCCTGGCAGCGGGGTTGCGCATTTCCTGCAGCGACCGTGTGCATCAAGTTTCCATGCGGTGAGCTGGTACCAGTCGCGACCGATCAGCTTCTCGCCGCACGCGTGACAGTACGTGCTGCTGCCGTCCTCATTGTGGACGTTGCCCACGTACACGTAGCGCAGTCCTTCCTTCAGCGCGATGTTGCGCGCGCGCACGAGCGTTTCCGGCGGTGTGGGTGGCACGTCCATCATGCGAAAATCCGGATGGAACGCCGTGAAGTGCAGGGGCACGTCCACGCCGAGGTTTTCGCGGATCCACCGGCTCTCATTGGCGATCTCTTCGTTCGAGTCATTGTGTCCTGGAATCAGAAGCGTGGTGATCTCCACCCACACCTTCGTCTCGCGTTTCAGATAGACCAGCGTGTCCAGCACGCTGGAAAGACTTCCTTTGCACAACTTGTAGTAGAAGTCCTCGGTGAAGGCCTTGAGGTCCACGTTGGCGGCATCGATGTGTGCGAAGAACTCGCGCCGCGGCTCCGGGCAGATCTCCCCCGCCGTCACCGCCACCGTCTTGATACCGCGCGCGTGGCACGCGATGGCCACGTCGACGGCGTATTCCATGAATATCACCGGGTCGTTGTACGTGAACGCCACGCTACGGCAGCCCGTCTCCTCTGCCGCGCGCGCAATCGCCTCCGGCGACGCCTCTGCGGCCAGCGTCTCCACCTCCCGCGACTTGGAGATGTCCCAGTTCTGGCAGAAGGAGCAGGCGAGGTTGCAGCCGGCGGTCCCGAAGGAGAACACCGGGGTGCCGGGGAGGAAGTGGTTGAGCGGCTTCTTCTCGATGGGGTCCACGCAGAACCCGCTGGAGCGCCCGTAGGTGGTGAGCACCACCGTGTCGCCTTCGTTGGCGCGGACAAAGCACATTCCCCTTTGCCCAATGCGCAGCTTGCAGAAGCGCGGGCACAGGTCGCACTGGACGCGGCCGTCTTCCAGGAGGTGCCAGTATCGGGTGGCGACGACGTGTTCCATGGGACATACCGGCGCGGTTGACCAAAGCGGCCCGGCGCGGCCATACTGTTCAGTGAGACTATAACACCGGAGAGGCCCGAACCGTGAACGTCTTCGACGCCCATACCCACTTCTTCGGCCGCGAGTTCTACGAGTACCAGGCGACACTGGTGAACGGCTCAGATCCGGAAGCCACGCTGGACCGCATTCGCGCGGGCGGAATCGAAGTCCCCGAGCCCGACGCCGCCGCGCACGCGGCGCGCTGGATCCGCGAGATGGACCGTCACCGCGTCGATCGCGCGGCCCTGTTTGCCTCCATACCCGAAGAGATGATCGTGGTGGGCGAGGTGGCCGCGGCGTCGAACGGGCGATTCGTTCCCTTCGCCACCGTGAATCCTGCCGTGCCGGTGACGCTGTCCGCGCTGCGCGGCCTCCTGCCACGCTACCGCTTCCGCGGCGTGCTGTTCTTTCCCGCCATGCACGACTACTCCATCCAGTCGCCCGAGGTCACCGCCGCGCTTGAACTCGCCAAGGCGCACGCCATGGTGGCGTTCGTGCACTGTGGCCGGCTCAAGGTGGGCGTGCGAAAGCTGATCGGACTCGATCCGGAGTTCCCCGCCGAGAAGAGCCGTCCGCGCGACGTCGCGGCGGTGGCGCGCGCGCACCCCGACGTGGCCTTCATCCTGCCCCACTTCGGCGCCGGGTTTTTCGACGAGGCGCTGGATCTTGCCGCCGCCTACCGCAACGTGTACGTGGACACGGCGGGCTCGCAGAGCTGGGCCGCGGAGTGTGTGCCGCCGCTGTCCCTCGCCGACATATTCCGGCAGACCAGAGACGCCATCGGTGCCGAGCGGATCCTGTACGGGTCGGACTCGGGGGTGTTCCCGCGCGGCTACCGTGCCGATCTCCTGCAGGCGCAGATCGACGCCATGCTGGCGGCCGGATTCAGCGCCGGCGAACGCGAGGGCGTGCTGGGCGGAAACCTCGCACGGCTGCTGGGCGTGTGAAAGAGAAAAGGCGCCGCGCAACCGCGCGACGCCTTCTTACCCGCTCGCTGCTTGCCGAGGATTCTCTAGCGATAGAGCGCCTTCACCTTGCCCCACGTGCTCTGCTCGGTGGGAACCGTGTTGGTGACACCCACCTTGATCTGGAAGGCAAGACGCGACTGCGTTGGCATCGCACCACCCCAGGACATGGTGGTGGTACCCGTCAGCGTGAAGCCGTCCGCCAGCGCACCCCCGGCGATCCACAGGATGTCGAGACCATCGGCGACGGCGTGGGAAGCATCGCCGATGTTCTCCGCGTCGAGCACCAGGTCGTCCACCAGGATCTCGGTGTCCGCGTTGACGGCACGCGTTCGCACAAAGAGATCGGTGAAACCGGAGAGTGGCGTGGTCCATTGCAGCACCACTGTGTCCACGGTAAAGGTGATCAGGTTGGTGACGTTGTTGTAGTGCAGCGTCCAGTTGACCGCGCCGCCGTTGGGCCACGCATACTGCGCGCTGGTGGCGGGTGCGCCGGTGTCGCCGCCCAAGTCGATCTCGAACGTGGCCGCGCCGGCGCCGTCACCGATGCGCCCCTCCGCCACGAACAGTTCGTCCGAAAGGAGGGCCAGCAGCTCGGCGTCGGTGGCGATGTGCTGGACGACGAGGGCGGCGGCCGGGGTAACGGAAAGGGCGCTCGCGAGCGCCGCGGCGGCCGCAAACATCGACAGACGATTCATCAGGGAGCCTCCTGGGTGCATGGCTGAAGACGTATATCAAGGGTTGGGTTTGAGGCTATGATATCATACAAATGCCCCCTTCCACAAGGTGATCGGCCCTCCTCGACGGCGCGCGACCGCGCGTCGTACACTTGGCACCATGACCGAACGCATGGACTGCATCGTCGCGGGACTCGGCGCGGCCGGAAGCGCGGCGCTGTTCCATCTGGCCGCGCGCGGCGCACGTGTGGCGGGCTTCGACGCGCACACCCCGCCCCACACGCACGGCTCCTCGCACGGCGAGACGCGCATGATCCGCGAGGCGTACTTCGAGGACCCATGCTACGTCCCGCTGGTGCGCCGCGCGTACGATCTCTGGCACCGGCTTGCCGCCGAGTCCGGCAAGACGCTCATCGAGGAAACGGGTGGTGTCTTTGCGGGCCGCGCCAACGGCGAACTGCTCCCCGGCATGCGCAAGGCGGGTGCTGAACATGGCATCGCCATCCGCGAGTACTCGCCCGCGGAACAGGAGCACGCGTTTCCATGGCTGACGCCCGACGCGGACATGCAGACCGTCACCGAGGCCCGCGCGGGCCTGCTGAACCCGGCGCGCTGCATCCGGGCCCACCTCGACGGGGCGATCGCGCGCGGCGCGGAGGTGAACACGGACCAGCCCGTGGTGTCCTGGAAGGCCAATGGCGATGGCGTGGAGATCGAAACCGCGCGGGGGCGTTTCGCCGTGGGGCGGCTCGTGCTGGCCACCGGCGCGTGGATGACCGAACCACTCGCGCGGGCGGGCGTGACTGCAGCGGTGGCGCGGCAGCCGCTGTTCTGGTTCTGCGCCGCGGATTCCACCGCGGCCCGCGCGATGCCGGTTTGGGCGGTGGAGTTCGAAACCGGCCGCCTGCTCTACGGCTTCCCCGACCGCGGAAGCGGCCTCAAGGTGGCCATCCACGACCCGGGAACACCGGCCACGCCGGAAACCATTGACCGCAGCGTCCACCAGCGCGAGATCGACACCATTCGTGCGCTCACGGACCGCTATCTGCCGGGAGTCTTTGGCGAACTGATCGTAACCGCGACGTGCATGTACACCCACACGCCCGACGGGCACTTCGTGATCGACACCCACCCGCAGCACCCCAACGTGCTGCTGGTGAGCGCGTGCTCGGGGCACGGCTTCAAGTTCGCGAGTGCCGTGGGCGAGGCGGCCGCCCAGTGGACGCTCGACGGCGCACCCGCGCTTGATCTCTCGCCGTTTTCTCTCGCGCGATTCGCGCGCGGCTGACTAGTCCGTGACGCCCGTCCACACCCGCATGCGCCCGCTGGTGAGCAGGCGCGCCGTCTCCGCGACGTCCTCCTTGAACCAGCGCTGCACCGTCCAGCTCACCACCGTGAGCGGCGCGTCACCGCTGGTGATCAGGTCATAGAGCCCGCGGCGCTTCGGATAGTGAACGAAGGCCACTTCCTCGTCGGCGGGGATCCCCGCCTCCTCCTTGGCCACCTCGACGGCGCGCGAGTACCCGCCGACGTCGTCGATCAGGCGGCGTTCCCTGGCCTGGCGTCCCGTCCACACCCGTCCCTCGGTGAGGGGCAGCAGTTCGTCCATGGGAATGCCGCGCGCCTCGCTGATGTTGTTGAGCCAGAACTGGAAGGAGTTGTCGTGATGGCTCTCGATACGCTTCCACTGCTCCGCGTCGAAGTCGGTCACACCCGACCACAGCAGCGCGTTGGGTCCGCGCGTCACCCAGTCAAAGGTGACCCCCATCTTGTTCCACAGCCCGGCCATGTTGATCTTGCCGTAGATGGAACCGATGGAACCGGTGATGGTGAGCGAATCGGCGATGATCTTCGTGCCCCGGAAGGCGATCGCGTAGCCGCCCGAGGCCGCCACGTCACCCATGGACACGATGACCGGCTTGTCCTCCGCGATCTTCCCCACCTCGCGCGAGATCAACTCGCTGGTGAGCGCGTCGCCGCCGCGGCTGTCCACGCGGAAGATGATGGCCGCCACGTTCTTGTCCTCGGCCGCAGCGCGCAGGTCGCGTATCACCGTCTCGTGTCCCATCAACGTACCCAGCGAGGGATCCACCCGGCTCTTGCGCCCGCCGATCATGCCGTAGGCGTGCACCACCGCGATGCGCTGCTTACCCTTGAGTCCGGCCTGCGCACGGGAGACGTCCGCGTAGTCGTCGGAAGAAATGGTCTCCAGCCCGTCCTCGCCGCCCAGGTCCTCTTCCAGTTCGTCCCAGTAGCGCATGCCGTCGATGAAGCCGGCATCCAGCGCCTCCTGCGCGTCAAACAGCGCGTGGTCCATGTGCCCCTGCATCTCGGCCATGGGGATGCCACGATCGCGGGAGATCGCGCCCAGCTCCACGTCCCACACCTCGTCGATCAGCCAGTTGGCCATTTCCCTGGCTTCGGGCGACATGGAGTCGCGCTGCAGCATTTCCGCCGCGGTCTTGTAGTCGCGGATCTTGTGGAGATTCTGGTGCACGTCGAGCTTGTCGAGCGCCCCTTTGGCGAACATGTCCACGTATCCGTAGCCGGTGAAGACCAGGTCGGACACGTCGGGCATGAAGATGGAGTCGCACGCCGATGCCAGGTAGAGCGTGTTGCGGTCGAGGCCGTCGGAGTACGCGATCACCGGCTTGCCCGCCGCGCGCACGCGGCCCACCGCTTCGCGCAGTTCGTCCATGGACGCCAGCCCGAGCGAGTTGGAACTCGACACCTTCATGATCACGCCCTCGATGCGCTTGTCGGCGGCGGCCTTCTCCATGTTGGTAAGCAACCGGGTGAGGGTCTCCTGATCCGTGTCGATGATGGACGACGCAATCGACTCCGGCGGATCGTAGGTGGGAATCTGTCCGTAGATGTCCAGTTCCAGCCACGAGCCATCCGCCACCTTGACACCCTCGTCCGCGGTGAACAGCGCCGTGATCAGCACGAGTCCGAAGAAGAGGGTCACGCCCAGCAGGAGCTGGGCCACGAGCACCGCGATCACTGTCTTGATGAAATTCATATCCGCTTCCTTTCCAGTGAAGCCACCCCGGGTGCGGGGCGCTTCACGCGCTCTCCCTGGACTCCTGGACGAATGCGTTGAAGATGTTCCATGTGGTAACGAACAGGGCGGCCAGCACCGGGCCCAGGATGAAACCCACCGCCCCGAACATCATGAGACCACCCAGCGTTGACAGTAGTACGAGCAGGTCGGGCATCTGGGTTCCCTTGCCCACCAGGCGCGGCCGCAGCAGGTTGTCCACCGACCCCACCACCAGCGCAAAATAGACCGCCAGCCCGATGCTCACACCGGGGCGCCCGGTGGCAAACAGGTAGATGCACACCGGCACCCACACGATGGCGGTTCCCAGCCCGGGGATCATGGAGAGTACCGCCATCAGGGTACCCCAGAACACGGCCCCGGGAACCCCCATGATGCCCAGTGCAATTCCCCCCAACGTGCCCTGGATGACCCCGATGACCACCGTGCTGGTAAGCGCGGCGCGCGTCACCGAAACGAACTGATCCACGATACGCGCGCTTTCGCGGGGCGAAAGTGGCAGCGATCTCGTGATGCCGTCCAGATAGCTCCGGCCATCCATGAGAAAGAAGAACATCGCGTAGAGGAGGATCGCCACGTTGAAGAAGAAGACAATCGTCCCCCGGGTTGCGTCCGAGAGTCGGTCCACCATGAAGGAACCGATGGTCCGCACGGCCTCCGCGAGACGCTGCAGTATCTGGCTCTGGTACGGCACGAGCCTCTCCGCAAAGGGCAGCGCGTGCAGCTTCTGCATGAACTCGTCCGGGCTGTGAAGCTGCTTCTGGATCCACGGCACCGCACTGTTGCTCACCTGCACGGCCTCGGACACCAGGACGCCGGCAAAGAAGGTGAGTGGCACCACCACCAGCAGGAACACGATCAGGATGGTGGTGATGGAGGCGAGCGCCCTGCGCCCGCGAAATGCCCGCTCCAGCCACTTGTACATGGGGTTCACCAGCGCGGCGAAAATGGCCGCGAGCACCAGCGGCACCAGGAAACGCCGCAACATGATGATGAACGCAACGCTCACGACCGTGAGCAGGAGCGACAGGAAGTTTCGTCGATAGATTTCGGCGACGGACATGACGAGCCCCCTCCTCGTGAAGGGCTGGGAAGGTGTCCATTGTTCCATGCGCGCCACTCCCACGAAAGAAAAATCTCTTGCGCCCCGCGAGCGGCACCCACATCCTGTGCCACGGTCGCCCGTTCCGGGCGGCCACCAGGAGGGCATCATGAAGCGTCTTGCACTATTTTTCGTACTCGTCGCGGCCACGGCCACCGTCGTCGCGCCCGCCGCACAGGCGATCGGCGTCTACGCCGCCTACTGGAATCCAAAGGACTCCAGCAAGGACGGCTTCGGGGCCGGCTTGAAGTTCGATTCCTCGTTTACGCCGATCATCAGCATGGACACGCGGGTGAGCTACATAAACTTCAGCGATTCGGACTTCAACATCACGCCCATCGAGGCCACCGCCAAGGTGAAGCTCGGCACGCTGTACGCCGGCCTCGGCCTCGGCTACTACTTCTTCTCGGGCGACGCCGACATAAAGGACGACTGGGGTTGGTACGCGCTGGCGGGGCTCAACGTGCTCCCCGGACCGATCGGCGTATTCGGAGAATTCAAGTGGCAGTTCCTCGAGCCGGACAACGGCGGCAATCTGGAGAGCTACTGCTTTCACGTGGGAGTGACGCTGGGACGCTAGCATCCCCCTCACCCGTCTGGAAAAGCAAAAGGGCCGGTTCACCGAACCGGCCCTTTCTCATTGTGGATTGTCCCGCCAGCGGTGTCAGTCGATCTTGCCGGCGTAGATGTCCATGATGGTGTGCAGGAACTTCACGGCCTCCGCCTTCGGGCGCTGGAATGAGTTGCGTCCGATGATGGAGCCGTTGCCCCCGCCATCGCGGATGGCGCGCGCCTCGTCGAACACGGCACCCTCGCCCTTCTTGCCGCCGCCCGAGAACACCACAATACGCTTGCCCGCAAACGACGCCTGCATGACGTGCTTCACGCGATCGGCCAGCGTTCCAATGGCAACCTTCTCGGCCAGGTACACCTTCTTGGCCGCATCCTGCTCCAGGTGGTCGCTGGGCAGCTTCACCTTGATGACGTGTGCGCCCAGCTGGGCCGCGATCTGGGCCGCATAGGCAACCACGTCGATCCCGGTTTCGCCATCCTTGGACAGCCCCGAGCCGCGCGGGTACGACCACACCACCACGGCGAGCCCGTTGTTCCGCGCTTCCTCGGCCAGCACGCGCAGGTTCTCGTACATGGCCTTCCAGTGGGCCGAACCGGGATAGATGGTAAAGCCGATGGCAGCGCAACCCAGGCGCAGCGCATCGCGAACACTCGCCGTCTGGGCCGGTGCCGGATCGTTTTCGTCGAACAGGACGTCGTGGTTGTTGATCTTCAAAATGAGTGGAATCCTGCCGGCGTACTCGTGCGCGACCTGGCTGATGAAGCCATAGGGCGCCGCGTAGGCATTGCAACCGGCGTCGACCGCGAGCTGCGCGTGGTAGGCGGGATCGTAGCCCGCGGGGTTCACCGCAAAGCTTCGCGCCGGACCGTGCTCGAAGCCCTGATCAACCGGCAGAATGACGAGTTTGCCCGTTCCCGCGAGCCTTCCGGTGGTCAACAGGCGGTAGATGTTCGCCCGGACGCCGGGGTTCTCGGAGCGGTAGTGATCGAGGATCTGATCGACCGCGCCTGACGTGTCGGTCTGAAGAGTCTTCGGCATCGTTCCTCCTGGGGGTATCCATTACTTGAAAGGCCCGGGCACTCCCGGGCGATTGCGGCACGACGATCTTAACACAGGGGACCGCCGGGCGTCAGCGGCCCGGTCGCGCAGCCGCGTCTAGCTGCGGCGCGTGACGACCCCGACCCGCCGTTCCGCCGCGAGCCTGCGCGCCGACGCCTTGCCCCCGTTGGCGCGGGCGGCGTCGATGCGCCGCTGCAGGTAGGGTGAGAAGTAGCCCGCGTAGCGTTCCTGCAGTTCGGGAAGACTCCAGTCCGAGCCGTTCATGCGGCCGCGGCAGGTCCTGGCGCCGCAACGGCACTCGAACTCGTCGTAGGTGGACCCGTCGCTCATGGCATAGTCGAAGGTGATCTCTTCGCCCGCGCGGATGTCCCGCATCGCAACCAGCACCACCTGGCCCTGCATTCCGGCGTTGGGCGCGCACGAGTGGTTGACCCAGTCCGCCGGGCCTTCGTGGGTGGTGAGAAGGTAGAGCCCCTCCTCCACCTGCAGCGCGAGCCGGAATCGATCCACCGACATCGAGCGCAGCGTGTCACCGTCGACCACTTCGCCACCCCACACCACCAGGAGTTCCCCCGCGCGCACCCGTTCGCGCGCAAACACGCCCCGACCACCCTTGCCCGCAATCAGCTTCCCCTCCAGACGCGGAGAAACAAACCCGGTGGGCTGCGCCACGATGATTTTACTGGCCATCGACTACCCTCCCGCGGCCTGGATGCCGCGCCGCTCGAACGTCATGGGCCGATACGCATGCGGCGCGCCAAGTAAGGCGCGCCGTCGACAGCAAGAAGCTGATTTTCGCATACTCATACAACCAGCGAAGCCCGCGTTCAATGGAAAACCGCGACGGTCCACAGAAAACTGCGGCGGCGGGCGGGCGGGGGTGTCAGCGGCGGGACAGGATGGCGGCGGCTCCCAGCGCACCGGGCGCACAGGTCACGCCGCCGCCGGGGTGCGAGCCCGAACCGCACAGGTAGAGGTTCGCAAGCGGCGTGGCGTAGCGCATGGTCTCCATGGTGGGGCGGATGGCCAGTTGATCCAGCGCGTGCTCGGTGTGGTGAATGTGCCCGCCGTCGGCCCCGTACCGCGAGGCGATGTCCACCGGCGTCAGCACCTCGCGCGCCACCACCGTCCCGCCCACCCCGGGCGCAACCCGTTCCAGCGCGGCCACGGCGGCGTCCCCCAGGCGTTCGCGGGCACCGTCGTCCCATCCACCCGCGAGGGCGTGGGGCGCAAAATGAACCAGCAGCGAAACCGAGTCGCGCCCTTCGGGGGCCATTTCCGGATTGGACACCGAGGGAACGCTGATATCGAGCACGGGGTTCTCGGACGCACGGCCGTACTTGACGGCGTCGAAGGCGCGCTCGAGATCGTCCAGCGTCGTCGCGGTCCGGGCGCGCGACACGCGCTCGCCGGGACGGGCGGCGAACTCCAGGCGCCGGTCGAGCGCCAGGTGCACCTTGGCGGTGGTTCCGCGCGCGCGCACCACGCCCACGCGGCGCTCGAAGCGCAACGGCAGCGTCCCCGCGGCCACCAGGCTCAGGAACAGCGTGCGCGGATCGCACGAGGCCGCAACGGCACCCGCTTCCACCGTCTCACCGGAGGCGAGCACCACTCCGGTCGCCGTGGTTCCGGAAACCGCGAGCGACGACACCGCCGTGCCGGTGCGAATCTCCACGCCGTGGTGCCGCGCGGCGCGTTCCAGCGAGAACGCCAGCGCGCCCGCGCCCCCCTTCACCGCCTGTCCGGCCGTGCACGCCTCGAGGAGCAGATTGGCGGCCGTGCCCGGCGACCAGGGACCCGCCCACATGCCGAGGACGGCGCCGTGCGCCATGCCGGCCTTGAGGAGATCGCCCTCGAACCACTCGTTCATCCAGTCGGCCACGCACATGGGCGGGACGCGCAGCAGTTCCGCCATCTCGCGCTTGCCCAGGCGCTGGAAGGACATGGCGCTCTTGAGCAGCGTGCCCAGCGAGCCGCTCTGCAGACTGCCGATGGCGCCGATGTCGGGCGGCGCATCGTTGAGCAGCGGTTCGATGACCCTGCGCGCCCGCACGACGAACGCGCTGAACTCGCGCCAGCGCTCGGCGTCGTGCGCGGAGGCCTTCGCGATGTCCACGGCGGTGGCGTCGGCAGAGGCCTGAATGCTGATGCCGCGCCCGTCAGGACCCGCCAGCAGCATGGCCGGCGGCGGCACCAGATCCAGCCCGTGCTGGTCGAGGCGCAGCGCCTCCACCACACCCGAGCGCACCTGCAGCGTGTCGTGCAGGAGCCCGGGGGTTCGATACCCGGGATGAAATTCCTCGGACGCGCACATGCCGCCGGTGATATCGCGGCGCTCCAGCACGAGCACGCGCCGGCCCGCCCGGGCCAGCAGGCACGCGGTGGTGAGCCCGTTGTGACCCGCACCAATGACAATGACGTCGTAGCGGGCCATGCTCAGACCTCCCTCGATTCCAGCACTGCCTTGGCGCACAGTTCACCCGGCGAACCCATGATGCCGCCCCCGGGGTGCGCGCCGGAACCGCACAGCCACAGGTTCTTGACCGGCGTGCGGTAGCGAGACCAGCCCGCGGCCGGGCGCAGGAACAGCAGCTGCTCGAGCGAAAGTTCTCCCTGGAAGATGTTGCCCTCGGTGAGACCAAGTTCCTGTTCGAGATCCCACGGGGTGAGCACCTGCCGGTAGAGGATGGACTCCTTGAGTCCCGGGCAGTATTCGGCGAGGGTGTCGACCACCGCGTCGCCAAACGCCTCGCGGTGCGCCGGCCACGTTTCTGCACCGCCCTTTCGATTGTAGGGTGCGTACTGCACGAAGCACGACATCACGTGTTTGCCGGGCGGGGCCACGCTGGGATCCACCAGCGACGGAATCACCACGTTGAGATACGGACGCCGCGAGAACTCGCCGTACTTGGCATCGTCGAACGCGCGCTCGAGATACTCGAGCGAGGGCGCGATGGCGATGTCGCCGCGGATGTGCGGTCCGTCGCCGGGCCGGCAGGTGAAATCCGGCAGGCGGTCGAGCGCCAGGTTCACCTTGCCGGAACTGCCGCGGTACTTGTAGCGGCGCAGCTGCGAGAGGAAATCGGTGTCGAAATGCGGTTCGCCCACCATGGAAATGAAGGTGCGCCGCGGGTCCGCGCAGGAGAGAACCACGTCCGCGTTGTACTCGTCGCCATTCTCCAGCACCACACCCTTCGCGCGGCCGTTCTTGACCACGATGCGCGACACCGGCGCGCTCAGCTTGATCTCGGCGCCGAAGGCCTGCGCGGCGCTGGCAATGGCGAGGCTCAGCCCGCCGGTGCCACCCTTGGAGAAACCCCAGGAACGGAAAGCGCCGTCGATCTCGCCCATATAATGGTGGAGCAGCACGTACGCCGTGCCGGGCGAACGCACACCGAGGAAGGTGCCGATGATTCCGCTGCACGACATGGGCGCGAGAAGCGCGTCGGATTCGAACCACATCTGCAGAAAGTCCACCGCGCTCATGGTGAGCAACTGCGCGTGCAGCTCCACCATGTCGGGTCCGAGGTCGCGGAGATGGCCCATGAGCCCCGTGAGTCTGGAGAGTTCGGCGGGATTGAGCGAGCCCACGTCGGGCGGCGGCGAATCGATGATTCTCTTCACGAAGAAGCCCATCTTGGTCATGGCCAGCGAGAACTCGGGGTAGATCTCGGCATCCTTCTGACTGAAGTGCGATACCTCGCGGCGCGTGCGATGCGGGTCGGGCCAGCGCACCAGGCCGGGCCCCTCCAGGTGCGGCGTGAACGAGCACTCCAGCGGAATGAGTTGCATGCCGTGCCGGGTGAGGTTGAGTTCGCGGATGATATGCGGACGGAACAGACTCACCACGTACGAGGCCACCGAGAACTTGAATCCTGGGTAGAGTTCCTCGGTAACCGCCGCACCGCCCACCACGTGGCGCCGCTCCAGCACCAGCACGCGGCGCCCGGCCCTGGCCAGATAGGCGGCGGACACGAGCCCGTTGTGCCCTGCGCCGATGACGATGGCGTCGTAGCGTTTTGCCATGGGATCAGGTCCGCTTCCGTTCCGGGTTGAAGAAAGGCGTCTCAACGACCGTGGCCTTGACCGCGCGCCGTTCGTACTCCACCGTGACCTCGAAACGCACGATGGTACCCGGCGCGGTGAACTCCGACTTCAGCGTGGCCAGGGCGAGGTTCTTCTTGAGCAACGGCGACCACGCGCCGCTGGTCGCCTGACCGATGAACGCGCCGCGCGTGTCATACACGGGTCGCGCATCCCGCCAGCCACCCGGGTGCACTTCCGGCGGGAGGCCGTGGGCGCGGAAGAGCGCCTCGGTCTCGTCCCAGTCCACTTCCAGCCCCACCAGTTTGCGTATCGAACCCGTCTGACTCTCGCGCAGCAGCGCCTCGCGGCCCATGAAACGGTCGCGCTGGAGTTTCACCATCCAGCCCAGTCCGAGTTCGTAGGGTGTCGACTTGCGCGAGGGAATGAGGCAGCGCAGGGACGGGTAGTAGTCCACGCCGTTGAGGATGAATCCCGCCTCCACGCGGGTGACATCCATGGCATCCAACCCCGCCGGCTCCAGTCCGTATGCGCGACCCGCGGCGGTGACGGCGTCATAGACGCGCAGCGCGTCGTCGTTCTTCATCCAGATCTCGTAGCCCAGGTCGCCGGTGTAGCCGGTGCGCGAGACGATCACGTCCGCGCCTTCGATCTTCGTGGTGGTGAGCCGGAAGAACTTCAGCTCACGGATATCCCCGCCGCATGCGGCATCCACCGTATCGCGCGACGTCGGGCCCTGGATGGAAAGCGCCGCGATCTTGTCGCTGACGTCGTTCATGGTGATGCGCATGCCGCGTGCGTTGCGCGCCAGCCAGTGCCAGGCCGGTTCCGACGATGTCACGCGGTAGTGATCGTCGCCCAGCCGCGACACGGTGCCGTCGTCGATCATGTGGCCGTCATCGTCGCACCAGCACACGTACATCACCTGGCGAAGCTTGAGCTTCATGATGTCGCGCACCATCACCCGCGCCAGAAAGCGCGCCGCATCCTCGCCGCGCACGTCGTACTTGTAGAGCGGCGTCACGTCGATGAGACCGCACGCGTGCCGGAAGGCGAAGTACTCGCGGTCGGCTGAGGTGTCGTAGGAGCGGACCGCGTGATACCCCGCCCAGTCCTTGTAGAACAGGCTGGTGCAACGCGCGAGCGTGCGGGGATGAAATGGGGTGGCGATGGGCATGGTGAATAGTGGCCCGAAGGGCCAAGCATACGGGACCGGCGGCTCCCACCGCAACCCGAAACCCGGCCCGCCGGCTCCGATAACATACTTTTCCACAAGACGTTACGGCCCGGGGTGGCGCGCCGTGACTTCGGACTCCGGTGTCTGCTTTGCCTTGACGCCGCCCGTCCGGCAACCTATAGTAGTAGTGGAATTACTGGTCCACTACTCCGGCTGAGGTCGCCATGATCCACTCGCCCACCTGCCAGCACGCACTGCGTGCGCTGATTTACCTCGCGGAGAAGGACGCGCCCGGGCCGGTACTGGTCCGCGAAATAGCGGACGCGGCCGGCGTTCCGCGCCAGTCCCTGGCCAAGATCCTGCACGGACTGCGCAACAAGGGGCTCGTGCGATCCACCAAGGGCCCCGGCGGCGGCTACCAGCTCGCGCGGCCCAGCAGTGAGTTGTACGTGATGGACGTCATCGAGGCCATCGACGGTCGCGTGGAACTGGACAGGGCCTGTATCCTCGGTCTCGACGTGTGCACCGACCACGCGCGTTGCGCCCTGCACGACGTCTGGAAACTGTTCCGCGAGAACTATGTGACAACCATCTCCAGCATGACGCTGCACGACGCCGCCGATGCACTCAAACGCAAGCGGATGGTGCTACCGTTGTGAGGCGAAGTCATGATGAGGGTCAGGCGAATTCTCGTTTACGCGCGCGGTTCCTCCCCTGACGGCCCCGCCATAGCGCGCGCGTCCCGTCTTGCGACCCATTCGGGCGCGGAACTCAAGCTCCTCGACGTATTCAACGAGCTTCCCGAGGAATTCGAACCGCTGCTCTCGTCCCTGACAATCAACGATGCGCGCGAAGAAGCCGAGCGTGAACGCCGCGGTCAGCTCTCGCACATCGCGGAGACGCTGCACGAACGCGGCGTGCGGGTGGGCTTTTCGGTCCGCTGGGGACGCCCGGCCATCGAGATCGTGCAGGAGGCGATCCGCGGCAAACACGACATGCTCGTGATGGAGGACGGGCGGCCACGGGGCGTCTGCGCGCTCACCCAGTCGATCGTACGCCACTGTCCGGTGCCGGTGTGGATCGTGAAGAACGCCCCGCACGCGCCACCCCCCCGCGTGCTCGCCGCCATCGACCCCATCGGCCCGATACCGGGGTCGTTCGACGGCCAGGTGCTCGACGTTGCGGCTGCCGCGGCCAAGGCCCTGCCCGGCGAGTTGTACGTCGTGCACGCGTGGCAGCCGCTTCACGACGAATACGAATGGCTCTCGAGCGGGCTTCGCCACCTCAGCGAGAAGAAGGATGTCATTGCGCAGACGCGCGAACGCCACGCACACGCCGTCGAGATCATGCTAAGATCGATCCTGCCCCATGTGGAGGCGGATCGTATCCGTTTGATAGAAGGGCCTGCCGCCCGCGCAGTTCTCGAAGCGGTCGAGGAAACCGGGGCGGACCTCCTGGTCATCGGCACCGCGCGCAGCGCGACGTACGCGCCGCTGCTGCTCGGCAAGACCGCGGAGACCATTCTCGAGCACGTGCCGGTGTCAGTTCTTGCGGTGAAGCCGAGTGGCTTCGTTTCGCCGATGTCCCACTGACTTCGGCAGGCCCGGACCGCGCGGGCAGAAGAAGAGAGGGAACGCCATGTTGAACTTCAACCTGATCCTGGTGACGACTGATCTGTCGGACTATTCGCTCCGGGCACTTCCATATGCGGTGGGCCTGGCGGAACGGTTCGACGCGGACCTACGGGTGATCTCCGTCAACGAACCCGCGCTGCCGGTTTCGGACGTGGCCTGGGTGTCGCCGATGATCGCCGCGACGGATGACGAGCGGGCCACCGAGATCAAGCAGACGCTCGACAAGCTGATCGCCGACCAGGTGCCCAGGGGCGTGCGCGCCGAAGCGAAGGTGCTGTTCGGCAATCCGGTGGATGCCATCGTGGAGTACGCGCGCGAGACCAACGCCGACCTCATCGTGTCCTGCACGCACGGTCGCGGCGGTTTGTCGCACGTGCTGATGGGAAGCACGGCCGAGGCGCTGGTGCGGCATTCGCCCTGTCCAGTGCTCACGCTCAAGCAGCCCATGACGGTCGCCGCGGTCAGGAAGGGCGCCTGACGGTTGACGCCACGGCGCCGGCCAGAATCGTCCCTGACGGCGGCGCGTCTGGCGGGTGCCTGGCTGTGCCTCGCGCTGCTGGTGCTGTTTGCGCCTCGCGCCGGCGGAGCGTCGCAGGCGGACTCCACGGGGGCGGATTCCATGCGGGCGGTTTCGCCGCCCGCCACATCACCGCAACAGCGTCTGGCGGATCGCACCTCGGTGGTGGGTAGCGTCGGTCACGCGCGCGCCGTTCCCGGTTCGGCCCACTTCCTCGGCCCGAACATTCTTCCCTACCCGGATCAATCCTTCGACGACATCCACCGGTTGATGCTGCGCATCCCCGGCGTCTACGCCATCGGCGAGGACGGCTACGGGCTGCGCCCCAACCTGGGCATGCGCGGCGCCGCCCCCTACCGCAGCGCCGGCCTCACCGTGCTGGAAGACGGCGTGCTGGTCTCGCCCGCACCGTACGCCGCGCCGGGGCTGCCGGTGTTTGCGGGCATGGGACGCATGGAAGCCGTCGAAACGCTCAAGGGACCCGCCGGGATCCGTTACGGACCGGGCACGACCGGCGGCGTGGTGAACTTCAAGACACTCGGCATCCCCGACGACCTGGTGGCGCAGGCGCGCCTGTCGCTCGGTTCGTACGGCGCGCACACCTTGAATCTGGACTACGGCGACGCGTGGCAGGGCATCTCGTGGATGCTGGGCACGCACCAGACCCGCACCTACGGGTACAAGGCGCTCGACACCGGCGCCGACACGGGTTTCGAACAGGACGATTACCTGGTCAAGCTGGGACTCAAATCCGAATCGAGCGCCGACCACTACCAGGACGTGATGTTCAAGTTCGGGTACTTCAAGACCGATGCGGACGATTCCTACCTGGGCCTCACCGACGGCGACTTCGCCGCCACACCCTTCCGGCGCTACGCGGCATCACAGAAGGACAACATGAGTCACGAGGCAACGCAGCTCCTGCTGCGTCATTTCATCGTCGTCAGTGATGCGATCGACGTGACCACCAGCCTGTATCGCAACGACCTCGAACTCGACTGGTACCTGCTGGACGGCGTCAACAACCAGGCGTTGTCCGCGGTACTGGACGACCCGGGCGCTTTCCCCGACGAGTACGGCATCCTCGCCGGCGACTCCACCAGCGCCGACGACGCGTTATCGGTGAAGGCCAACAACCGTTCGTATTTCTCCACCGGTATTCAGTCCGAACTGGGGGCCGCGTTTGCGACCGGCGGCGCGCGGCACGAACTGGAAGCGGGGCTGCGCTACCACGAGGACGAAGAGGACCGCCTGAACCACATCGACGGCTACCGCATGGTGAGCGGGGGTGCCATGGTGCTCACCTCCAGCGGCACGGACGGTGGCAACGGCGGCAGCGACAACCGCATCAACAATGCACACGCGCTGGCGGGTTTCGTGCGCGACCGCATCAGCGTTGGAAAGTGGAGCATCATTCCCGGGCTGCGCGTCGAGTGGGTGGAAACAAAGCGGTCGTCCTACGCCGCCGGCAACGGTAGCCGTTCCTCGGCTCCCACGGTGGTGGAAAACTCGACCACGGCGCTGCTCCCCGGCATCGGTGCCGCCTATCGGCCCGCAAAGGGATTCCTGCTGCTGGGCGGCATCCACACCGGCTTCGAGGCCCCGCCGGCAGGGGTGGAAAACAAGGGCTACCAGGCGGTGCACGCCGAGGCGGGCGGACGCATGAAGCGCGGCCGGTGGGAGGCGGCGCTGGTCGGCTTTCTGTCCGACCACGCCTTCGCCGGCAACGACATGACGCGCCGGGCATCGGGGCTCGAGGCTTCGGCGGACTATTCGATCGTGGACCCGGTGTACGGCGTCGACCTGTCGGCCGCGTATACCTTCACCAGCAGCGAGTACCTGGCGGGAGGCAGCATGGTCGACGCGTCCGGGATTTCCTACGACAGCGCGATCGGCGACGAGATCCCGTATATTCCGGAGCATTCGTTGAGCGCATCGGCGGCGCTCACCACGAAGAAGTCGTTCCTGGGTGTGTTCGCCAACTACACCAGTGAGATGCGCACCCAGCCCGGCAGCGGCGCGCTCATCGACTCGGCAAGCGCGGACAGCCGCTTCCTGCTGGACATCGTCACCGAGTACGAATTGATCCGCCACGTGCGCATCTTTGCCTCGGTCTACAATACGCTGGACGAGATCTACGTGGCGTCCCGCTTCCCCTACGGCGCGCACCCCGGCGCGCCGCGCACCTTCACCGCGGGGCTCAAGCTGGCATTGTAGTCTTCGGCAATCCGGGGGCTCAATAAGGCGGGGCGTCGGGATCGCGCTTGACGGTGCGCAAGTCGTGCTGGCGGTGGGTGACACCGCCGAACCCCTCGATGACGTCGGGGGCCACCCCGTACTTCTCCAGCACCACCGAGAAGATCTTGATGGATGCCTCCACCTCTTCCGAAACGATGTCGTTGGCGCCCAGCGCGTACAGGCGCGCCATGTCGCGCACGTAGCGCGTGCGGGTGACGATCTCGACCGCAGGATTGAGGCGCCGCGCCAGCGCCACCACCCGCCGCGTGCCGTTGGGGTCGGGAATCGCCACCACCACCACGCGCGCCTCGCGCACGTTGGCCTTGAGCAACGACGCTTCCTGGGTGGCGTCGCCGTAAAAAATAGGCACGCCGCGCACGCTCTGTTCGCGCACCATGTCGTAGTTGAGTTCGATGGCCTCGTAGGGGATGTTGCACAGCCGTGCCGAGTGCCCCACCATGGCGCCGATCACACCGTAGCCGACGATGACGATGTGATCGCGCAGCCGCTCGTCGGCATCGGCCGCCACGAAGTAGCGTCCCTCGCGAAAGCGCACCGGCATGGGCGAACGCACCGCCAGGTCCGTGATGCTGTGCGCGCCGGCCACCAGAAACGGCGCCGCCACCATGGAGAACAGGCACGCCGCCAGCACGAACTGGTACTGCCCGTCGTTGAGAAGTCCCGCCGCCAACCCCGTGCTGAGCAGGATCAACGAAAACTCACCGGTCTGCGCGAGTCCGATACCGGCCTGCAGGGAGACGCGGTACGGGAGACCAAGCCACTGCATCACGCCGGTGCTCACCACCGCCTTGATCAAGATGACCGCGCCCGTTGCGAGCAGGAGCGCGGGGGCGTGATCCGCCACATAGCGCGCATCCAGCAGCATGCCCATGGAGACGAAGAAGAAGCTCGAAAACACGTCGCGAAAGGGGAGGATATTCTCGAGCGTGCGGTGACTGTGCTCCGAATCCGAAAGGATCAGCCCGGCCAGAAACGCGCCCAGCGCCAGCGAAAGCCCCATCAGCGAGGTCAGCCAGGCAACCGCGAAGCACATCACGCCGGTGGTCAGCAGGAACAGTTCGTTGCTCTGAGTGCGCGCGATGTGCGTCATCAGGCGCGGCACCAGCCGCGGCGCCGCAAACGCCACCACCAGCCAGATGGCCAGCACCTTGACCACCAGTCCGCCGATCTCCGCCCACATGTTGTCGCTGCCCTGCCCGGCCAGAAAGGGAATCAACAGCATCATGGGCACGAACACGATGTCCTGGAAGATGAGGATGGCCATGGTGCCCTTGCCGTGCGCGCTGGTGAGCTCGGCGCGGTCCTGCAGGAGCTTGAGAATGATGGCGGTGCTGCTGAGCGAGGCGGTCAGCCCGATGAGAACCGCGAGGGGAATCTCCGCGCCGCTGGCCCAGGCCAGCAGGAACACGATGCCGGCGGTGATGAACACCTGCAGCGGGCCGCCCACAAAGAAGAGCCGTTTCACCAGACGGATGGAATCGATGGAGAACTCGAGGCCGATGGTGAAGAGCAGGAATATCACGCCGATCTCGGCCAGCTGCGCCACCGCCTCCGCCTCGGTGGTGAGCCGCAGTCCGTGCGGTCCCGCGATGACGCCGGTAATGATGAGACCCACCACCGGCGGAATCTTGAAGCGGTGACAGACCAGCGCCACCCCGACCGCGAGGCCGAAGATGACGAATATATCCTTGAGCAGCGGAAGTTCCACGCGGGGATTCTAGCCGTTCCGGGCGGGTTGCGCGATAAGAGATCGTGCGGCGGCGGACGTCAGGCGCCGGGCTTGTAGTCGATGAGCCGCCCGGGCGCCACCGCGACGCGCAGCGCGTTGACCACCGCGAAGACGTCGATGATCTCCTGGGTAATCGCGCCGGCCACCGGTGGCAGGTAACCCGCCGCCGCCACCAGCATGGCGAGCACGCTCAATGCCATTCCGCCCACCGCACTCTGCAGCGCGATGCTGCGCATGCGGCGACCGATGTGCATCAGTTCGTCCACGCGCTGCAACGAGCTGTCCAGGATGACCGCGCCGGCAGCTTCGGTGGCGATGTCACCCTCGCCAAAGGCAATGCCCACCGTGGCCGCCGTGAGCGCGGGCGCGTCGTTGATGCCATCGCCCAGAAACACCGTGGGTGCCAGGCGCGTCTCCGCGCGCACCAGTTCCAGCTTCTGCTCCGGGCTCTGGTTGGCGTGGATCTCGTGGATGCCCACCTTCTCCGCCAGGTAACGGACTTCCGACTCGCGGTCGCCTGACACGAGCATGACCTTGTCGAACCGGTGCCGGCCCTTGAGGTGGCTGATGAAGGGAACACCGTCCGCGCGCGGCTCGTCGCGGAAGCGGAACGTGGCCGCATAGCGGCCATCGATCAGCACGACGCACTCCATGCCACCGGTGTGCTCCGGCAGAAGGGACACCACCTCGGGCCGTTCCACGGCCACCTTGGCGCGGCTGGTCACCCGGATGGCGTGTCCGCGCACCATGCCGCGCAGCCCCTCGCCCGGCCGCTCGCTCACCTCGCCCGCCTCCGAGAGCGCGAGCCCGCCCCGGCGTGCGTCCTCCACGATGGCCGACGCCAGGGGATGTCGCGAGTAGCGCTCGACACTCGCCACCAGCCCCAGCACGTCGCCGCGTTCGAAGGGCTCTCCGGTGACCACCTCGGTCAGACGTGGCTGGCCGTAGGTGAGGGTGCCGGTCTTGTCGAACATGGCGGTGCGGCAGGTCTCGATTCTCTCCAGCACCGCGGGATCCTTGATGATGATGCCCCGGCGCGCGGCCAGCGAGACCGATCCGATCACCGCCACCGGGATGGCGATGAGCAACGGGCACGGTGTCGCCACCACCAGCACACTCAGGAAGCGCACCGCCTCCCCACTCACCAGCCAGGCGATGATGGCAATGACAACCGCGACGGGTGTATACACGGCGCCGATCTGATCGCCGAGACGGCGCAGTTTCGGGCGGCGCTGCTCGGATTCGCGCATGACCTCCATGATCTTGGCGTAGCGCGAGTCGACGGCCTTCTGCTCGGCGCGGATGGTGAGCGCGGTTTCACCGTTTACCGCGCCGGAAAGCACCGCGGTGCCGGGTGCCTTGGACATGATGTAGGGCTCCCCGGTGAGGTACGACTCGTCCATGGCGCCGTGTCCGTCGACGACGGTTCCGTCCACGGGGCAGACCTCGTGCGGAAAGACCACCAGCAGGTCTCCCACCACGACATCGTCCAGTGAAACATCGGTCATGGTGCCGTCGGACTTGCGATGCGCGGCGGACGGCATGCGCCGCGCGAGCGCCTGCAACACCGACGACGCGCTGCGCACCGCGTATGTTTCCAGTGCCTGCCCACCCGACAGCATCAACACCACCAGTGTCCCCGCCAGGTACTCCTGCAGGATGATGGCGGTGACGATGGAGATGCCGGCCAGCAGGTCGGAACTGAACTGCCCGCGCACCAGTCCGCGCGCAAGGGCTATCACCAGGGGAATGCCGCCAAACGCGAGCGCAACGATCAACGGCACATTGTAGACCGCGGCGCCGAACACCGAAGCCGTCGCGTGCGTGGCATAGCGGAGGACGAGATGAAGCGCGATGGCGGCAATCGCGAGAAGGGCGATGAACCCCTCGGTGGTAGCGAGGACCGAAATGAGACCCCGGGAGCGGGTGGCTGCCTTCACGCGGCAAGCATATCCGAGCCCGGGCCCGACCGCGAGCACGGAGATGGGGCGCATTGCGGAAGGCGCCGCCATGCGATATCGTCATGCCCATATGAGGCTGCTCTTCGTGTGTGTGGAGAACTCGTGCCGGAGCCAGATGGCGCAGGCCTTCGCGCGCATGCAGGGCGGCGCGGAGGTGGAGGCGTTCAGCGCCGGTTCGCGCCCGTCGGGAACCGTCAACGCGAAGGCCATCGTGTCCATGGCGGAGCTGGGTTACGACCTCTCGGCGCACGCGTCGACAGGATTGAACGCGATTCCCGCGGGCGAGTTCGACGCGGTGGTCACTATGGGGTGCGGTGACGCGTGCCCGTGGGTGCCGGCGAAGAAGCACATCGAGTGGGAGATCCCGGATCCGAAGGACATGGACCCGGACGCGTTCCGCGCGGTGCGCGACCAGATCGAGAAGCAGGTGCGCGAACTGCTCGCCGCCGGCTAACGCGCCTTGCGATACACCAGCAGCACGTTCATCCCCAGGGTTGTGATCTCTCGCGCGCGCCGCTCCAGCACGCCCTTCGTCACGTACGTATCCCGCAGGTGATCTTCCATGGTGCGGTAGTCGAAACCCAGGTGGGGGCCGTAGCCGCCGCGCCCGGACTTGCGAAACCCGTCGATACGCCGGTTGAGCAGCAGCCGCGACACGTAGCGCGCGCGTCCGCCGTCCGCGAAGAAGTCATCGTATGGATTCCTGCGCACGGCCGCGCGTCCGGCCAGCTTCACCAGGCCGGGCAGACCGGTTTCGTTGGGAACCGAGAGCAGCAGCAGACCGCCGGCCTCGACACGGTCGACGAGGTTGGCGATGGCGTTCTCGATGTTGCCCACGTGCTCCAGCGTTTCCAGGCAGGTGACAAGAGCGAAGCGTTCGGTTGCGGGTTGCACCGTGTTGAGATCGAACACCGCGAAGGCCGCGTTGGGTATTCCCTTGGCGCGGGCACGCTCGATCAGTCCGGGTGTGTTGTCGAAGCCCGCGATGCGCTGGAACTGCGCCAGCCTGTGCGCCACCATCGCTTCCACGATGAAGCCGTTGGAGCAGCCGGCGTCCAGCCACGAAGTCACGGATTGCGTGAGATAGCGGTCGAAGGCGGCCGCGACCGCGCGCAGGCGGTTGCGGTGCACCCAGCCCACCGGGTTGCGCTTGCGGTACGTGGTCTCGTGGACGAGCGTTTCGGGTGATGTCGGCATGCTCGGATCGTTCCGCATCGTCTCACAGCCCTGCGCGCGGTGTCACGCCTTGATGAACGTCCCCTCTCGCAGCTCGGCGTAGGCCTGGCGCAGTTCCTCGGGCGTGTTCATGACGATGGGCCCCTGCCACGCCACCGGCTCCTCCAGCGGCTTCCCCGACACCAGCAGAAAACGGACCCCTTCCGGTCCGGCCTGCACGGTCACCTCGTCGCCGCGGTCGAACAGCACCAGCGAGCGGTTGCCGGTGAGGTCGCGGATCTCAGCGCCGTCGGGCTGCACGCGGTCGGTTTGCACCACCTGCGGCGCGGACGCATCACGAAACGACCCCGCGCCTTCGAACACGTATGCAAACGCGTGCCGGTTGATCTCCACCTTGAGCGTCTTGCGCCGCCCGGCGGGGACGAACACGTCGAGGTAGCGCGGGTCCGCGGCGATGCCCTCCACAGGACCGCGCCGTCCGGCGTAGTCACCCACCACCACGCGCACGCGGGTGCCGTTGTCATCGACGACCTCGGGGATCTCACCCGACTTCACATCCTGGTAGCGCGGCGTCGTCATCTTGAGCGAGCGTGGCAGGTTCGCCCACAGTTGAAAGCCGTGCATGCGGCCGCGCGGATCGCCGGTGGGCATCTCCTGGTGGAGAATGCCGCTGCCCGCCGTCATCCACTGCACGTCGCCCGCGCCCAGCGTACCGCTGTTGCCGAGGCTGTCGCCGTGGCTCACCTCGCCCGCGAGCACGTAGGTGATGGTCTCGATGCCACGGTGCGGGTGCCACGGAAACCCCGCGATGTAGTCTTCGGGGCGCTCGCCGCGAAAGTCATCGAACAACAGGAACGGATCGAACACGTCGGTCTTTCCAAAACCGAACGCGCGGCGCAGCTTCACGCCCGCGCCCTCGAGGGTGGGCTGGGACGGGGTGATTTCCTTTACGGCCCTGATCGACATGATTTCCTCCCGTGGGGTAAATAAACGGCCCGCCTGCCGACGGGCGGTACCCGGGTAAGCTAACGAATGAAGACGCGCGGCGCCAGAGGCGGGCGCGGTCTACGCGGGCCGCAGAGCCAACAGCTTCTGGAATCGGGGGTTGGCGCGCAGGGAGTCCAGATCCGGGTCGTTGGTGGCCCATTCCGCCACCGCCCCCAGCTTGAAGGCGATTTCGAGGCAGTCGAGGGCTTCGTCAACGCGGCCCAGCCTGACGTATACGCACGCCGCGTTGTACACGATGATCGGCTCGTCGGGGTCCACCGACATGGCGTTGGCGAGCCAGCGGGCCGCCGTGTCGGGCTCGCCCATCTCCGCCAGCACCGCGGCCCCCATGGTCCATGCGCGCGTGTCCTCGGGGTGCGCGCGCAGGTGGCGCTTGGCGGCCTCGATACACTCGAGGTCCGCGCTGCGCCCGCGCGCGTCCTCGCCCAGGCGCCGGTAGCACATGCCGAGCAGGTACCAGGCGTCGTACGCCTCCGGCACGATGGCGCACGCCTCACGGAAGTGCTCCATGGCTTCTTTCATCCGTCCCTGCGTGAAACACAGGCGTCCCGAGATGTAGTGCGGGTCGTACAGGTGCGGATCCAGCTCGATGGCGCGCTGCAGGTGAACCTCCGCTTCTTCGAACTTGTTCTGCAGAAACAGCGCGAATCCGCGCGACGCGTGTGCGTCGGAGAGTTCCGGCTCCAGTGCGAGCGCTTTGCGGCTGGCGTCGTCGGCGGCCGCCACGGATTCCTCTCCCCGGCCCGAGTACAGGCGCAGGAAGGAGTGGCAATCGGCGATGCCGGCATACGCGCGCCCGAAATCGGGATTGATATCGATGGCGCGGGCGAAGAGCTGCAGGGCGATCTCCATGGTCTTGCGGCGGTGCTGGTGGATGAACTGGCGTCCCTGCAGATACAGTTCGTAGGCATCCGAGTACGGGGTGTCGCGCCGCGTCCGGCCGCGCCCCTTCTCCGTGTCCAGATTGATCTCGAGGGCGGCCGCGATCTGCTCCGCGATCTCGTCCTCGATGGCAAAGATATCCCGGATCTCGCGGTCGAAACGCTCGTACCACAGGCGGTAGCCATCCCGCACGTTGATCAACTGCGCCGAGATGCGAACGCGGTCGGCGACGCGCCGCACGCTTCCTTCCAGAACAGCGTCGACACCCAGCTGCGCCCCGATCTCACGGATGTCCGCCGAACGATTCTTGAACTGGAACGCCGAAGTTCGCGAAGCAACGTGAAGGTCCGGAATGTGGCTCAGGGCGCGCAGGATCTCTTCCGCGATGCCGTCGCACAGGAACTCCTGGTCCTTCGCTTCCGACATGTCCTCGAACGGCAGCACCGCCAGCGAGGTACGCGCCGATGCCACCGGGAAACTGCGCGTGATGGCTCCCGGATCCAGCGCCGCCTGCGCGTCGGCCATGTCCTGCACCATCTCCACCATGCGCTCGTAGCGGCGGCGAGTATCGCGCTCCAGCGCCCGCTCGATGATCTTCTCCACCGTCTGCGGCACCGCCGGGTTCACCCGCGACGCGCGCACCGGTTCTTCGTTGAGCACGGCGGTGATCACCTGCGCAATACTCTCTCCCGGAAACGGCGACTTCCCCGTGACCATCTCGTAGAGCACCGCACCCAGCGACCAGATGTCGCCACGCTGGTCCGCGGGGCGTCCACTCAGTTGTTCCGGAGACATGTACGCGGGCGTCCCGATGACCGAGCCGGGATCGGTGATGCGCGCGTCCTTCATGAGCTTGGCCAGGCCGAAGTCGAGGATCTTGATGGTGTCGTCGCGCACGAGCATCAGGTTGGCGGGCTTGATGTCGCGGTGCACGATGAGTTCCTCGTGCGCCGCCGCCAGGCCGCGGCCGGACTGGAGCGCGAGTGCGAGCGCGCGGCCCGCGGGGAGCGGGCCACGGGACAGAACGCGGTCCAGCGTTTCGCCGTCGTAGTAGGCCATGGCGATGAAGATCTCGCCGGCTTCGGTCTCGTCGACTTCGAAGATGGTGCAGATGTTGGGGTGGTCGAGCCGGGACGCTGCCTGTGCTTCCTGCATGAGGCGCTGGCGCAGCGAGGGGTCCGCGAGGGGACGTACGAACTTGAGCGCGATGCGGCGCCCGAGTTTGGTGTCGGTGCCGCGGTACACCTCGCCCATCCCCCCGGAGCCGAGGAGGTCTTCGACCTGGTAGTGGGAGATGATCTGGCCGGTTCGCGTGGTGACTGCCATGGTGCCCCGCTCGTGCAGGTTGCGGGCGGCGGGCCGAACCTGCATTCATAATAATGTACTACGCCGTGCTCCCGATCAAGGTTCCTGCCACCCGCCCGCTCACTCGGCCAGTTGTTGCGGGATGGGATTGTCCGCGTTCGGGAGGTCGTTCACGATGGACGCGATCCACCAGCGGCCGTCCTTCTGGATCAGGTTGACGATGTCGACGCCCACCGTCGGGGGCCGTTCCGAGTCCGTGATGGCGGCCTCGTAAAGCACGTAGATACTGGCGATATCCCGAAATACGGTGGTGTCCATGCGCACGATCTTCTCCGTGAAGCCGCGCTCCGACACGCGCGCCTTCTCGTTGAACGCGACGAAATCGTCAATCCAGCCCTCGAGCGTGAACGTGTCGCTGGCATCCCTGGAAACGCGCAGCACGATCACCGCCTGCGGAATGAACAACGCGCGCACCTGGTCCCAGTCGGTGGTCTGGCCGGGCTCGACGCATACCAGCCGGTACAACTCGCGCACCACCCCTTCGGCCGAGGTGAGGTCCGGCGAAGCGGGCTGCGCGTGGATGGGGGCGGCGATGGACAGGGCAAGGGCAATGGTGGCCAGGGTGGTTTTCATGGCGTAACTATAGCACGCGCAGGCGGGTACCTCCTCCGATCGCCCCTCCGAAATTGGGGTCTTGACGTTACCAATTAGTCACGTTATCATTTAGTCACGTTATCGTGAGACCAACCAACCAACCGACCATGGAGGTCACCGTCATGAATCAGGCCGCAGCAAACGATCTGCACGTCAACATCGAGCAAACCGTCGAGATCAAGGCCGCCCCGGGCGACGTGTTCGAGGGGCTCATCCAGCACATGTGCCGGCTGGAGGGCGAGGAAGGCAACCCGCCGGTGATCCTCAAGCTGGAACGCTGGCCGGGGGGCCGCTGGTTCCGTGACCTCGACGCCGGCAGCGGGCACCTGTGGGGCTTCGTGCAGGCCATCAAGCCGCCCACCCTGCTGGAGATCTTCGGCCCGATGTTCATGTCGAGCCCGGTGGCGGGGCACATCATCGTGCGCCTCTCCCCCATCGCCGGCGGGACGAAGCTCGTGTTCAAGAACGACGTGTTCGGCATGATCCCGTCGGAGTTGAAGGAGGGCCTCAGCGAAGGCTGGGGCGACATGCTCACCCGAATCAAGCGCGATGCCGAGAAGTAGTTCGCAATTATCGGTGCGCCGCTGCGCGGGGCCGGGGTCGTGAGCAACGACCTCGACCCCGTGTGGAAGGCGCTGTCGGACCCGACGCGCCGCGCGATCCTCGACCTGCTGCGCAAGGGGCCGTGCACCACCACCGAAATCGTGGCGCAGTTCCCCGCGTTGTCGCGCTTCGGTGTGATGAAGCACGTGGGCGTGCTGCGCGACGCGGGGCTGGTGCAGACGCGCCAGGAGGGCCGTCGCACGCTCAACAGCCTCAACGCGGTGCCGATCCGCATGATCTACGAACGCTGGGTGAGTGGTTACCAGGACCTGTGGGCGAGCACGCTCACGTCGCTCAAGAAGTCTCTGGAAGGCGATCCCGGCGAGAAACCCTGATCAGCCGGTTCCCTTTTCGCGCGCCGGGTTCTTGTTGTAGTCGGCGGTCTCGCCGGGAGGAATGCTCAGGAACTCCCATTCCGGACCGCGCAACGCGCGCGCGATGAACACGATCTGCCCCACGTGGTAGGCCACGTGCGCGAGCGAACGGTGCAGCGCCTCGGTCACCGGGAGCGGGCTGTCGCGGATGACCACGGAACGGGCGAGGTCGCCGTCGTCCATGCCGGCCAGGGTGGCAAACAGCACCTGCCAGCCTTCCTCCCATTCATCCAGCAACTCGGCGTGGCTCGCATTGCGCGGCAGAAACTCGGCCTCGCGGTTGCGCCACGGCTTTTCGCCGTCGCTGGCGAGAAAATCGGTGAAGCGCGACTTGAGGTTGCCGGAGACGTGCCAGGCCAGGGTGGCCACGGAGTTGACGGTCGCGTTGCCGGGCTGGGCGAGCTGCTCCTCGCTCAGCTGGTGGAACGAGGCCTCCGCCAGGAGCTTGTAGCGGCGGTACTCGGATTCTATCGAGGCGATGACGGGGCGCATGGCACCTCCTGGATGGGGGACGCCTCAATGGTAGCGCGCTGGGGGCGCCGAAACAAGGAGAGAGCATCCCTTGACGCGCCTTCCCCGCCCGTCTATCCTCTGCCCAACATACCAACCGCCGTGCGCCGCGCCTTCGCTTTCGACGCGGCTCAAGGGAAGAGGGTGCAAATCCCTCGCGGTCCCGCCACTGTGATTGGCGAGCCATCCGCCCAGACCACTGGGAGAACCCGGGAAGGGGGCGGAACGGCGTCCGAGCCATCAGCCAGGATACCTGCCGGGGTTGTCACCACCGAACTCCTCTTCGAGGGTTGAGAGGAACGGGATGACACCATCAATCCCACACATCGTTCGCGCGCGCGACCGCTGATACGCGGTCTGGCTGCGTTCATACTTCTCGCTGCCGCGGGGGGCGTTCCTGTTGTCGCCGCCGCGGACGGCGGCGTTCCCGACACCACCTACGTGGTGGCGCCGATTCTCATAGAGGCCGACCGCTCCGACCCGCGCATGCTCACCGACCGCTCGGGGTTCGTGACCACGGTGGATCTCACCGCGCGCCGCGGGCGCGTGGAGGATCTTTCTTCGCTGCTCTCGCAACTGGTGGGCGTGCGCGTGACGCAGTACGGCGGGCTGGGCAGCTTCGCCACCGTTTCCATCCGCGGCTCGTCGGCCATCCAGGTGCGTACGTTCCTGGACGGCATGCCCATGGACGACCCCTACCTCGGCATCACCAACTTCGGCGACCTGCCGCTGGGCGGGGTGGGACGCGTGGAGGTGTACCGCGGCTTCTCGCCGCCGCAGCTGGGCGGCTCGGCCATCGGCGGCGCGGTGCACTTGATTACGCGCGAGGACGGCACGCGCCCGGGGTTCGTCTCCGCCCTGGAGGCCAATCTCTCCGGCGGTTCTTTCGACACGCAGCGCGAGAACGGTTCGCTGTGGCTGAAGCGCGGCGTGTGGCGTTTCTTTGCGCACGCCGCGCACGAGCAGTCCACCGGCGACTACACGTTCTACGACGACAACGACACCCCCTTCAACGCCGACGACAACGAAGAAGCCGTGCGCGTGAACAACGACTTCGACGCGTGGAACGGCATGGCGCGCGTGTCGGCGCAGGTGCCGCGGGTGGCGGAGGTCTCGCTGGCCTACCACGACGCGTCGCGCGAGAACGGCGTGCCGGGGCGGGGCGCGTACCAGTCGACGACTGCGCGTTCGGAGCGACGCCGGCGCATCGGGCAACTGCGCGTGGCCGGTGAACCGGTGGCGGGAAAACAGCTGCACTGGTGGGCCGACGGGTTCTACCAGCAGACCAACGACCAGTTCACCGACCGCGACAGCGACCTGTCGTTGATTGCGACCGACGTCGACAACACGCTGGCGCTATACGGCGGCAGCGCGCGCGCCCGCTGGTACGCGCCGTGGCTGCCGGTGGCGCTGGAGGCGACGTTCAACGGCACCAAGGAGCAGTACCATCCGGTCAACAACCTTCCGCAACCCAGCGAAGGACCCGACCGCTGGCGGCAGTCCACCATTGGTTCGCTGGGTGCGGACGTGTACCTGCTGCAACAGAAGCTGGTTCTCACCGGCGTGTACCGTGCCGAGCGCTATGAGAACGAGTTCTACGACCCGCCGCGCTTTCCCTGGCTGCCGCCCACGCCCCAGGGCCGCGTGTCCTACGACGCCGAGGCGCCCAGCGTGGGGCTGCGCTGGCAGGCGCTGCCATGGTTCGCCATCAAGGGCAACGCGGGACGCTACTATCGCGTGCCCACCTTTCTGGAGCTGTTCGGCACCACCGGCAGTGTCACCGGCAACGCCACGCTGGAACCCGAGCAGGGCGACAACCTCGACGCGGGGGTGGTGATCAGCGCCGGGCGCCTGGGTGCGCTGCGCTCGCTGCTCTTCGAGGCGAGCGTCTTCGACAACACGGCGGAGAACCTCATCCTGTTCTTCCCCAACTCGCAGTACACCAGCAAGCCCGAGAACATCGGTGCGGCGCACATTCAAGGCTTCGAGCTGAGTGCGGCGGCCATGCTTGCGGAACGCGTGGAGGTGTCGGGCTCATACACGCACATGGACACGCGCGACACCGGCAACATCCCCGCCTACCACGGCAAGGAGCTTCCCTCGCGCCCCAACGACGAGGTGACCGCGTCCATTTCCGGCATCCTGGGCACGGCGCGGCTGACCTACGAGTTGCACTACATCGCGTCCAACTGGCTTAACCGCTACAACACGCTGGAGACGCCGGCGCGCACGATACACGGTGCGCTCGCCTCGCTGCGCACGCCGGTGAGCGGGCTGGTCCTCTCGTTGGAGGGGCGCAACCTCACCAACAATCAGATTGTCGACGTGGCGGGCTATCCCCTGCCGGGTCGCTGTTTCTATTCCACCCTGAGCTATCGCTTCGAATAAGGGAGCCATCACCATGCTGAAATATGTCCTCGTCGCACTCGTTTTCGCACCGCTCGCCCTGCACGGTGGCGCCGCGCGGGCCTGCGACTACCTGCTCGTCTCGACCAGCGACTTCTCCACCGGCTCGACATCGTCGCTCAACGTGAACACCAAGGCGGCCACGCTGGACGTGGAGCCGATTCATTCCGATGCGGTGCTGCGCGCCAGCGGCGTCGATGGATTGATCTACGCGGTCAACCGCTCCGGCGGCGACAACATCCAGGTCCTGGACCCATGCAACGCCTTCAACACGCTGCACCAGTACTCCACCGGCAACGGCAGCAACCCGCACGACATCGTGTTCGTTTCGACGACCAAGGCGTACGTCTCGCGCTACGACATGACCAGCGTGCTCATCATGAACCCGCAGACGGGTGCGACACTGGGCACCATCAACCTGGCCACGTTCGCCGACGCCGACGGGCTGCCGGAGATGGACCAGATGTTTCTGGCTGGCAGCTATCTGTGCGTGCTCTTGCAGCGCCTGGACCGCACCAACTTCTACACCCCGGTGGGAACCAGCTACATGGCGGTGATCGACACCGGCACCGACACGGTGGTGGACATGAACCCCGGCATGAACGGCGTGCAGCCGGTGACGCTGCTGCACCCCAACAACTACTCCGAGGTGAATACCCGCACCGTGGGCGCCACCAGCCAGGCGTACTTTTCGTGCGTGGGGTTCTTCGGCGTGCTGGACGGTGCGGTAATCGGCGTGGACATGGCGGATGTGACCTCGCAGTCGGTCATTCTTACCGAGGCGGCGGCGGGCGGCGATATCCTGGACGTGGAGATCATCAACGCCACGCGCGGCTACGCCATCGTCGCCACGCCGTCCTTCACCACCGTGCTGATTGCGTTCAACCCTGCCACGGGCACCAAGACTGGCAACACGCTGTACGCGCCGGGCGGCTACGACCTCAACGACTGCGAACCGGACGACCTGCTCGGCGTGCTGCTGCTGACCGACCGCAAGGTCACCGCGCCGGGAATCCGCTGCTACGACCTCGCCACGGGTGTCGCGCAGGGCGGGTTGATCAACGTGGGCCTGCCGCCCTTCGACATCCTGGTGAGCCACGGGCTTCCGGTTGCGGTGGGTGACTCGCCCGCGCTCACCGCGCTGGGTGCGAACTACCCCAACCCGTTCAACCCGTCCACCACGGTTCCCTTCACGCTGGCGCGCGCGGGGAACGTGACGCTGCGTGTGTACGACGTGTCCGGCCGTGTGGTGGCAACGCTGGTGGACGGTGTGATGCCCGCGGGCGCGCACACCCGCGTGTGGAATGGCCGCAACGACGCGGGCGCCCCGGTGTCGAGCGGGGTGTACTTCTACGAGCTGGTGGCAGGCGACTTCCGGCAGACACGAAAAATGGTTTTGCTGAAGTAGGAACTTTCAGAGTTGCGCATATTTCTGTTGACGAGTTTTGAAAGCAACAATTGCGCGCGCCGTGTCGCGCGACAAACGCGCCGCCACACTCACTCTCGCGCGCGCTGACGCGATGCAATAACAACTGCATCGCTTTTGGTGGCGTGACGCGCGTTCGTGCGGCTGTTCGTGCGTGAGGCCGTCGCAAACACGTCCATTATATTCAGCACAACAGTAACTTCCTCCCGTCATTGACCCGAGCCACATGGAGGTTCTGCTGTGCATACCATTACGGATCATGACCCCGCCGTTCGGCTTCGCACCCTGAGCGACCGCGACCTCAACTCACAGACTATTGCTCTTGCGCGCGACGAGCGTGAGGTCACGGTTCAGTTGCTGCATCACCTGGGCGAGATCGCGCGCCGCAAACTCTACCTCGAACTCGGCTTCAGCTCGCTGCACGACTACTGCACCCGCGGGCTGGAGTACTCGAGCCCGGCTGCCTGCCGGCGCATCCGCGCCGCGCGCTGCATCAAGGAGTTTCCGTCGGTGCTGCCGTTGCTGGAGCGCGGGGAGCTGGATCTGGGCACCATCGCCCTCATCGAGCCGGTGCTGACCGAGGACAACCACGGCGCCGTGGTGGCGCGCGTGCGCGGACGGACCTACCGCCAGGTAAGGCGCGTCGTGGCGGAATACGGGGCGCCGCTGTCGATCCCCGAGGAGCGCATCGAACCGGTGCGGGCGCTGGTGACGCCCTCGGACGTCGACAGGATGCTGTTCGACCGTGAGGTCGATCGCGCCATGCCGCATCCGTCCGGCCGCGCCCATGGCAGCTGGGTCGTATCCGAGCAGAAGATGTTCGTGCAGTTCCTGGCCAGAGAAGAACTCATCGCGAAGTACGAAGAGGCGAAGGCACTGCTCTCGCAAAGCCGCCCCAATGCGTCGTTCGCCGAGGTGCTGGCGGTGTTGCTCGACGAATACATCGAGCGCCGCAGCCCGGCCGCGCGTCAGCGCCGCCGCGAGAAGAAACGTGCCGCGGCCGCAGGTGGCAAATCTTCGACCGTCGGCGCCGACGGTGGACATGAGCGCAGCGACACAACACGCCACATTCCGGTGTGTACCCGCGACGAGATTTTCACGCGCGACGAAGGGCAGTGCACGGCGGGACCAGCGATCCTGCGAACCTGAGACTGCTGTGCGCCGCGCACAACCGGCTCGCCGCCGAGCACACACTCGGCCGGCACGTCATGGCGCGTTACTGGCGACAGGAGTAATTCTCGGGGATCGCGGCGGACCGGCCGCTACTTGCCGCCCAGCGCGAACACCACGCCCACTTCCGGGGCCCAGTCGGTGGCCTTGGAGGTGACGCCGAAGCCGCTGTTGAGCTTTACGATGATGCGGTCGGTGCGGATGTGCCACTGCGCTTCGGGAATGAACGACAACTCGTCCTGGCTTCCCTCGACGCCCAGGTAGATGCGCCACTTCGGCGACAAGCGCTTGAGGTACTCCAGCGCGTACTCGCCCAGGTCCGCCTTGTCCTCTTCCAACGAGTACTCGCCCGCGATACGCAACGTCATCGTCCCGAACGAGAACCCGCGGATCACACCCACACCCAGCTTGAGCTCCCAGTCCGCAGTGCCGATGAGCACCTTGTCCTCCTGCTGCGGCGACACCGCCTCGAAGTAGGCGAACAGCTCGGGGCGGCTCTCCGTCTCGCGCATCAGCCGCGCGCGCAACTGCCCCTCCACGTCGCCGGTGCCGCTCTCCTCGGTCCTTGCGGGTGCGCCGCTGGAATCGTCGGGCGAGGTTTCGAGCGAGGCGTCGATGTACAACGCCGCCTCGAACTCCACCATCAGCCAGTCGCTGATGCCGTAGCCGAAGTAGAGCAGGAACTCGTTGGCGCGGTACTTCCCGCGGAAATCCTCGTCGAGCGGGTACCCGAGTTCGGTGGGTTTGTACTCGAGATCGTCGTCGAGGTAGTACTCGTAGAACGGATAGATCAGCAACTGGTGCTTCGTGATGTAAGTACCGAACATCGACGTCGGCATTCCCGTGCCGCGGTCCTTGAGGTACGCGGGCAGTTCCTCCGCGGGCGCGGCAACCGGCACCATCAATGAGGGGCAAAGAACCAGGATGGAAAGAAAACCAGCAGCTCGGGACATCGCGACACTCCTCCTGAGAAGGACGGTCCGCGGGACGGCGCGTCTCGATGGAGTCATTACGCCCGGCGGCGGGTGTGCGTCAATGAGATTCCTACTGCTCCAGCATGTAGATCTGCCAGAGGTCGCGCGTGCTCTGGTGGAGGAACGGTGCCAGCGCCAGCCGTCCGGTGGGGCCGATGGACTTCTCCAGGTGGCGCAGTTCAGCGAACTGCTCGCGCGTACCCGACGGCGGCGAGGCCTTGAAGCCCGCCTCGCGCATCATCAACAGTCCCTTGGCGCTGATGGCCAGCTCCACATGGATGCGCAGGTAGCACAGCATGTCCACCAGCACCTCCGGTGAGAACTGCTCCTTGATGATCTCCACGTAGTGACCGATGCGGCTCTCGGAGATGCTCCCCGAGGTGATGATCTCCAGCAGTTCCGCATCCACGTCCATCTGCGTGCCCAACCAGCGCTTGGTGGCGCGCTCGCTGCGCCAGAACGCAAACAGCAGGATGGCCGGCAGCGTGGCATACAGCACGATGGTGGTCATCACCGGCGGCAGGATGAAGTGGTTGTACAGCGAGTGCAGCGCGGCCGCCACCAGCAGGCCGGGGATGAACGCGGTCCACTTTCCGCTTACGTCGTACAGGTTCTTGGAGATGATGCCGAAGAGCGCGGTTACGCCACCATGCATGACAGCGGTGCCGAGACCGCGGATAATCCACACGAAGACGCTGCTCGCGTGCAGCGTCTTGATGTAGTAGGTGTTCTCGATGAGCGCGAAGCCCGTCCCCACCGCGAAGGCAACGATGGCCGCGTCCACCAGGAAACCGACGCGCTTGCGCGCTATGAGCCACGCCACCCACACCGCCTTGAGCAGCTCCTCGACGGGCGGCGCCACGTAGCGCGACACCACCGCGCGGTCCAGACCCAGGTGCGAAATCACGGAATCGTTGAGCACCAGGCCCAGCAGCGCGGTGGCGCAACCGATCAGGATGGCCATCATCAGGTTGCGCACGTGCACCAGCTTGTAGCTGTCCAGATAGACCAGGGCGATCAGAAAGAGAACCACCGGCAGGAGGCTCACGAGGAATCGGGTGAGGAGATCGATGATCTGCACGGTTGTGGGCGCGGCCGCGTCTACATGATCTTGAGCGAAATCATGAACTCGGTGTCCATCGCGTGGCCTTCCTCCTTGAAGGCCGCGTAGCCGACGGACAGCGTGGACTCCAGAGCGGAGAAGATGACCAGCCGGAAATCGACCTGTCCGCCCACGTTGCCGGCCTCGCGGCGGAAACCGGTGTCGTCCAGGTTGGTGAGCAGGCCGGTGGCGAACAGGGCCGCGCGCGCGTAGGTGCAGTAAAGCTGGGGAAAGCCCACGCGACGGAAGCGCAGCGGCGGCAGCGTCCACTCGGTCATGAGGCGCGTGAAATTGGTGCCTGCCACCTCGTCGAGCTCCGCGCCCGGGAAGCGCTCGAAATTGCGGTAGCGCTTCACCTCGCGGTGATCGACGTAGTTGTTGCCGAACCCGCCAAAGTAGAAGCTGGCGAAGCTGTCGTCGCGGTCGCCGCGCGAATAGCCCGCCGCACCCCGCAGCCAGATGGACGAGTGGTCGATGGGGGTGAGGAAGCCCACGTCGAGCTCACCGGTGCCCTTGGTGTAGAAGTCGGTGTTCACATAGTTCAAGTCCAGCGCCAGTGACCACTTGATGCCCTTCTCCGCGTCCACCGCGCCAATCGAACTCTGCGTGCGCGAGTAATCGAGGCTGGCGGTGGCGGCGGTGTAGCTGTCGAAGGTGGCCAGCACGTTCTGGTTGTACGGCAGCCGCTCCAGCCCGCCGTAGTACGCCAGGTCGATAGTATAGGAGAGCGACCGCGGCCGGTCGGAAATCAGGTAGTCGTTGCGCTGCACCATGAAGGCGTAGCCCTTGCGGCTGGTCTTGGTGGGACCGAAGTAATCGTAGAAGTCCGCCGGGTTGTACACGGCGCGAAACGTGTGCGGGAAGTGCCGGTACATCAACTCGGCGTGCACGCGCTCGTCATCCGGGCAGTCCAGCGACGGCGACACACCCAGCTTGACGTCGCCCCCGTGCAGTCCCAACGGGTCCATGAGATTCCAGCGCAGGCCCACCGACGGGTACACTTTGTACTGCTCGGTGATGGGATACAGCGACGACGTGGTAACGCTCTTGAACTTGTGGTACGTGCCGCGGTAGGTGGTCACCGAATCCAGGTCCACCTCGCGCGGCGAGCCCAGCTTCCACTCCATGACCACCGGGTGCTCGACGGCCACCTCGTTACCCAGGTAGCGGATGGCGTTCACGTCCTCCAGGGTGGTGTCCGCCACCATCACCGGGCGGAACCCATTGGCGCTGTAGGAGAACACCACCAGCGAGTCACCGTTGGGGATGGGACGGAAGTAGCCCACTTCGGCGTTGGTCACACACTCCATCTTCTCGTTGGCGAAGTCCCAGCGGAACACGTTGGACACACCGGTCTGGTACGACGTGCCGTACAGGTGCCGGCCGTCCGGCGCGAACACGAAGTTGGCGGGGCCGGTCTTGTCGAACTCGTAGAGCACGCTGTAGCCCGCGTTGCCCTTGAGCAGGTCTTCGGTTTCATAGCGCACCAGCTTGACCGACCCGTTGATCTCCAGCATCCCGGAGGTCAGCGTCTTGCCGTCGGGCGAGACATCCACGTCGAAGATGTCGGTGCCGTAGCGGAAGTCCATGATGGGAAGAATGCACTGCCACGCGTTGTACGGCGACGCGATGCGCACCAGGGTGGAGATGCCGTTGTGGTGCTGCACCCCCCACAGGATGCTGTCGGCCGGGCTGTAGGCAAGATCGCCGATGCGGCAGTCCGTCACCAGGCGCGTGGACACCTTCGTGTCCACGTCCAGCGCATTCAAGTCGCGCCAGTGCTTGCCGTTGTTGGTGGTATAGAAGAGCCTGCGCGAGGCCTCGTCGAAGGCCAGCGAGGTCACGTAGTACAGCGCAGGCGTCTGCACGTTGTGGATCTTCTCGATCTCTCCGGTGGCGAGGTCGATGCCGGCCACGTGCGCAAACTCGCCCGGATAGTTGACGGCCACCAGCAGGCGGTTCTTCTGGTGGTCGATGAACCCACGCGACACCGATCCCAGCGCCTGCTCGAACACGGCGCGCTCCTGCGTGATCGGATACTCACGGATGACGCCCAGGTTGTGGTTCTGCCAGTCGTGTTCGAACGCGATCCATGCCTTCCATTCGTCGTCGAGCCCCACGCCGAACACCTTCTTGAACTGGCTGGCGTAGTACGCCTTGGAGTCGTCGGTGCGGTTGACCCACGCGATGACCTTCTCGGGGCCGTACTTGAGGGCCAGGTGCGACATGAAGCGCGTGCCGTACAGGTACGAGTTCTGGCCGATCTGGAAGTCGCTCGAGGTTCCCTCGGACTCCAGGCCGACCACGTCATAGAAGTAGGCGTCGTCGCGCACCATGGCGCGGAAGGTCATTTCGTCGTATCCGGCCAGCGAGCGCCCGATGCCGCCGGCCAGCCACGTCTCGATGAACACCGCGATGCCCTCGTGGTACCAGCGCGGCGCAAAGCGGCGCGGGCTGGTGAGGTACGCGTAGATCATCGATTCGGGATTGTCCGATTCCGCGAGAACCTTGCCCTGGAAGATCCCGCGCCACACCCGGTCGAGGTGCGACGCCTTCTCGGACGCCACCACGTGGAACAGCTCGTGGTTGATCACCCAGTTGAAGCGCTCGTTGGTGGGACAGGTCTCATACACGTATTCAAACGGCTCGATGCCGAGGGTGAGGTAGTTGTTGGGAATGGTGGACGTGCCCGCGTAGCCGTAGTCGTCGAAGTCCTGCAGCAGGATGGTGACGTGCTCGTAGGGCTGGTAGCCCACGAAGCCGTGGTAGAACGCCATCGAGTTCTCGAAGCAGCGCACCAGGTGCGGGATGATGTAGGCGTGCTCGGGGTCGTAGTAGATGACCCGCATGTGCCGGGTCTCGACGGATTGGAAGTCGAGCTGCGCGCGGGAGCGCAACGGCAGGACCACGACGAGCAGCGCGGCCAGGAGGATGCTCAGGGTTCGGGGGCGCATCGGGTGTTGGGGCGCCCGGGCTCCCCGCGCCGGCCGCCGGAGGAGTGTACCGCAAAAGCATTCGGGGCGCCACGGTTCATCGCCGCGGCGCCCCGGTTGTCTCACTGCACGACCAAGGAGCAAGTGAACGGTGATGCTACTTCTTGGATGCCTCCACGTTCGTACGCTCCATGGCATCCGACTTCTCCATCGAGAAGCTCGTCCGCTCCGCGACCAGCGCACGCTCGAACACCTGCGCGCGCTCCATCTCGGGCGCACGGCCCAGGAGGTCGGCCTTCTGCTGCGGGGTGGCACGGCCCAGGATGGCGGTGCGCTCGTTGACGTCGCAGCGGCCCAGCAGGGCCACGCGCTCGGCCGGGGTCGACCGCTGGTACACGGCCGCCAGACCGCCGGTGAGACGATCCAGAGCCTCGGCGCGCTGCTGCACGTTCATGCGCTCGAAGTCGGCCTGCGTGATGTTGGCCCGCGCGAGGATCGACGAACGCTCCGCCGGATCCAGGCGACCAAACATCGCGACGCGCTCTTCGGGGGTCGAACGGCCCAGCATGGCCGCGCGCTCGGCGGGCGTGGCACGCTGGTAGATGGCCGCCAGACCGCCGGTGAGACGATCCAGAGCCTCGGCGCGCTGCTGCACGTTCATGCGCTCGAAGTCGGCCTGGGTGACGTTGGCCTTCGCCAGAATCGAGGAACGCTCCTCAGGCGTGCAACGTCCGAACATGGCGACACGCTCTTCCGGCGTGGCGCGGCCCAGCAGGGCAACCTGATCGACCGCGTTGGCGCGCTCGAGGATGGCCTGACGCTCGGCAACGGAGGCACGCTCGAAGATGGCGGCCTTGTCGGCCGGGCTCACGCGATCCAGCATGGCCGCGCGGCCTTCGATGGACATCCTGCCGAACACGGACGCACGCTCGGCGGGCGTCGCACGCTCAAACAGGCTCACACGCTCGGCCGGAGTCGAGCGGCCGATGACCTCGGCACGCTGCGCGACGGTGGCGCGATCGTAGAACTTCACGCGCTCGGTGGCGTCGAAGCGGCCCATCATGTTGACGCGCTCGGCGGGCGTGGAACGCTCGAAGAGGCCGGCCTTCTGCTCGACGGACATACGATCGAGCAGGTTGGACCTCTCCTGAACACTCGCGCGCTCATACGAAGCCGCATCGATGCCGGCACGCTCGAACGCCTTGGTCCGCTCGGCCGCATCCATGCGACCGACCATCGCGACGCGCTCTTCCGGCGTGGCGCGGCCCATAATGCTGGCACGCTCGGCCGGGGTGCACCTCTCGAGAATCGCGGACTTCTGCTCGGGCGTGGCACGCTCAAAGTAGCGCAGGCGCTCCTGGGCGGAGCAACGGCCGAACACGTTGGCCAGCTCGTCGAGGGTTGCTTCCTCGTTGAGCCAGGTTGCGAATGCGTCATCCGGCGCCGACGTGGTGCCGTCAATGACGACGTCCTGCGGCGTGATCTGCTCGGAGCGGTACTTCTCGACCGTTCCGATGGCACCGGTTAGATCGTCGTTGGTCGGGGTACCCGTCCTGTTGGACGAGAAGAATGCGACCGCGGCAATGATGACCACGCTCGCGGTAATCAAAAGGGTCGTGGACTTCCTTGACATGGCACTTACCTCCTTGGCAGTGGGGACAAACAGCTCTTTGCTATCTCTGCTCGGAATACAAAAGGCCGGGCGAGGAAGTTGGTGCGACGGGGAGCGATCGTCGCCCGGGTGAACGGACTCTACTGACGGACCGGCGAGGCGGTCCGTTCGACCAGCACCCCACCATCTCTAACTACCTTTAAGACAACGGACTCCACCGGTTCGGCACGCCCCGAAAGGACGATTCGGTAGGTCCCCGCGCCGGTCTGCCGGCCGTGGACCTCGCCCTCGCGGGCGCCGAACACCGCGGCGCCACCCGGCGCCTCGATACGGCTGACCGCCAGGTCGCCACCGAATCCCAGGGTCCAGTCGACCGGATGGGGGGCGTCGAGGCGGGCATCTATAACCGTAACTCCATGTTCTGTATATAGGTTAATAGATCCATCCAGCCCGTCCGCCGCGGCGTCGAGGACGATGGCGGCGTCGGGCGGGGGCGTGGGGCTGGACATGGTGCCGGAGAGCGCCGCCGGGTCGATTCCCCGGGACGCCTCCCAGCTGCCCGAGCGGCCGAACTGGACCGCGGCCAGCAGGAAAACGCCCGTGGCCAGGCCCATGGCAAACGTGCCCAGGACGCGCCGGCGGCGCGGCGCAAACAGCCCCTGCATCCATCCGGCCAGGCCGGCTTCCGGCGCGGGCGAACGAACCGCCCCGTCGACCGCGGCCATGATGCGCGGGTGCAGCTGCGGCGGCGGCTCCACCAGGGGCCGGGCCTCGAGGCTCCTCACCACGCGGCCGAGTTCTTCGAAGTGCGATGCGGCGACCGGGCTGGCGGCCAGGTGGCGGCGCAGTTCCTCTCGCTGCGCGTCCGTCGCCGTGCCGTCCAGCTCCAGATTCATCAGCTCGATGGTTCTTGGCTCGATCATCGCGTTACCCCCCGTGCGGTGAGAACATCCTTGAGCTGCTGGCGAGCCGTAAAGAGACGGGATTTGACCGTCTTCTCGGGGATATCGAGGATCTCGGCGATCTCCTGGTAGGAGAAGTCGTGGAAGTGCCGGAGCACGATGACCATTCTGTAATCCAGTGTCAGCACTTCAATTGCCCTCTCGATTTCCTCGCTCAGTATCTCCGCGTTGCGCTGTTCTTCCTGGGTCGGCGGCAGCGCGGCGGTCACGCCACTCTCGTACTCGTCCTGGCGCCGCGTCTTCTTGGACGCGTTGATCGACTCGTTGATGGCGATGCGATAGATCCAACTGAAGAACTCCCGTTTTTCATCGAACGATTCGAGCTTCTCGTACGCCTTGACGAACACCGTCTGCGAAATGTCCATCGCGTCGTCTGGATCCTTGAGAATGCGAAGCGCCACGTTATAGATGGGCTTCTCATACTTCCGGACCAGCGTCTCGAAGGCCCGCTGGTTACCGGAGAGGCATTCCCGCACCAGTTCCGCGTCGGTATGCGCCTTCAACGAGGACATACAACCGTCACCGGGTGGAAGTTGGAGGAATTCTGGGGGGTTCGGGAATTCAAGGGGGCGGCCCTTCCGATTGCTACTCTATAAGAAACACGTTGTCGAAGCCGGCAATGCGGAAGATCTCGCGGATGTGCCGGTTGAGATTGACCAGTTTCAGCGAGTGCCCGGCGTCCGAGAGCCGTTTCTGCACGCCCAGCAGCACACCCATCCCCGCGCTGGAGATATAGTCGAGGCCGGAAAAGTCCACCACGCACGACGCCTGCACGGACTTCATCTCCTCGCGGACCCGGTCCACCTGCGCGGCGTCCAGCCGTCCCGAAAAGAGAAACTCGCCGCCCGGCCCCCGCTGCATGTCGAACATCAACGCCCTCCCAGGTGTTTGGTGAGCCGCAGGTGCGCGGCTCCGTCACGGTGCTCGTAGGTCACGCTGTCCATGACCTTGCGCACCAGGTGCAGGCCGATTCCGCCCGGAACGCGCTCTGCCAGGGGCAGATCCGGGTCCACGTCGGCCGCTTCCGTGGGATCGAACTCGTCCGCCCCGGCGTGGTCCAGCAGGATCACCAGGTCGCTGCCGCACACCGAGAGGTCGATGAAGACCTCATCCGCGCCCCCGCCGTACTTCACCATGTTGGTGAACAGTTCCTCCACGGCAAGGTTGACGGCGAACACGGCGTCCTCGGCCAGGCGCTCGCGGCCCGCGAAGTCACCAATGAACTCGAAGAGGGACTCCAGCGAGCCCAGGTTGCGCTTGAACGATCGCTGCATGGATTGGTCGAAACAGGACGCCAACAAGATTACCACATCGGGCGGGGGCGTGCATTCGCGCGTCACTCGTCGCCGCGGACCTTGCCCCGTAGACGTTTGGTGCCGGAGCGGCGGCGCTTGACCTCCACCCGGCGCTCCCTGGAGGCCCGGGTGGGCTTGGTCTTGCGGCGCGGGCGCGGCGGGGTGGCCGCGGCGCGGATCATCTCCACCAGCCGTTCGATGGCGTCGGCGCGGTTGCGTTCCTGGGTGCGGTGACGGCGCGCCTCGATGACGAGGATGCCGTCGCGGGTGAGGCGGTTGCCGGCCTTCGCCGCCAACCGGGCGCGGACGTCGTCGGGCAGCGACGGCGAGCGGGCCACGTCGAAACGCAGCTGCACCGCCGTCGCCACCTTGTTCACGTTCTGCCCGCCGGGCCCGGACGCGCGCACAAAGGAAAGCTCGATCTCGCTCTCGTCGATCTCGATGCGCGGGGTGATCCGGATCATGCCGGGAGTTTACTTCAAAAGCACCATCTTGCGCGTCTGCGTCGTCGTGCCCGCATCGAGGCGGTAGAAGTACACGCCGCTCGCCATCGGACGGCCGGCGTCGTCGCGGCCGTCGAAGGTGACGTCGTGCGCGCCCGCGCCCTGGCTGGTTTCAACCAGGGTGCGCACCAGCCGGCCCGCCGCGTCGAACACGCGCAGGCGCACGTCGCCCGCCGCCGCCAACTCGTAACGAATGGTGGTCGACGGGTTGAACGGGTTGGGATGGTTGGTGTGCAGGGTGGTTGCGAGGTTCGGGCCATCCCCCACCGCGGTCTGGATGGGCATCAGTTGCACGTTGGTATTGCAGGTCTCGGTGCCGTAGGTGAGGTTGACTTCCAGCGTGTCCGGCTGATAGCCGTCCGCCTCGAACACGATGGTCGCCATCTCCGACGGTCCCGAGCCCGCGTCTTCCATGTAGCGGAAGAAGTAGCGCCCGCCGTCCGGCACCTCCTGCAGGAACCCGCGCTCCAGCGACCGCGCGCTGAAGGCGGGGATGACCTGGTCGGTGAGCAGGTCGTAGACGTGGCCGCACAGACCCGCCACGTCAAATGATTGGGTGATGCTGGTGTTGCACGAGAGCCGCCCGTCGCACGACACCTCGAAGTAGTCCTCCCAGGTGGCGCGGAAGTTGGCCACCTGGTCGAGCTGCGTCTGCGTGGGCGCGGTTCCCGCCTGCAGCAGCAGGATGAAGCCCTGGCGCAGGTCGTGCTGCTCGTTGGCTACGGTGGGGGTGCGCGCGCCTTCATAGGCGATGATGTCCTCAACGGTAACGGGTACGTAGGAGCCGGTGGCATTCGCACCCATCACCGGCGTTCCCACCGAACGCGCGGTCGGGGTGTTGTTGGACGGGCTCGAAATATAATAGAAGTCCTTCACCTCTTCGGCCGTGCGCAGGCCGAAGGTGTACTCGTCGAGCTGCGAGAAGTAGTCGATGGTGGTCGGGCAGGTGTAGGTGCTGCCGGACACCAGCTGCCAGTTGCCGCCCTCGAGCGAGCTGTGGTCGACGTCCACGTAGTAGCTCCAGTGCGCATCGCTGCGGCCCAGGATGAGGTTGCTGCCGCCGCCACCGGAATCAAAGTACGTGAACGCGCCCCAGCGGTGACCCGCCTCCTGCGCCATGATGGTGAGGAAGTTGTTCCCCTTGCCGAAAAAGCGGTTGAAGGGGTCCAGCGGCCACGCCGCCAGCCGGTTCATGTTACAGCGGCTCTCGAGCACGCTGTTGCTCCCGTACTGGTTGCTGGTGTCGAAGATGCCCAGGCCGATGCCGGTGACATCGTTGGAGATGTTCAGCTCGTTGGCGAACCCGGACATGCTCTGGGAGAAGTTGGTGAAGAACACCAGCTGGAAGAAGTCGTCCGGGAACTGCTGGTAGAAGCGCTGGAATAGCGCCACCTCGTTCACCGCCGGCGTCGCGAAGTTGTAGTACTCCTCGTAGGCGCCCGAGCCGGGCGCGGTCACATGCGGCAGCCCCGCGGAGAACGAAATGGGGTCGAGCGATGCGCTGCCACCCGGGTGGAAACCCAATGCGATAGGCGTGCCGCCGTTCTGCAGCGTCGAGGTGATGGTCCCGTAGGTATAGCGGAAGGCGCCGCTGGGGTAGATCACCAGCTGGAACGTGTTGACCTTGGTGGTGCCGTACTCGGGCACGTTGCTCCACGTCACCGTGTACTTGGACACCTCGCTCTTCACGTACACCCCGCCGCTCGCGGCCGGGTTGAGGTCCATGTGGTACGGCGCCAGCTTGGCGGTCTCGCTGAAGAAGTCCGCGTTGTCGAAGAACCCGGACGGATTGAGCGGGCCGCCGAAGGCCACGCCGCCGTTGCCGCCCACGTACATCTGGTTCCAGTTGCTGCCCCCGTACGGAAAGCTGAAGAGCAGGTTGACGATGACCGCGCCGTCATCGCCGGTGGCCACGGTGCTCCCCAGCACGGCATCGTACTGGGAGGCCTGCTGGGTGATGGTGTAGCCGCCGCCGGTGGGCGTGAAATCGAAGGTCTGGGTTGGCGTGTCGAAGGCGTTCAGACCGCTGTAGGTCAGGGTGCCGTCGTCCTCGACGATCCACACATCGTTGTACACATAGTCGAGCGCCAGTTGCACGGGGCGCTTGCCGGTGCGCACCTCGTTCTGGACGCGGTCGTTGAGCGCCTTGCGCCATGCGTGCTCGGCCTGGTTTCCTTTATAGGTGCCACAGTCGAACAGGGTCTCCCCGATGATGCTGACACCACTGGGCGAGCCGTCGCCCAGCGGGAGCCGCCCATCGCGGAGTGCGGCGGACGCGGAAACCGCGCCGCACGCGACAAGCCCAACGACCAGCAATGCAACTCGGGACGGGATGCAGAAACGCGGGATCACTCGAAGCACGGCGGCCTCCTGACGGTTTCGAGGGTGGACCCAGACAAACAAGGTGGGGGACGATTCGGAGACTATTTTCTCACAGGTCGCACCGGCAGCGCAACCCGCGGCGTCAGGGGTTCTGCTGCTTGCGCGGCCCCGCGAAGAGGTCGAAACGGAGAAGACGACCATCGAGTCCGCCATTGGCCAGCGGCTTCTTCCACGCGGGGCGCAGGCCCACCGACTTGACGAGCTCGCGGTTGCCGAAGTACACGAACGCCGCCGAACCCGCGCAGCGCCGCTTGAGGAAGTCACCGAAGGCGCCGATGAACTCGGGCATGGCGTCGCGGCGTCCGATGCGCAGCCCGTAGGGCGGGTTGCACACGATGGTCTCCCCCTCGATGCGCTCGATGTCCTCGAAGCGCCGCCGCTCCACCCGTACCCCCCGCCCGCCCGGCAGGCGCGAGAGGTTGGCGCGCGCCGCGCGCACCGCGGCGGGGTCGGCGTCGCCGCCGCGGATGAGCCCCTCGGGAAGCCCGCGCACCGCCGCGTCGATTTCCCCGCGCATCTTTCTCCACAGTGCGGCGTCGTGGTCGGGCAGGAATTCAAACCCCATGCGTTCGCGCAGGAACCCGGCGGGAACGCGGCAGTGTCTCATTAAAGCCTCGCACAAGAGCGTCCCCGAACCGCACATGGGGTCCACCAGCGGTGTCTCGCCGTCCCAACCCGTCATGGCGATCAGGATGGCGGCCACGGTTTCCTGCATGGGCGCCTCCACTTTGTCCACACGGTATCCTCTGCGGTGCATGCTGCCGCCGGAAACGTCGAGGCCTATCACCGCGCGGTTTGCGTGCAGGTAGAGGTTGATCCACACGTCGGGCCGGGTGGGGTCGATGCTGGGGCGCGCGCCGGTCTTGTCGCGGAACTGGTCGACCACGGCGTCCTTCACGGTGAGTGCCGCGTACTGCGAATGACGGATGGCGCTGTTGGAGATGGTTGCGAAAACGGCGAAGGTGTTGTGGTTGGCGATGAATTGCGACCAGTCGATGGACTGCGCGCGCTTGTAGAGATACTCGGTTGTATGGCAGCTGAAGTGCGACAGGGGAGCGAGCACGCGGTTGACGGTGAGTGCGGAGTAGGTGATGCGATACAACGCCTCGCGCTGCGCGGCAAAGTAGATGCCACGGTAGCCGGGTGTTACCTCGTCGGCGCCCAGCGCCAGCAGCTCCGCGGAGGCGACTTCTTCGCCGCCGTCGGGCACCTGCGCAAAGTAGCGCGCGTCCTGCTGGTAGTCGTACATCTGGCGCCGCGCGTCTACCAGCGGCCCGCGTAGTCGAGCGTGGCGGGTGCGGTCTTCACGGCGAGGCGTGCATAGCGAACCGCCACAATCTGACGGACGTGCAGCAGGTCGTGCGCGGCCCAGTTGTGCAGCAGCCCCCACGCCGACAGCACGCCCGCGGTGGGGTGGGTGCACGCCTGGTCCCAGTTGGCGCTGCCCTGCGTCACCAGCCACGCCACCGAACGCTGGCGCTCGGCGAGGAACTCGCCGGTCAAATCGGACAGCGCGCGCGCGTTGAAGTTCTTCTCGCGAACCCAGCCCTCGGGGTCGATGGGCGGCCACGGCCGCGTGGGATCCTCCAGCAGAATCTGCACGCGCTGACGGAAGTCGTGGCGCTCCTCGTCAATCAGGTGCCCGAAGATGTCGTTGATGGACCACTTCTCCGGCGTGAGCTTCCAGCGCGACTCATCGCCGTCCACGTCTTCCACCAGCGCCGTCAGCGCATCCGCGCTCGCCACCAGCCGCCGCGCAACCGCCGCCACATCCGGCGCACTCATGGCTTCCTGCTCCGGTGCACGCCCAGTTCGATGTAGGGCTTGAAGCGCTCGATCAGGAAATGCCGCCACACCTTCTCCACCACCGCGGCCCAGCCCGGTTCCACGTGGCCCGCCGCCTGCACCTGCAGCGTGAGTTGGGTGGAGTCCGCGCCCACCGGTTCGAAGTTGTACGTGTACACGCCCATGAAGGCGTTGCCGGCGAGCCCCAGCGGCCCCTCCATGCGCAGGATCTTGGGACGGTCCACGTACGTCACCACCGCGTGGCGCACGCCGTTGCCCTTGTCGTCGAAGTACTCGTAGAAGCCGCCGCCCACGATGGGCTCCACGTAGAACTTGGCGGGGTTGCCCGAAAACGAATGGTCCCACCAGCCGCTGATGTCGCCGGTGATGGCGCCGAAGATCTCGTCCGGTGTTCCCGGCAGCGACAGGGTGACGTCGAACGCAAACGCACCGTAGGGCAGCTCGCGCGGTTCCGCGCGCGCCACACTGGCGAACGACAGCACGATAACGACGGATATGAACAGACTCGCCTTCACGTGACCGCCTCCTTTTTCTAGTACTTCGCGAGGATGGGAAGCACTTCGCTCTGCGGACCACCGGTCACGTGGACCTCTCCGTCCCCGTCCACGAACACGTCCACTTCCAGTCGCACCCCGAACTCCGGCAGGTAGATGCCCGGCTCCACCGAGAAGCAGGTGCGTTTCATGATAAGGCGCTCGTCGTGCGTCTCCAGGTTGTCCATGTTGGCGCCGTTGCCGTGCGTCTCCTGGCCGATGCTGTGCCCGGTGCGGTGCACGAAGTACTCGCCGTAGCCCGCCTTCTGGATGACATTGCGCGACGCGTCGTCCACTTCCCAGCCGTGCAGCGGGCGCTTCTCCTTGAACGCGCGTTTCACACAGTCCACCGCCGCATCGCGCGCGTCGCGGACGATGTTGAAGACTTTCGTGTACTCGTCGGGCACGGTCTTGCCCATGAAGCCCATGCGGGTGATGTCGCTGTAGACCCCGCGCGGGCGGTCCATCTTGGCCCACAGGTCCACCAGCACCAGGTCGCCCTCGCGGATCTGGCTGTCCTTCATGGGAACCGGTTCGTAGTGGGGATCGCCGGCGTGCGGCCCCACGCCCACGATGGGCGGGTGATAGGTGGTCATGCCGTGGCGCTTGAAGTGCTCCATGATGGCCGCCTGCACGCCCACCTCGCTGACGGGTTTGCCGGCGCGCACACCGTCGGCCATCATCTTCCACGCCAGCTCGAAGGCGGCGTCGTTGTGCGCGTCGGCCTCGAGGTGCATCTTCCACTGCTCCTCGTCCCAGGTGGCCTCGAACAACTGGATGAGGTCGCCGGAGGATTCCAGCGAGACGCGGGTGCTCTTCACCAGTTCGATGGTGCCGCCGTCCACCTGCGACACGTAGGGGATGGCGTTCTTCGGCGAGTACTCCATGGCCACGCGTTTGAACGGTGCTACCAGTTCCTTCACGCCCGCCTCCAGTTCCTGCCACAGCAAATAGACCTTCTTCTCACCGGGCAGGTGATCGAGTGTGCCGGACTCGATGCGGTGCACGAGTTTCTTCGGCGTTCCCTTTGCCGGCACCAGGTAGAAGAAGCGGCGCGACGCCATTCCCTTTCCGTCCAGGTCGAGGATGCGCAGCGCCAGCGTGTTGTTGCCGCGGAAGTCGTAGAAGAGCCATGCGTCCAGGCCCAGTTCAGTGAGCGCGCTTTGAATGGCTTTCAGGTCGAACATGTTGTTGTCTCCTTTATGGACTTTCCGCGCCCGCCCTAGCGGGCGCCGATGAGCTCGATGAGGTTTTGCACCGCCATGGCGGTGCCGACCAGGAGCAGAAACACCCCGAACGCGGGCCGCAACCGGTGCGACGGGAGCGGCTTGCCCAGCCGCTCGCCGATGAATGCGCCCGCCGCGGTAAACGCGGCCACGGTTGCGGTCAGCCCGGCGGGAAACGATTCGTGGGCCGCGAACCCGATGAAGCCGCCCAGCGAATTGATGGTGATCACCAGCAGCGAGGTGCCGATGGCGAGCTTCACGTCCACACCGCACACCAGCACCAGCGCGGGCACCAGCAGGAAGCCACCGCCCACACCGATGAGCCCGGTGAAGAACCCCAGCGTGAACGCCACCACGATGACTCTGGGAAGATCGATGTGCGTCACCGGCACGCGGGCCGCCTCGGGCGAACGCCGTTTTATCATGGCCACCGACGCCGTCACCACCACGATGGCAAAAATGGTGAGCAGCACGGTCTCGGGTACCAGTTCCGCCACCCGCCCGCCGAGGTACGATCCCACGATGCCGACCGCCGCCCAGCGCAGGCCGATCTTCCAGCTCACGTTGCGCGAGCGCGCGTGCGCCAGTGTGGCCGTGCCGCCGGTGAGTACCAGAATGAGCAGGGACATCCCCAGCGCCATCTTCACCGGGAGGCCCAGAAAGTAGACGAGAATGGGGACGAGGAGGATGGAGCCGCCCGCTCCGAACACGCCGAAGAAGATTCCGGCGGCGAAGACGAGTCCGCCCGCTGCGAGGATGTGCATCCCGGCAGTATAGCGCAGGCGACGCGCGGTAGAAACCGCGGCTTACGGGGTGGCGTGACTTTCGTCGTAGAGGCGGCAGCCCTCCATGAGGACGCCTTCGGTGGACTCCTGCACGTTGACGGGCGGGAACTCGGAGACCACCTCCACCGCGAAGGCGCCTTCGTCCCCCCACGCGATCACGCGGTAGACCGCCTCCACCCCCTCCAGCCCGTCGGAGCGCGCGTGGCACAGGCGGCCGTCCTCCATGAAGAGGGTGGCCTTCTCGTCTTCACCCCGCCACACGTCCAGGCGCACCGACTTGCGGCTCTGCGAGAGGCTCTGCACCAGGTCCACGAACGACAGCGCCGAGAACGTGCCGCGGAAACCGGGCGCGCTGCCGGAGCGCCCGCGTTCGCGCGCGCGTACCGCCCGCACCACGCGAGCCGCCACCACACCGAAGTCGTGCGGCGGCACCAGCACGTCGTCGAAACCGGCGTCGATCAGGTCGAGCGTGAAAGACGCCTCGCCGGAGTCCACCAGCGCGTAGACCAGCAGATCCGGCACCAGGCGCAGGATGACGCTGGAACGGGCCGCGTCCACGCCCAGGGTGGCGAAGTCCACGATGACCGCCACCGGCGGCGAGGTTTCGCACGCCGCGGCGGCCTCCGCCAGCGCCTTCATGTGGGTGACGTGGATGCCCAGGCCGCCAAAGCGTGTGCCGATTTCGCGCGCGCGATCGCGCGACGCCGTCACCACGATCACGTCCAACCGCTCCATGGCGTCGATGGCGGCGGTGCCGCCCTCGATGAGGCGGATGTACGCCTCCACGATGTCGAGCGACGCCAGCCGTCCGCTCACCGCGCGCAGGGCGCCCTTGACGTCGCGCGGTTGCTCCATGGGGTCGGCGCCCGCCGACAGCATGTGGCGTTGCCACGCCAGCGCGAGTATCTGCGCGGCCAGGTCCAGTTCCGAACGCGCGGCCTCCGTCTTGCCCGGCTTCTCGTCGCCCAGGTGCAACAGCGCCGCCTTGTTGACCAGCGCATCCAGGGGCCAGGGGAAGTTGAGCTGCCGCGCCAGCGACAGCGCGCGCGCAAAGTCCGGCGCGGCGGCCTCGCCCTCGCGGGGGGCGAGCAGCCAGGCCGCAATCTGGGTTCCGTCGGAGGCCAGGCGGCGCAGGCCCACCGAGCGCGCCAGTTCGCGCACGTCGCGCGCGATCAACGCGTGCGGCGCCATCACCTCGGCGGCGGTGGCCTCGCCGGCAATCATCTGCACCGCGGAAAACACCGAGCGCACCATGCTGCCGTACGGCACCGGGTTGTCGAGCAGACTCGACATGACCGAGTTGAGCACGCTGATTTCCGCCCCGTAGGTCGTGAGCCCGCCGCCCGACGCCCAGGTGGAGAACTCTTCCAGCATCTCCTGCGCCACCAGAATGTGGTCCACCGGTTCGCCGGCCAGCGCGTGCTCAAGTTCTTCGCGACAGCTCACCACAATGGAGCGGCAGCCCTCGCGGCGCAGAATGGGCGTGAGGTAGTTGCGCAGCGCCGCCGAACCGGACACGATGAGCGCGAGGCGCTCGCGGGGCGCATCGGACGCGTCGGGCGTGTCGCCGCGATCCGCCACCTCGTCGGCGGCAAACAGCTCCGGCAGTTCGATGCGGGGTCGGGCTTCGTCGGAGGGCTTGCTGGTGCGTCGCGTCATACCATCTCGGCGTCCACCGTGACCAGCTTGGCCTGCTTGGGCGCGCCGGCCAGCATGCCCGCCGGATCGGCGGCGAACCGCGCCGCCTCTTCGGCGGTGACGATCTTCTGCGTGACCAGTTCGCGCAGGTGCTGGTCCAGCATCTGCATGCCTTCCTTCCTGGCGGTCATGATGACGTTGGGCACCAGGTGGCTCTTGCCCTCGCGGATCAGGTTGCGCACCGCGTGGGTGCCCACCATGATCTCGAAGGCCGCAATGCGGCCGTTGCCGTCGGCGCGGCGCAGCAACTGCTGCGAGCAGATGCCCACCAGCACCTCGGAGAGTGTCAGCCGCATGGCGGGCTGCTGGTCCACCGGGAACGCATCGGCAACGCGGCTGATGGTCTGCGCGGCGGACTTGGTGTGCAAGGTGCCCATCACCAGCAGGCCCAGTTCGGCCGCGGTGAGCGCGAGTGAAATGGTTTCCAGGTCGCGCATCTCTCCCACCAGGATCACGTTGGGATCTTCGCGCAAGGCACCGCGCAACGCGGCCGCGAACGACTGGCTGTGCTCGCCGATCTGGCGCTGGTTGATGAGCGAGTTCTTGTTTTCGTGGATGAACTCCAGGGGATCTTCCAGCGTGATCATGTGGTAGTTCATGTAGTCGTTGAGATAATCCACCATGGCGGCCAGCGTGGTGGACTTGCCCGAGTTGGTGGGCCCGGTCACCAGAATCAGGCCGCTGCGCGACTTGAGCATCTTCTTGATGACGTCTGGAAATCCCAGCGACTCAAGCGTGGGAATGTTGTGCGGGATGATCCGGAACGTGGCCGCAACACCGGGGTGCTTGCGAAACACGTTGATACGGAACCGCGCCACGTTGGGCAGCGTGTAGGCGCAGTCGAGCTCGCCGTTCTTCTCCAGCAGCTCCACCTGGGCGTCGGACAGCAGTTCGTACACGAGCACCTTGGTCTCGTCCTCGGTCAGCGCGCGGTGGTTGGTCTTCTCCAGCACCCCGTTGATGCGCAGCATCGGCTCGAAACCGGTGCCGATGTGCAGATCGGAGGCGCAGTGCTCCTGCATGATGCGAAGAAAGGCGTCTATCTTGGCCATGGATGAAACCGTCCCCGGGTTGTCTCACCGACGCGCGGAAATGCGCGGGCCGCTCCCCGCGCGGCGGGCTGCAAGGAACGTGCCCCCGCTTGCGCCCGCCGGGCGCTGCAAGCTATTGGTTCTTAATGCGATAAGGATGTGTCCGCGCGACCGCGCCGCCCGCGGACGCGAATCGTTTCAATTTGCACGGCAGGGGATGCTCTAGTCTTCCACGGGGGTGACGTCGAGGTCGTGGCGGTGGCCGCCGTTGCGGAGCACGGTGAGCACGAGTGGTGTGCCCGGCGTCGCCCGGGAGAGGATGCGCTGCAGGTCGTCGACGGTGCTCATGCCGGCGCCGTCGATGGCGACGATGAGATCGTCTGCGCGGACGCCCGCGCGTTCGGCGGGCCCGCGCGCGCGCACCGAGGACACGCGCACCGCGGTGGGCCGGTCGAGATCGAAGCTGCGCTGCACGCGCCGGTTCACCGGACGCGTTTCCGCCACGACGCCCAGCACCGCGCGCCGCACGCGCCCCTTCGTCATGAGTTCGCCCACCACCCAGGTCATTGTCGTGGAGGGAATGGCGAAGCACAGTCCCTGCGCCATGCGGATCATCGCCGTGTTGACACCCACCACCGATCCGCGGCTGTCGACCAGCGGGCCGCCCGAGTTGCCGGGGTTCAAGGCCACGTCGGTCTGGATCACGTTCTCGATGAGCCGTCCGGTACGGCCGCGCAGGTTGCGCCCGAGCGCGGAAACGACACCGGTGGAAACGGTGCTCTGAAAGCCGAGCGGGTTGCCGATGGCGATGACCAGTTGTCCCACGCGCAACTGCTCGGACGAACCGATGCGAACCGGTGAGAGCCCGCCCTCGAGCACGCGCAAGAGGGCCAGGTCGGTGGATGGATCGCTCCCCTCCACGCGCGCCGCCGCTTCGTGCCCGTCGGTGAACACGACGGTGACGTCATTCGCGCCGTCCACCACGTGGTGGTTGGTTACCACGAACCCGTCGGGTGCGACCACGAAGCCGGACCCGGCGGCCTCGCCCGACGCCCCGCGGCGCCCGGCGGCGACCACGCGGATGCTCACCACCGACGGTCCCACCCGCTCCACCACATCCACCACGGCGCTGGAGTAGGCGTCGAGGAGCTCGGAGTCGTCGGTGGGCGCGCCCGCCGGCGCGGGCGAAAAGTCACCGAGACTGTTGTCAGACAACCACTTGAGTGCGCGATCGGGCTTCATGGCTGCCTCCAATATATGGGACGGACCGCGTGCGGGCCAGCGGCGGGGCGACTAGTAGTTGTGGCGGAGGATTTCGCCTTCGACCATGAACACCACGTCTTCGGAGATGTTGGTGGCGAGGTCGGCGATGCGTTCGAGGTGGCGCGTGGCGGAGATGGTATTGATGGCCGGCTCGAGCAGGTTCACGTCCTTGCGAATGACCGCCTGCATCTCGGCGTACATCAGGCGGTGGATGCGGTCCACCTCGTCGTCCATAGCGCACACCGAACGCGCCAGTTTGGCGTCGCGCTCGACGAGCGCATTGAGGCTGTCGTGCACCATCTGCTGCACCACCGTGACCAGCTTCTGGAAGTCGTCGGGCACCGGCACCGGGTCCAGTCCCGCCAGCACGTCGGTGCGCTCGCCGATGGAGACCGCGTGGTCGCCGATACGCTCCAGGTCGTTGTTCACCTTGAGCGCGGTAATAATGAAGCGCAGGTCGGCCGCGACCGGCTGGTGCAGTGCGAGGATCTTGAGGGCGTTCTCTTCGACCAGGTTCTCCTGGTCGTTGATGGCCGGGTCACCCTGGGTGACCTCCCGGGCCAGCGCGCGATTGCGCCGTGCCAGGGCGGTGATCGCCTTGTTGGTGGCTTCCTCCACCATGGCCCCCATGGTGAGGAGGTCCCGGGCGAGGTTGTCCAGATCGCGTTGCAGGTGACGGGCCATTCCAATTCTCGGTGGTTGCGAACGATTCATGGTATCTTTAAATGACGATTCGTTGCCCGTCAACAAAAAGACTCACACCCCGGCCTCGCCGCCGCCGTTCTCGCGCGCCAGCGGTATCTGCACCCGGAACGTGCTGCCCCGCCCCGGGGAACTCTTGAGTGATATGTTGCCCCCGTGGGCCAGCGCCACGTGCTTGACGATGGACAACCCCAGACCGGTTCCGCCCAGCTGGCGGGAGCGCGCCTTGTCCACCCGGTAGAAGCGTTCGAAGATGCGGCCCTGGTCCTCGGGGGCGATGCCGATGCCGGTGTCCTCCACGCTCAGCACAGCGTTGGACCCCTCCGTCGCCAGGCGCAGCCCCACCCGTCCACCCTCCGGGGTGTACTTGATGGCGTTGCTGAGCAGGTTGTCCACCAGTTCGCGCAGCGCCTCGCCATCGCCTTCGATGAGCACCGGCTTGTCGGAGACACTCGCGTCCAGCTCCACGCGCTTGGTCTCCGCCACGTGCACCTGCGCGCGGAACGACTCGGCCACCGACTCGCGCATATCCATGCGCTCGAACTGTCTGCCGCCCTGATCGGCCTCGAGGCGCGACAGCGTCAGCAGGTCCGACACCAGGTTGCTCAGGCGCATCGACTGGTCGCGGATCTTCTCCACGAAGCGATCGTGCGTCCCCTTGTCCATCGCGCGGTCGTCGATCAGCGTTTCCACCAGGCCGCGGATGGCCGCGAGCGGCGTCTTGAGCTCGTGGGAGATGTTGGCCACGAAGTCCCGCCGGACGGACTCGAGCTGTCGCAGGTCGCTAACGTCGTGCAGCACCACGATGGCGCCGACCAGCGTGTCGTTGGCGTCGCGCAGCGGCGCGCCAATGAGCTGGACCACCTGGTCCTTCTGCGGGCTCGAGATGCGCGCCTCGGAAACCCGCACCCGGTTCTCCTTCATGGCATCCGACAGCGCCTCGCTCACCTCGATGACGCGCGTGAGTTCCCAGATGCGGCGGCCCCTCGCGTTGCTCGCATCCACGCCCAGAATGGTTTCCGCCGCGCTGTTGATGTGCACCACGTACTCACCGCGGTCCACCGCCACCACGCCCTCCGCCATCGACGCCAGGATGGCGAGCGTCATGTTGCGGTCCGCGGTGATGGTGTCGATCTGCGACTTGAGGCGGTCGGTCATGGCATTCAACGCCGCTGCCAGGTACCCGATCTCGTCGTTGCGGTCGATGCGCACCGGCCGGCTGAAATCACCCTGCGCCACCGCGCGCGCCGACGCGGTCATGGCCAGCAGGGGCTGCGTGATGCTCCTCGCCAGCAGCAACCCGATGAGCAGCGCCGCGAACACCGCCCCCACCGTCCCCAGCACCACCAGGCCGCGGACGGCACCGCGCCGTTCCCGTGCCAGCAGCGGCTTGGACACGCGCACGAACCCCGCCACGTTGCCGTTCTTCATGACCGGGATGGCCAGGTACATCGCGCTGCGATCGCCGCTGCTGGGCGACAGCGTGGCCACCCCGACCCCGTCGGCCAGCGCCTGGCGGATTTCCGGTCGCGTGCGCTGGTTGTCCATGGCCGCGGGTTCTTCGCGCGAGTCCGCCAGCACGCGCCCGTCGGCGGCGATCACGGTGAGGCGGGTTTCGGCCCGCGCGCCCAGCGCCCACACCCGCATTTGAAAGGCGGAGTCCGGGGGTACGTCCACGAAGGGCAGGGCGATGTCGTGCAGCAGGAGCGCCTCGCTGTGCAGCGAGTCCTCGATCTGGCGGGTCAGGTCGCGTTCGAAGCCGCGGATGGCAAGCACGCCCACCAGGACCGCGGTGATGAGGATTACGACCGCGTAGCCCGCATACAGCTTCCAGAGGAAACGCGAGCCGAGCATGGGTCAGTCTTTGTCTTTGAACCGGTAACCGACGCCGCGAATCGTCTCAATCAACTCGCGGTGCGCCCCGAGCTTCTTGCGAATCGCGCGAACGTGCACATCGATGTTGCGGTCGATGACAATGGCGTCCTCGCCAATGACACGTGTGAGCAGGTGATCGCGTGTAAACACGCGGCCGGGATGCGTGGCAAGGAAGTGCAACAGCCGGAACTCGGTCGCCGTCAGCAAGACCGGTTCTCCGTCCACCTGGACGTCGTGGCGTTGCGGGTCGATCACCACGCCACCGCGGGCGATGCGCTCGCGGCTGTCGCCCTCGGGACGCGCGCGCGAACGGCGCAGCACCGCCTTCACCCGCGCCACCAGCTCCCGGGGGCTGAAGGGCTTGGTGACGTAGTCGTCGGCGCCGACACCCAGGCCCAGCACCACGTCGCTCTCCTCGCCCTTCGCCGTCACCATGATGACGGGAATGGACCTGGTGAGGGGGTCGGACTTGAGTTTGCGGCACAGTTCCAGGCCGTCGATCTCGGGGAGCATGAGGTCCAGCACCACCAGCTGCGGGGATGACTTCTCGATCTTTTCGAGGCCGTCCTCGCCGCTGGTGCTGGTGATCACCTCGTAGCCCTCGCGCTTGAGGTTGTACGCGATGACTTCGAGGATATCATCCTCGTCCTCGATGACGACGATCTTCTCGGTCTTGAGCAAGGTCTGTCTTTTCTCCAGGATCATGATGGGACTAAAGATAGCGCCTCCACAAAAAGATGCGGTAAACGGCGCGTAAATCGTCCCGGTCGGTTAAACCGCACTTTACCGGCTTCGCCAGACCCACACACGACGTTTATCCGAACCGCCCCGTCACGTAGTCCGAGGTTTCCGACAGTTTCGGGTTGGTGAAGATGTCGGCCGTCGGCCCGTACTCGATGAGCCGTCCCAGGTACATGAACGCCGTGTAATCGCTCACCCGCGCCGCCTGCTGCATGTTGTGGGTCACGATGACGATGGAGTAGGACCCCTTGAGCTCCTGCATGAGATCCTCGATCTTGCCGGTGGCGATGGGGTCCAGCGCCGAGCAGGGCTCGTCCATCAGCAGCACCTCGGGCTCGCCGGCGATGGCGCGCGCGATGCACAGCCGCTGCTGCTGCCCGCCCGAGAGCCCCAGCGCGCTCTCGTGGAGCCGGTCCTTGACCTCGTCCCACAGCGCCGCGCCCTCCAGGCTGCGCTCGCACACCTCGTCGAGCACGTGCCGGTCGCGCACCCCGTCCACCCGCAACGAGTAGACCACGTTCTCGTAGATGCTCATCGGAAACGGGTTCGACTTCTGGAACACCATTCCCATGCGCTTGCGCAGCTCGATGACATCCACCGAACGCCCGTAGATGGAATCGCCGTTGAGCAGGATGTCGCCCTCGATGCGCACCTCGTCGAGCAGGTCGTTGAGGCGGTTGATGGAGCGGAGCAGCGTGGACTTGCCGCAACCCGACGGACCGACGATGGCGGTGATCTTGCCCTCGGGCATGGCCATGCCGATGGAGTACAGCGCCTGCTTGGCGCCGTACCACAGCTTGAACGCCTTCACCTCGGCCACCGCTTTTTCACTTGCTACCGCGTCGTGAATGGTGGCGGCCACTTCCTCGCCGCGCGCGATGGCGCGCAGACGGTCCGCGCCGGAGGTCGCGCCCTCGCCCCTGGGAGTAAGAATGGGATCGCTCATGGATGGGTTTCCTGCACGGGCTAGAACGTACCACCGACGAAGCGGCGCCGCAACCGCGTGCGTATCCACACGGCAAAGATGTTCAAAGATGCGATGATGGAAATGAGCAGCAGCGTGGTGGTGAACACCATCGGCTTGGCCGCCTCGCTGTTCTGGCTCTGGAACCCCAGGTCGAAAATGTGAAAGCCCAGGTGCATGAAGCTGCGGTCGGGGTGCAGGTAGGGCGCCACGCCGTCGAGCGGCAGGTCGGGCGCCAGTTTGACCGCGCCCACCAGCATCAGCGGCGCCACCTCGCCCGCGCCCCGCGCCATGGCGAGGATGAACCCGGTCATGATGCCGGGCATGGCGCGCGGCAGCACGATGCGCCGGATCGTCTGCCACTTGCTGGCGCCGCAGGCGTAGGAGCCCTCGCGCATGGAGCGCGGCACCGCCGCCAGCGCCTCCTCGGTGGCCACCACCACCACCGGCAGGGTCAGCAGCGCCAGCGTGAGCGAGGCCCACAGCACGCCGCCCTTGCCGTAGGTCGGGTTGGGCAGCTTCTCCGCAAAGAACACCTGGTCGATGGAGCCGCCGAAGATGTAACAGAAGAAGCCCAGGCCGAACACGCCGAACACAATGCTGGGCACGCCCGCCATGTTGTTGATGGCGATGCGCACCGCGCTCACCATCACGCCTTCTTTGGCGTATTCGCGCAGGTAGAGTGCGGCCAGCACCCCAAACGGAACCACCGCCACCGACATGAGTAGCGTCATGATCACCGTGCCGACGATGGCGGGCCACACGCCGCCCTCGCTGTTGGCCTCGCGCGGATCCGCGGTGAGAAACTCCTTCCACCGCGATGCGTACACACCGAGTTTCGCCACCGGGCCCAGCCGGTTGGCGGGATAACCGCGCACGATGTTCGCGGCCGGAATGACTACGGTGTCACCGGCGACCGTGGCCATGACGAGCGCGTAGCGGCTGTTCTCTTCGTCGAGCAGCCGGATCTCCTCTTCCAGCGTCTGGCCGCGCGCCTCGATGGCGGACAACTCGCCCTCCTGGATGGCCCGCGCGCTCTCGTACTCCTCCGACGATTCTCCGTACTCCATCTCGACCTCGCGCAACTTGAGCCGCGCGCGTTCCGCCTGCGCGTGCAGCTTGCCGAAGTCGCGCTTCTGCAGGCGATAGCGCCGGTCGAAACGGGCCGACACCTCGCCGTGGACCGCGTCGAACGCGCGCCACGCCTCCGCGGGGTCCCGCGCCACCAGCTCGCCGTCCACCCGGAAACCAACCGGGGTGCCGTAGAACCGCCCCCACTCGCGCCGCTCGAGCAGCACCGCCCACTCCGGGCGTTCGCTGCTGGTGAGCGCAAAGTCGTCCACCCATTCGAAGTGCGAGCCACTGACGTCGAAGTTGCCCGTGCGCAGCATCCGTCGCGTGGCGTGCTTCGCGAGCTCGGAGTCATGCTCGAACTGGCTGCGCGTCTGCTCCGACCACCCCGCCATCGCCTCCGGCGTGGGCGTGAAGCGTTCGCGCCGCGTCTCTTCACCCATGAACTTCCTGCCGCCGTCCAGCGTGACCGCGACGATCGGGTCCGGCCAGAACGTGGTGGCGCCCTGGTAGACCACCAACCCCAGCAGTCCCACAATCATGACCAGGCAGATGGCGAGCGCGCCGCCCATCAGCCACAGCATGTTCTCGCCGTGCGCCAGCAACGACGTGCCGCCGCGCGCTCTGGTGCGTTTTCCCCACCCCTGAACACCGCTCATATCTGCGCCGACCTCCGGCGGAAGCGGAGCCGCACGATCTCGGCCACCGTGTTGACGATGAATGTCATCAGGAACAGCAGCAGTGCGGCCAGGAACAGCGTGCGGTAGTGCGTGCTGTCGCGAACCGCCTCCGGCAGTTCGGTGGCGATGTTGGCCGACAGCGTGCGGAAGCCGTTGAAGATGTTCATCTCCATGATGGGGGTGTTGCCGGCCGCCATCAGCACAATCATGGTTTCGCCCACCGCGCGGCCCAGCCCGATCATGATGGCGGAGAAGAGCCCGCTCATCGCCGTCGGCAGCACGATGCGGATGGCCGTCTGCCAGGGCGTGGCACCCGCGCCCAGCGACGCCGCGCGCAGGTGGTCCGGCACCGCGGAGAGCGCGTCTTCCGCGATGGTATAGATGATGGGGATCACCGCGAAGCCCATCACGAAACCCACCACCAGCGCGTTGCGCTGCACGTAGGTGTCGATCATGCCCCCGCGCGCATCCATTCCCAGCGAGGTGAGCACCGCGGCACCCACCACGGCAAACATGACCGTTGCCAGCGTCCCCACCAGGAAGCGCGTCATGTCCAGCGACGCCATGCGCGAGCGCGTGGAACGCGCCGCGATATTGCGCATCAACTCCCCGGTCATGCGGCCGACGAGGAGAATCACCGCGACCGCGCTCAGCGGGAGCAGCAGCAGGAACCAGCCGCCGAAGGCACTTCCCGACCTTCCCGCCAGCCACGCCATGATGTCCCCGCCGAAGAACCAGGACTCCATCCAGGGGCCCAGCACCCGCGCGGCCAGCAGCGCCAGCGGAAGAATGGCGAGCAGCAACAACAGGCGGAAGCGCGCCAGCCGCCGCGCCGTCTCCTGCGGGAGCAGCTGCCACGCGTAGCCCGCGGCCAGCAGCATGCCCGGAATGGTGGCGAACGAGACCAGCACCGCCGGCACCGCACCCTGCACGAACGGCGCGATCACGATGGCGGCCAGGAAACCCAGCACCACGCTGGGAAGGCTGGCCATGGTTTCGACCACCGTCTTGAGCCGCGGCCGCAGCGCGGGCGAGATGAACTCGCTGGTATAGATGGCCGCCAGCAGCGCCAGCGGCACGCCGAACAGCATCGAGTAGAAAGTCGCCTTGAGCGTGCCGAATACCAGCGGCCACATCCCGAACTTGGGTTCGAAGTCGTCGGTGCCCGCCGAGGACTGCCACACGTGCGCCGCGCCGGGATAGCCTTCGTACCACACCGGCCGGAACATCGCGCGCAGCGTTGCCGCCGGGTGGCCCAGGTCGACGTCGAAGTGATGCAACGCACCGCCCGCGAGCACCAGCAGCCCGTCGTTCTTGGGCGAGAACGCCACCGCATCCACCGGCCCGTCACCGATGTCGATGCCGATGACGCGCTTGCCGCTGGTGGCCTGCAACACGTTCACGCTCCCATCGGCGAAACCCGCAATGAACACCCGCTCGCGCGCCGACGCGGCCAGCGCCGTCGCCGCGCTCCCCTCACCCGCGAAGTGGCGCGGACTGCCTAACGCGATGGTGGCGGGGGTGGTGTCGCTGGCCGCTTCCTCGTAGGTAAACCACGCGTCGATGGCCCCGCCGCCATCGCCGGTGAGAACCGTCTGCCGGCCCAGCAGCGCCGTCACCGCCGTCAGCCGCGCGCCCTGCGCGGCCAGTCCACCCGCCACGCGCAGTTCCGGCGAATTCACGTCGCGCGTGTTCCACACCGTGGCGCGTCCGGCCCCGTCGATCACCCACACCGCCGCACCCGCCGCGGTGACGAGCAGGTGCGCGGGGGTACCGCCTGGCGGGGGCGGCAGCACACCGCGCGTGAGTTCCAGGGTTTCTTCGCCGGTGAACGCGTTCTCGCGCCGGTCCACGCGCAACACGGCGGTCGTGTCCAAAGCACCCACTGCCGCCACGACGTACGCACTCCCGGACGCGACATGATCGATCACGCGCACCGCCCCCGGCACCGCGTCATCCAGGTCCGCGTCGGTTTCCACCACCAGGGTCTGCCGCCGCAGCGAACCGTCCGCCAGCACCTCCACCAGCGCGCCGCCGACGGCAAACACCGAATCCGGCCGCAAGGTGGATGCGCCGGCGCCGACGTCCTCCGCGGACGGAAAGTCGGTGCGGAAGCGCATGCGCCCCAGCCGCAGCGATCCGTCGATCAGCCCGATCGCAAACGAACCGCTCTCGGTGTCGAAGGAAACCGCGGAAAGTGAATCGGGCCCGGTGAGAACGCGCGTCGTCACCGTGTCGCCGTTGTCCAGGCGGAACACGCGCAACGCGCCATCCGATGACAGCGCCCAGGCGGCAACCCGGTATTCGTCCGTACCCACGCGCAGCACGCGCGCGGCGGCGGGAACGGTCAGGCCGGATTCGCGCGTGGCGTGTCCCGACTTGAGGAGGGGAATGGCGACGCTGAGCAGAAACAGGAACACCCCGGACACCGCGAGGATCGTCCCCACGCCACCCACGGAAATGCAAGCGGCGGCGATGCGGTCCGCCGCCCTGACCGTCCACCGGGTGCCGTGGTTTCGCGTCCGAGGCCGTAGTGTCATTTAATAGAGATACCGGTGGGCGGCGCTGCCCGCCGCCCACCGGACGATAATACCAGAACGATGGTCAGGCCGCTTCAGCGGCTGCTGACGTTGAGACCCAGCCTGGCGAGCTCCTCGCCCGCGATCTTCGCGTTCACGGGGTAGTAGCCGTCCTTGATCACGCTGGACTGTCCCTCTTTGCTGAACACGAACTTCAGGAACTCACCGCGCAGCGGATCCAGTTCCGTCCCCGGCTTGAGGTTCACATAGATATAGAGGAACCGGGCCAGCGGGTAGGTGCCCGTGTAGGCAAACTCGGCCGCCGCGGGCACCGCCTCCGATGCGGCGTCTGCCTTGATGGGCACGGCGCGCACGTCGGCGGTCTTGTAGCCGATGCCGCTGTAGCCGATGCCGAAGCGGTCGCTGGCCACACCCTGCACCACCGATGAGCTGCCCGGCTGCTCCTTGACCGCGTCCTTGAAGTCGCCCTTGAACAGCGCGTGCTCCTTGAAGTAGCCGTAGGTGCCCGACGCCGAGTTGCGGCCATACAGGCTGATCGGCTTGTTGGCCCACTCGCCGGTAACGCCCAGCTGTCCCCATGTGGTGATGTCGGTCTCGTAACCACCCTTGCGCGTCTTGGAGAAGATGGCGTCGATCTGCTGCATGGACAGCGACTCGATGGGGTTGTCCTTGTGGACGTAGACCGCGAGCATGTCGATGGATGAGCGCAGGCCGGTCGGCTTGTAGCCGAACTTCGCCTCGAACTCGTCGATCTCCTGGTTCTTCATCGCGCGGCTCATGGGGCCGAAGGTGGCCGTGCCCGCGATGAGCGCCGGCGGAGCGGTCGATGAGCCCTTGCCCTCGATCTCCACCTGGACGTTGGGATAGCTCTTGCGGAAATCGCCCGCCCACAGCGCCATGAGGTTGTTCATGGTGTCGGAGCCCACACTCTTGATGGAGCCGGAAACCCCCGAGGTCAACTTGTACGCGGGTAGCTTGGGATCTACCGTGAGACTGCTGGCGATACTGATTCCCGCGAACACCAGCGCGCTCAGCGTGGCGATCGCCATGAACAGTGTGACAAACGGCTTGCGAATCATGTTGGGGAGTCCCTCCTCGTTTCGGAGCACCGAAGTTTACCTGTTTTGAGACCTTTGCACAGCCGCGTGAAGGATAAAGTCGGCAGGTAAAGAGAGTGTGAAGACCCGGTGAAGATTCCGGCCGGGCGGACATCCCGATAACTAGCTATATGACAGCTTGTTACCGGGATGAGCGCGGGCCTAACCGCCGAAGAGGACGTCGAGGATGGACCCGAGGTGCTTCTTGCCTTCCAGAACCGCGGGGTCATAGACCTCGGTGTAGCCGCAGTTGCGGCACGAGAGCAGAATGAACTGGTTGTGCTGGATATCGAGAATCTTGGACAGCCCGGTACCCGCCGCGGAGATGCGCCGGGTGTTTCCGCCCTGCCCCTTGCACTTGCCGCAGACGAAGCGTATGGCCAGTTGATCTTCGAGTGACATCGGTTCCTCCTCCTGGCAGCCGGCGCTCGCCGGCGCGCGTTTGGCAATAATGAGGCTGCTACACGACGCCCGGACCGGTATTCGAGCGGTCCGGCGCGCCCACGTGAAAATCGGTGGAAACAGCATTGAGCCAACGGATTACGAGGCCGGCTCCCACCCCCATCAGCACAAACAACGCCTCCAGCGCGAGCGGGTGCGCGGCCAGATGCCGCTGGGCGCGATGCGCGCGGCGGATCAGCGACCCCAGCTCGCGCTCGCAGCGGCGGTCGTACCCGGACAGCGATTCCCGCGAGGTGTCGTTGCGCGCCAGTGCTCCGTGGACAACATCGGCCGCGATGCTTCCCGAGACGACCGCGTTGTGAATGCCCTCGCCGGTGAGCGGGTCGACCAGCCGGGCCGCGTCGCCCGCCAGCAGCACACCGTCGAAGGAGCGCGGCGAACGCCGCGGTGTTGCGTAAGGCAGCTGCCAGGTGGCGCTGTCTCCGCGTGTCGCGCCACTTGCCACACGCTCCTTCAGGACGGGGGAGGCGAGAAGCTCGTCGAGCAACGTGTCGAGCGAAGTCCCCCTGCGCTTGAACACGTCGCTGCGCACCACCACGCCGACGTTTGCCAGCGACGGCCCCATGGGGAATACCCACGCGTAACCCGGCGCGTGGCGTGCGAGCCAGTGGAGTTCGATGGTGTGCGGGATGGTTTGGATTCCATCCACGTAGGCGCGAATGGCGACGCCGCGGTCCACGGCCGGCGCCTTGGCGCCGGGGAGCGAGCGCGCCACCTGCGAGGTGGCGCCGTCGGCGCCGATCGTCATGCGCGCCCGGACCGGCGTTTCGGTGCCGTCGATAAGCGCAACCACGCCGCGCACACGGCCGTCCTCGAACAGCAGCGATCGCACCGGCCAGCGCCGGAACTCCGCGCCGCAGGAGACGGCGTGGCGGCGGATGAGGTCGTCGAACACGAGGCGCGACGCGATGAAGAAATCGGCGTCCTCGCGCCGCGGGTGCAGACTCACGTTCCAGGAACGACCGCGCGGCGACGTCATGCGGATGCCACGAATGGATGGAAAGCTCGCGTCCCGCAGCGCCGCGGCCATGCCGAGATCGTTGAGAATAGCGACGGTTCCGGGCGGGACGCCGTCACCGCACGGTTTGTTGCGGGGGAATTCCTCGCGGTCGAGCAGGAGGACATCGTGGCCGCGGCGCGCGAGTGCGGCGGCAGCCACGCTGCCGGCGGGTCCTGCGCCCACGACCACGACGTCCCTGATCATCGGGGCCTCCGGATGCCTACTTGCGCTTCTTCTCCGCCACCCAGGCCTTCACGTTGTCGTCAAGAACCTGCAGCGGCACCGCGCCACTCCACAGGCACACGTCGTGAAACTCACGAACGTCGAACCCGGCCCCGAGTTCCTTCGAGGCGTAGTCGCGCAGTTCGCGGAACTTCAACTCACCCGTCTTGTAGGCCACCGCCTGTCCCGGCCAGGAGATGTAGCGGTCCACCTCGGTGGTCACGTTGTGAATGGAGAGGGCTCCGTTGGCGGCCATGTAGTCGATGGCCTGCTGCCGGGTCCACCCGAAGTAGTGCATGCCGGTGTCCACCACCAGGCGCATGGCGCGCCACATCTCGTAGGTGAGACGGCCGAAATCGCTGTAGGGATCCTGGTAGAAGCCCATTTCCATGCCGAGGCGTTCCGAGTACAGCCCCCAGCCCTCCACGAAGGCCGTGAACCAGTCGTAGCGGCGGAAATTGGGAACGCCGGGCAGCTCGTACTGGATGGCGATCTGCAGGTGGTGCCCCGGCACCGCTTCGTGCAGCGAAAGAGACTCGAGTTCGTACAATGGCCGGCTCTCCAGTCTGGACGTGTTGACATGGTAGAAGCCGGCCCGGGTGCCGTCGCCGGTAGGATCCTCGTAGTACGCGGTGGAGGTCTTGTCCGCGATGAAATCCGGAACGGGTTTGAGCCCGTACGGCATGCGCGGCAGCGTCTTGAACAGCGTGGGCAGCTGTCCGTCGGCCTTCTTGCAGATAAGCGCGGTCTCCTTCATGAGAGCTTCCGGCGTCGTCACGTAGAAGCGCGGATCCGTGCGCAGGAATTCCAGGAACTCGGCGAACGAACCCTCGAAACCGGTCTTGGCGATGACGCCGTCCATCTCCGCGCGAATGCGCTTCACCTCGGAGAGACCGGTCTCGTGCACCTGGCGGGGCGTGAGGTCGAGGGTGGTGTAGTTGCGCACACAGAACTCATAGTAGGCTTTGCCGTTGGGAAGGTCGGCGGCACCGATGGTCTCACGGCATGCCGGCACGTACTCCTTCTTCATGAACTCGCCAAACGCGCGGTATCCCGGCACCACCGAGTCCATGATCGCCTTCGTGCCGCGCGCGGTGAGGCGATCGCGGTCCTTCTGCGCAATCGCATCCGGGAACTTCTCGAAAGCGTCATAGAGGAGGCTGCGGGTGGGATCGTCCACCACGTGGTCTTCCACCGCCGGTTCCCAGCCGTCCAGCACGATCTTCGGGAGCACGTAGCCCTGCTTGATTCCCTCGCGCATCACGTCGACGTACTGCCCGGCGTAGGCCTTGAACGCTTCGAGGCGCGCGCAGTAGTTCTCGTAGTCCCGCACCGTCCGCAGCGGCACGCGATCCGCCAGCTGTGCGAAGGACGTGTGGAACCCTTCACGGTTGGTGATGGGCATGAGGTAAGTCTTGAACTGGTAGTCCTCGATGCGGTCGGCGAGGTTGCGGCGGAACAGGTCGTAGTTCACGCGATCCGCCCCCTGCAGCTGCGCGCGATCGATCTTGTCGAGGCGGGCGAGAAATTCCCGGTTTTGCGCGTCGCGCCGTGTGGCATCCGCGATGCTCACCGATCCGAGCTTGTCGTTGAAACGGTGGTCACCAGTCTGGGTGGCAAACAACGGGAACTCGCGCATGCGCGCGTCCCACTCGTCGTCGAGGAGCTTGTTGAATGTCTCGGCGGGGGTGGCGGCGATCGCCAGCCCCGGCAGGCTCACCAGCAGGATGGCGGCCAGAATCCACTGCGTGGGTCTCAAGAGGGTCTCCTTTCGGCACTCGGTTGGGACGGGAATCCGGCGAGGGTACACGATAGGAGACAATGCGGCAACCGCCCGTGCGCGCGGCTTTGCCGGGGTTGCCGGGGCGCAATCGACGCCGCTCCTCCGCTCATGGTCCTCGCGCGAAACATTTGAAATCGCGCTGCGGAAATCGCGTCGGAGCGGCGTCGCTTGCGCCAAAGGTGATCTAGTACTTGTACATGAACGTCACGCGGGCCACGACGTCGTTCTTGGGCGTCGGGCTGCCGTCCTCCGGGGCGTCGTAGAGCGCCACCTCGACGTTGGGCGTGAAGGTGATGTTTTCCCGCGCGACGAGTTCCACACCCGCCAGGATGAAGGTGCTGGGCACCTCCGACGTCATCGGGAAGTAGGGCGCACCTGGCTTGGAGGCTCCGGGATCCATGGCGCGGTCCACCCGCCCCAGCAGCCAGACCTTCTCGGCCACCTGGCCGGCCGCGAAGCCCGAAATCACGCCCAGGTCATAGGAGTCCGCGTTTTCCTGGTCGCGCGTCTGCTGGACGTACTCCGCGCCCGCACGGAACTTCTCCTTCTTGTACCCCAGGAAGCCGCGGAGGGTGACACGGTCGGTGTTGCCGGCACGATCCTCGTAGTCGGCATACACCTCCGCCACCAGCGCACTGGTGAAGGAGTAGCGGGCTTCACCCGAGATCTTCTTGCGTCCATCGAGTTCGTTGCGGGTTCCGGTCCCGTTGCCCACCATGACGTGATAGCCGAGCTTCTTCGACGCGCCCAGCGAACCCTGCGCGGCCAGCCCCATGTCCCGCGAGCCGTAGAAGCCCTGCAACTCGCCGGGGATCTTCTCGAGGTGGCGGTAGCCCCAGAACTCCTCGATGAAGCTGTGCGACGGGTTCTGGGTGAGCCCCAGGTAGAGCGACTGGTTGTTGTGCTTCCAGCGAATCCAGGCATCCTTCATGTACGTGATCATCACGTCCTGGTTGTCGGGCAGGAAGTCCCCCGGGCTGGCGGTTTCGATTCGCAGGCGGGCCGAGAAGGCGTCATCGAACTTCTCGTCCCAGGTGAGGTTGACGCGCCGGATCCAGAACCCGTTCTGCTCCGCGGTCGCGGAGTCGTGCTCCTCGACGAAGTAGTAGTAGTCACCGAACACCAGGGCCCCGAATTTTCCTTCCGCGGAGGCCGCCGCCGGCGCCAGCGCCGCCGCCATGACCGCGACCGTCAGAACCAGTTTCCTCAATCCCATGAGTCACTCCTCGTGTGAAGCGTTGGACCAATCGAAGTACATCAATGTGTGCGCCGAAGACTACGGCTCCCATGTGAAGACAGAGTAAACCCACGGTAAATCTTAACGGAGGCAGGCCTTGTGCATGTAGACGGATCGAGGGAAGGTGCGGGCGGGCGCCCCTGTGGGGGGGGCGCCCGGCGGCTTTCGGCGCTAATACGTGAACTCGAACGTCACCCGGTACACGACGTCGTCCTCCGGGGCCGGACCCCCGCCGTCCGGCTCGTCGTACAGGATCGCCTCGACGTTGGGGGTGAAGGCCACGTTGTCACGGGCCTTCAACTCGATTCCGGCCAGCAGGAACGTGTTCTTGACCGAAGAATCGTACGGCAGGTAGGGCCGGCCCGGGGCCGAACCCGGCGCGTAGCCGGGATCCTCGTCCATGTGGCGGTCCACGCGGCCCAAGAGCCACACCTTCTCCGCCACCCTGCCGGCAACAAAGCCCGACACCACCCGCAGGTCGTAGGAGCCGCCGTCGCTGAGATTGCGCGTCTGCTGGTCGTACTCGAGCGCCGCGCGCAAGCTCTCCCGCTGGTAGCCCGCAAAACCACGGAAGGTGGCGCGGTCGGTGTCATAGGAGCGGGGTTCGAAATCGGCGTACCCTTCCACGGAAAACGCCTTGGTGAAGCGGTAGCGCAACGAGCCCGAGATCCGCTTCTCGGCGTCCTGCTCGTTGAGCAGCCCGTTGCCATTGGCCACCATGACGTGGTAGCCAAGCTGGCTCCCGCCGAGCAGCCAGCCCGTGGCACCCAGGCCGATGTCGCGCGACCCGCCGAACCCCGCCAGCTCGAACGGGAATTTTTCGATGTAGCGATAGCCCCAGATCGCCTCCGTGTAGCTATGCGACGGCGGCGTGGTGAGCCCCAGGATGACCGCCTGGCGCCCCTGGCTCCACTTGATCCAGGCGTCCTTCATGTACACGATCATGGCCGCCGGCGTGGCGGAAAAACTCCCGGGGCTGGCGGTTTCGATTCGCAGGCGCGTGGAGAACGCTTCGTCGAGTTTCTCGTCCCAGGTGAGGTCGACGAGGCGGAACCAGAATCCGCTCTGGTCGACAGCGGTGGTGTCGTGCTCCTGGGCAAAGTAGTAGTAGTCTCCAAAAACCCATGCACTGAACTTCCCTTCCGCGGACGCCGACGCGGGCGCAAGCGCCAGCGCGGACAGACAGACGGCGAGAACGGCCCCTTTCAATCCCATCTTGGGTGCACTCCTTACTAGTGTTGCTGCGGCTTGTTTGCGTGCGGCGCCGAAACTACGCGGCCGTCAGAGAGAGGTCTTGTCCTTCGCGGCCAGCTGGTCGATGGTGACCGATGCAAAGGCGCTTCGCGCCTGCCCGTCGACCGTCCCGATGAATTCCTCCAGGCGGTCGTCGCGGCCAACGTCCTCGGGGAGACGCGCATCCGATTGCGCGGGAGAAAACACGTCCATGACGTCGAGTACCGTTATCTCGCTGGCGGGGCGCGCCAGCCGGTATCCGCCGTGGGGTCCGCGCATCCCCACCACGAGGCCGGAACGCACCAGCCGTTGAAACACCTTGGCCAGTGCGGTCTCCGGTATGCCCCGTCGTTGCGCGATGCTCGCCACGCTGATCGGATTGGACTCGTCCGATCGCGCCAGGTCGATCACCGCGTAGAGGGCGTGACGGATGCTGGTTCCCGTTGTCATGCGTCGGCACGCTCCGGGCGCGGCCCGGTGAGGTCGAGGTCCAGACACAGGCGGGCGCCGGGCCGGAATCCCTCGTGCTGGAAGAAACCGATCAATGTCAGATCGTCCCAGCCCACTTCGGTTCGCAGCGAGGTCACCCCGAGTCCGGAAAGATTCAAACGCAACTGGTCGAGCAGCGCGCTGCCCACGCCGCGGCCGCGAAAGTCCGGGTGCACGTCGATGGTGTCGAGCACGGCAACCGGCTCGGTCTGTCCGAACTCCCCGTAGTACACCCGCGCCAGCAGAAAGCCCGCGAAGGCGCCGTCGGTTTCCGCGGCCAGGGAAACCTTGATGCCCGTTTCGACCAGGTTCTGCTGCAACTTGACCCGGAAGTAGTCGTCGCGCCGGTGCCCGGTGTTCTTTGCATCCAGCGCGATAACCGCGTCCAGATCCGCGGGCCTGAGGTTTCGCACCACCACGGTTCCACTCGTTGTCTCATTCATACCTTTCTCCACTTCTGTCATGCGATCAACTGGCCCCCGTCCACGCGCAGCACCTGCCCGGTGACGTGCCGCGACAGGCCCGAGGCGAGAAACAGCGCCACGCGCGCCACGTCGTCCGGTTCGCCCAGCCGCCGCAACACGCTTTCATCCTGCGCGCGCTCCCGCACCTCATCCGTGAGCGCCTCGGTCATCGCGGTGCGGATCATTCCCGGCGCAATCATGTTCACGCGAATACCGAACGCGCCCAGCTCGCGGGCGGCGGTGCGCCCCAGCCCGATCAAACCCGCCTTGCTGGCCGCATAGTTGGCCTGCCCGAACTTGCCGCGTTCCCCGTTGATGGACGTCACCAGGATCACGCTGGCCGACTCCGCGCGCCGCAGCATGGGAACCGCGCCGTGCAACAGGTGAAAGGCCGAATCCAGGTTGACGCGCAGCACGTTCTGCCACGCGTCCGGGGTCATCTTCCACAGCACGGCGTCCTGCGTGACACCCGCGGCGTGTACCAGGATGTCGAGATTCGAGCGCGTCTTCTGCAACGTTTCGAACAGCGACGCCACCGACGCCGCATCGGCCACGTCGCAGGGCAGGAACTCCGCGTCTTCCGGTGCGGTCGTACCCGGCCGGTCCGCCACCACCACCGCCGCACCCGCCGCCTGGAACATGCGCACGATGGCCGAGCCAATGCCCCCCGCGCCGCCGGCCACCAGCGCCAGGCGCCCCTCGAGCGCGATGAAGCGCGCGGGATCCTCGCGGGCGGCGGTCATGCCGGGGCCGCCGTTCCCAGTGAGATGCCGCGCGCCGCGAGCTTGCGCGCGCGAAAAGCGCCCCACAACGCCGCACCCAGCGCGCCCGCGTACACCGAGTCTTCGTGGGCGCGGATCTCGAGTGTGCTCTTCTTCTGCTCGGCGGCGGCTTCGCGCAGCGCCTGCACCAGGCCCACGTCGTTGGCCAGGCCGCCGGTGATCAGCGTCACGCCGCTCGCCCCGGCCGACGTCAGCAGGCGCAGATAGCGCCCCGCCATGGACTGGTGGATCCCCTTGATGATGTTGGAGGTGGTGATGCCGCGCGACACCATGTTGATCACGTCGGTCTCGGCGAGCACGGCGCAGATCGACGAGCAGGCCTCCGGGTTGTCCGCCTCCAGCGACAACGGCCCGATTTCGTCCAGGGTGATCCCCAGGTAGCGGCTGATGTTTTCCAGGAACTGGCCGGAGCCGGAGGCGCACTGGCTGGTCATGCGGTAGCTCAGCACCTTGGCGCGTTCGTCGAGCAGCACGCCGCGCGTGTGCAGCGCGCCGATGTCCAGCACCGCGCGGGCCTCCGGGTCGAGAAACAGCCCGCCGCGCGCGTGCGTGGTCATGCCGTAGAAGTGCCCGGTGCGAAACGGCACCGTCTCGCCCTCGCCGGTGGTGGCGGTGTAGGTAAGATCCGTCGGCGTCAGATTTGCCTCGTCCACGCACTGCTGGAACAGGTCCGCGGTGACGATTTGCTGGTCGCGACGGCGAATGCGCTCCGTCCCCTTGGACAGAACCCGGGCACCACCGTCGCCCGAGTCCTCCATCACCACGATCTTGATGGCGGACGATCCCACGTCGATGCCGGAAACCAGCATCACATCCCGTTGCTTGCTCATGCCACTGCCCTCGCTTCTGCGGGCGAACCGCCGGCGTGCGCCGGCGGCGGGCCCTGCCGTGCGAACAGCGCCGCACCCAGCGCCCCGGTGTAGATGGAGTCGGGTGAGATGTTCATGGTGACCTTGCCGTAGTTGTCTTCGATGAGCGAGCCCAGCGCGTTCACCGCGGCCGGGTTGCGCGCGACACCGCCGGTGAAGGTGAATTCGTCGCTCACACCGCCGGAGCGCGCCAGCAGCGACATGGCGCGCAGAATGATGGCGCGGTGCAGGCCGGCCAGGATGTCCTCGCGCTTCTCGCCCAGCGAGAGGCGCTCGCGCAGCTCCGCGCCTGCGAACACGGTGCACGTCGAATTGATGCGCACCGGCCGCGTGGACTGGCACGCCATGGGTCCCAGCTCCTGCAGGCCGAGGTTCATCTCGTCGGCGATGTAACCCAGGTATCGCCCGCACCCGGCCGCGCAACGGTCGTTCATCTGGAACGAGGTGACGATGCCACGATCGTCCACCTGGATGGCCTTGGTGTCCTGGCCGCCGATGTCCAGCACCGTGCGCGTTGCCGGGAACATGGCGTGCGCGCCCAGGCCGTGGCACAGGATTTCGGAACGGATCTGTTCCTTCGGAAACGGAAGCGTGGCGCGGCCGTAGCCGGTGCCAACGCTGGTGACCACGTCCAGCGTAACCGCCGTGGCTTCGGCCACCGCGGTCTCCAGTTCCGGCGGCGCGTCGGGCAGAATGGCCAGTGCGGCACGCGCGTGCACATCGAAGTTGTCGGCCGCCGCGGGCCGGTTCTCCACGTCGAGGATGGCCTTGTCGAACAGCCCCACCAGCCGGTCGAAGGGAACGTTCTCCGAACGCGCCAGCTCCTCGGCCTGGCGCAGGTAGATGCTGCCCGCGAGGTCACGGAAGAAGTCGCTCTTGCGGGTGGCACCGGGCTGGAACATCTCGTCGGATTCCTTCTCCATGCGCCGGAAGATCTCATCCACCACCACGCCGAAGGGCTCGGTGCGTTCGCGTTTGGGGATGTACGCGTGGATCACGTCCATCAGCGTGCCCAGCTGGGCCAGGAACTGCCGCCGGCGGAACAACAGCTCGAGGTGCGGCAGGACGTCGAGCTTGGACTCCGCGCCCGCGCGCTTCATGGCACCCTCGAGCAGGGTGAAGCGCGCGTTGATGAGTGCCTCGCCCAGGGCCACGTCGCACGCCACCTTGTAGTTGCTGCGGCTGTTGGTGATGCCGCGGCCGAGGATTTCGTTGTCCTCGTTCAGGATCACAGCCTTGGTGGTGGTGGAACCAAGATCGATGCCCACGCAGATCTTCATGCCGTCCTCCCCGCGCGCTTCTGTTCGATCATCTGCAGGTACGACTCGAGTCGGTTCTTGATGTTGGCGGCGGAGAAGTAGCGCGGATCCACCAGATCGCTCTCGATGAAGCCCCCCGGCCGCCCGCTCTTCTTTTCGACTTCGCGCAGCATCATCAGCTGCCCGGCGCTGAACGAATTGCAGCTCTTGATGGAGTTGATCAGCAGGCCGTCGGCGTCGAACTCCTGCAGGTAGCGTGTGAGCATGTCCACACGCCGCGGCAGCGACAGGTTGGTGTAGCAACCCATGCAGTAGTCGGCCAGGCTCTCCAGCGGGTGCTCGGGGTCATGACGGAACCCCATGTCGTACACGCCACCCACCTTGGTATAGGTCGACGCCACCACCACCGCGCCCTCGTCGGCGAACATCTTCCAGAACTCGCGGAAGTTGGTCCAGTTGGGCGGTCCCTCCACCACCAGCCGGAAGCGCTCGCTTTGCATGGGGCCGTCCGGTGTCACCGGGCCCAGTTTCTGGCGCGCGCGCTCCTCCACCTCCTCGCGCAGCATGCGGTAGTACTCCACCGCATCCTCGGTGCCGCGGAAGGCGGTGAATATGGGGCCGATGTAGTACACGCCCCCGAAGTACGCGTCGATGGGCGAGGGGCGGTGCTTGGCCGCGTTGAGTACAGCCACCAGGTCGTCCTCGGCGCGGGCGGAACGCGCCAGCATCTGCGAGAGGCGCGCCTCGTCGTAGCGCTTCCCCGACACCTCCTCGAGCATCGGGATCACCTTGTCCTTGAGCTGGTCCACCACGTATTTGCGCATGGAGTCCGTGATCACGCCGTCGGCCTGGTAAGGCACGTGCAGCATGGCCACGGGGCAGTCGTACTCCTCGCGCAGAATCTCGAACCACTTCATGAAGGTGAAGCAGCCCGTGTAGGAGAGCAGCAGCAGGTCGGGCTTGGGAAGCCGTTCGCCGGTGGGACCGACGTTGCCCGACTTCATCATTCCCAGGTCGCACTTGACGTAGGTGCACACGTCTTCGGAGTGCCCCAGCTTTTCGGCAATCGATATGTACTCGCGCGATCTGCCACGCATGGCGGACTGCAGGGCGTTGATCTCCGGCAGCACCGGCAGCAGATCGAAGCTGCGGATCAGCTCGGTCAGGTTGCCCGGCACGAAGGTGTACACGTTCTTCTCGCCGGTATCGGGGGCGTTGGCCAGACGCGTGTAGTGTTCTGCGATCATGTTCTTCTGGCGCAGCTGACTGTCTTCCTTGTGGACCGCGGTTGCGGCTTTTTGCGGCATGGCTATACCTCGCTCCAAAGTTTGATTGAGTCGGCGAAGGTGCCCGACTGCTCGCGGATCACCTGGAACTGCCCGTTGTTCTCGGCGAACTTGAACGCCGTGTAGGGGATGCCCGCTTTGTCCAGCGCGCGCACGGTCATAGGCTGGTCGAGCAGGGCGGGGTCGCAGAAGCTGGCCGAGCAGTAGATGACGCCCTCGGCGGCGCTCTCCTTGACGCGCGCCACCAGCTCCGCACCCTTCTCGTGCTCGGCGATGTAGCGCACCGGGCTGGCCACGCCATCCTCGATGAACGCGCGCACCAGGCTGTCCATGGGATCGCCTTTCTCGCGGATCTCGCCGCGGATGAAGCGGTGCACCTGCACGAAGTCGTCCTCCACGATGTAGCAGCCCGAGCGCTCCAGCGTCTTGATGAGCCCCAGCGGCGGCTGTTCGCAGAACGACCCGGTCAGCAGCACCCGCGCCTGGTCCATGGGCTGGCGCGCGGTCTCTTCCTGGACCGCCGCGGTGTACTCGTCGAGCATGGCGGTGAAGTCCTCCACCGGAATCACCTGTCCCGCGCGCAGCAGCAGGTAGAGCTCGTGGGTGGGGATCTTCCAGGGTGTGTCGCGGCGGATCTTGACCAGCGCCTCCACGCGGCGGCGGTTTTCGTTGTAGGTCGCGATAGACGCGCGCAGCGCCTCCGGCTCCAGCGGGCGGGCGCCGCGTTCGGTGAGTTCGCGCGAGATGTCCTCCAGCTCGCGGCGGTAGAAGCTCCCGCCCACCTCGGCATCGAAGTTCTGCGGCACGTCGAAGTAGCGCGACATCTTCTCAGGGAACTGGAGCTGCCACATGCCGGACAGGTTGCGGATCACGTCGCAGGTGGCCGGAAAGATCATGCCGTCGAGGCAGTCGAGGGTGCCGTTGAGGCCCATCTCGATGGTGCTGCGCGGGATGTGGCAGATGTACGACTGGTAGTAGGCGTCGCCGCGGATGATCTCCAGGTCGTCGCCCCCACCCATGATGCCCACCGGCAGGACGCCCTGCGCGTGCAACAGTTCGCGCGGCACGTAGATGGGCATGAAACCAATGGCAAGGCCGCTGGTGCGCGACTTCCACGCGCGAACCTCGGCCAGGCCGCGATCGCGATAGATAAACTCCGCGCGCTCCACGACGGCCGCGAGGCCCGGGGACATGCGTTCGCCGGTGCTGGTGCTCACTGGTTCCTCCATGCCGGCTGGCGTTTTCCCAGAAACGCCTGCAGGCCTTCGTTGGCGTCCGCGGTGCGCATGAGTCCATGCAGGTACATGGCCTCGAGACGCGCGAGCTCCGCGGTCATTCGCTCTCCGTAGTCGCGCCTGGCCGCGCGCACCGCCCAGCGCAGGCTGGACGCCGACCGCGGAAGGAGGTGGGTGCGCGCGTACGACACGGCCGCTTCCGCGGGGTCGTCCGCGATCTCGTCCACCAGCCCGAGGGGCAGCGCCTCGCGGGCGGTCAGTGTTCTTCCCGAGAGCAGGAGATCCTCGGCCCCGCCGCGGCCCATGCGCTCGCACAGGACCACCGAGGCAACCGGGGCAAACACGCCCAGCACGATCTCCGGCTGGCCCAGGCGCGCGTCCTCGGACGCGAACACCCGGTTGCAGAACGCGGCCAGTTCGAGCCCGCCGCCCAGACACTGACCGCGCACCGCCGCCAGTGTGACCACCGACGCGTTGAGCATGGAACGAAACAGCCCGTGAAACGTGGTGAGCATGGCGCCGCATGCATCCGGCAGGTGCTCCTGTACGCTGGCGCCGAACGAAAAATGCGGCCCCTCACCCAGCAGGACGATCGCCTTCACCGCCGTGTCACCGTGCGCATCGTCGAACACACGCGTCAGCGCCTCGGTCTTGGTCTGGTCGATGATGTTGGCTTTGGGCGTGTTGAGCACGACGCGCCAGATCGCCCCTTCGTCGAGGGGCTCAACGCGTATCGCGTCGGTGTGCACCGCTTCCTTGCTCATGCGGCCTCCATTCTTCAGGCCTTGCGGCCGCTGACGGTGTCGGGTTTGGGCTGGATCTCCTCGGTCAGCGCGTCATCCCACGTGCGCCCCTCGGCGATGCGGCGGCGCAGGAGAAGGAAATCCACCTCGCGGTGATCCTTGGGTCCGTAGTGAAACGCGCGGAATCCTGCGCGCCCCTCGGTCATCATGTTGAGTCCGAGCCACGCGCGGTTGGTCTCGCGGTTCTTGTCCCAGTGAATCAGCTTGTGCTTGCGCACGCTCTCGATGGTCTTGCTCAGGCAGCCGGGCATGGTCATGGCGAGCGAATACACGAAGGCGTCCACTTCCGCGTCGAGTTGCGAAAGATCCATGGCCCCGCGCTTGAGCATTTCCTTGCCCCGCGCCAGGCCGTCCCCTTCCTTCTTCTCGCCATACACCAGGCGTCCCATGTCATCCACGTAGCGGTCGGTGACCACCAGCGGATTGGGCACGTAACTCCCGTCCACCTTCAGCGCCGGCACCAGGCGCGTGAGCAGCCCCAGCCGCATGGCCTTGTGCGCGCTCCACGGCTGGCAGACGGTGCAGCTCTCCATGGCGGCTTCCACGCCGACAAACAGCGGCAGGAAGTCCGTGCTGCCCCCGTCGGGCGCGGAACCGTGCCGCGGTCCCGCCTGTCCGAACAGCGCCATGTCCTGGGCCAGCGAGAAGTCACACGCCATGCCGATCTCCTGCCCGCCGCCAATGCGCATGCCGTTGACGCGGCACACCACCGGCTTGTCGCAGGTGAGGATGGACGTGACCATGTCGTTGAACAAACGCATGTACTGCCGGTACTCCTCGGGCCGGCCGGCGTAGTACTCGGCGTACTCGGCGGTGTTGCCGCCGGTGCAGAACGCGCGGTCGCCGGCGCCGGTGAAGATCACCGCCACGCATGCACGGTCATTGGCGGCGCGGCGCATGCCGAGGATGACGCCCTTGACCATGTCGGTGGTGTAGGAGTTGAGCTGTTTGGGGTTGTCCAGCGTGATGCGGATCGCGTGCAGACCTTCAACGGCCTTGCCACCGGGTCCGCGCACCGGGACTTCTTCATACAGGATGCCGGGGGCATCGCCGCGCGCGAGATCGTGGTTCTTGAGTTCCATGGCTATTCCTCGGGAATGAGAATGATCCGGCGACGGGTGCGCCGGTGGTGGACATCGTCAAAGGTTTCGTTGATCGACGATAGCGGGCGCCGTTCGATGAACGGTTCCAGCACGACGCGGCCGGAAAGAATCATGTCGACGACCGCCGGGTAGTGTTCCGGAAGGCACGCCCAGTTGCCCTGCGCGACGGCATCGAAGGCCATCAGGTTGGAGAGCCGGACCTCCACCTTGGCCGGTGTGAAGCCGACCACGCTCAGGTAACCGCCGTGGCCCAGCAGGCTGAAGGCGGTGGACTGTCCCGCGGGCGTCCCCGACGTCTCGAAGATCTTCTGCCGCCACGTGGGTATCCTTATATCCTTCGCAAAATCCCGGAGCGCACCGCGCAGCGACTTGAAGTCCATATCGGCGCGCAGCGTGAGCGCGGCGCCGTGTTTGCTCATCGTGGTGAGGCGCTCTTCGTCGACGTCGATCGCCACCACCGCGGCACCCATCGCGGCCGCCACCTGCACGCCGAACCCGCCCACGCCCCCCACACCCACGAACACGGCGAGGTCGCCCTTGCCGAGCCCGCTGCGAACGATGGCCTGGTAGGGCGTGGAAACGGCGTCGGCCACCACGGACAGCGCGGCGAGGTCGAGACCGGTGGGATTGATGGCACGGTCGTTGAGATCCGGAACCGGGCACAGGCCGTTGGCGGGCACGCGGACGTGCGTAGCGAATCCGCCGTGCACGTCGCAGCCCAGGAACACCTGCTTCGGGCAGATGGACCCGTGCCCGTCGCGGCACGCATCGCACTTGCCGCACGGAATCACGGCGGGGATGACGACACGCCGGTCGACCCATTCGGTCGCTCCGGGGCCGGCTTCAACCACCACGCCGCTTACTTCGTGGCCGAGTGTCAGGGGAAAGGGATGGCGCGTCGGTACGCCGTCGTAGAAGTAGCCGAGGTCGGTGTGGCACACGCCGCACCCGGCGATCTCAACGAGCACCTCGCCGTCGGCGAGAACCTCGTCGCGCGTCTCCCAGGTCATCCGTTCGCCCACGGCGTGGGCGACCCAGCTGCCGATTGTCACGCGTCACCTCCTGGCGGAGGGCATCGGTCCGGAAGGCGTCCGAACCGATCAAATAGGAAAATAGGGTCTTAATTGCCTGAATACCCCGAAAACACTTTTTTGTCAAGGGGTCACGTGAATTCAGGGGGCCGGGAAGGCTTCGCGGTAGTCGTCCAGGGCCGCCTGGATCACCGCCTCGGCGTGGGCCTTTCCGTAGGGCTCCCCCACCGAGGCCGTCAAGGGCTTGCCAGGGATCATCTTATAGGTGGCGAAGTAGTGGGTCAGCCGCTCGACGTAGGGGCCGGGGATGTGGGCGAGGTCGTCGAAGCCGTCCCAGAGGGGGTCGTTTTCCAGCACGGCGATGATTTTATCGTCGGCGTGTCCGTCGTCGAGCATGGGGATTCCGCCCACCACCCGCGTGGCCACCAGCACCTCGGATTTGGCCACCAGCCGCTCGCTCAGCACGCAGATGTCGAGCGGATCCCCGTCTCCACCCGACGCGCCGGGCATCAGACCACCCACACGCGCCCCGGCGTACGTGCGCGGAATGAACCCGTAGAGCGCGGGTGGCAGCGACGACGTGCGCTGCGGACGGTCGATGCGCAGGTAGCCCGAGTCCTTGTCGATCTCATACTTCACGAAGTCGAAGGGCGTGATCTCGATGAACGCGGTGACGCGGTGCGGTGGCTCCACCCCGGGCGACAGCCCGTGCCACGGGTGCGGCCGCCACTGTGAGAATCGATCCATGCGGGCATTGTACCACGGAACCGACGGGCGCCTGCGCGATGCCGGCCCGACGCGATTACCGCAGCGCGATTCCAAATGTTTCGCGCGAGGACCCTGAGCGGAGGAGCTGCATCGCCGGGGCGCCGCTGGGGTGGGCCGGTCAGGCCGCTTCGGCCCAGCGGGCGGGTGTGTCGGTTTCCACCGGCGCCGGGGCGTCGGCCGGGTGGGCGCGGTGGGCGGCCTGCTCTTCGAGCCAGGCTTCGCGCAGCTTGTCTTCGCGGTAGCGCTTGAGGAAGTAGCTGATCGTTTCCACGCGGATCTTGATGGAACCGGCGGGGCGGTTCTCGTCGAGGTCCTTGAACGAAAAGTACGGCGTGCCCGAGCACTCGATGATCTCCTCGACCACCGAGTAGATGGGCGCGTCGTGCCCGCACTTGAAGTTGGACATCTCCAGCGCCACCAGGTTGGGGTGACGCGCGACGAACTTGGCCGCCCACACCTTGCGGCTGGTGTTTTCGCTGTAGGCATTCTTCCACACGTCGCTGATGTCCATGGGGCTCTCGATGTCACCCGCGCGCACCTCGTCGCCAAACATGCGATCCAGCAGGTCGGCGTCGAGGGGCAGGCTGTCCTGCGTGAACACCGGGTAGCCGAGCTTCTGGAACTCCACCAGGATCTCGTGGTTGATGCCGGGGTCGTTGTGATACGGCCGGCCCAGCACCACGATGCCAAGCTTGCGGTCCGCCTCGAGCTGGTCGAGTACCTCGCGCGCCTCGCGGCGGGTTTCCGCCACCCACGCGTCCAGTGCCGCGAAACCGGCGTCCACCGCACGGTCGCTCTCCTTCTCCGTGAGACCCAGCACGTCCTTGAACGCGTGGTACATCTGGCGCGCGAACAAGCGCGGCTGCGCCACGTTCACCACCGGGCAGATGTACCGGATGCCCTTCTTCGCAAACAGGTCGCCCTCCTTGGTGAAGGCGGCCTTCACCGCTTCCGGCGTGGCCGTCACCGTGGGGCACGCGCGGCAATCCTGGGTCTTGATGAGCTCGCTCTTGAGGTCGTCGATCATCGGGAAGAAGATCACGTCGAGCGGCTTCTTCTCGTGGTGCTTGAAGATGAGGTTGTGCACGTGCGGGATGCCGAGCTTGCTGGGGAAGCACGGGTCGATGGCACCGCGCTTGGCACCCTCCTTATAGATCTCCTCGGTGGTGTAGTCCGAGTACACCAGGTTCTGGGGCCGCACGCCGAGCGCCTCGAAGTACGCCGAGAACAGCGGGTTGGTGGAGTACTGGTTCAACAGCCGCGGAATGCCGATGCGCAGGCTCTCGCGCTTGCCCATGCGCTCCACACGCGCCTTCTGCGCCGCGGTGATGGTGACCTTCGGCGGCGCATCCGCCACTGACTCGGGCCGGGTGGGCTTGAACACCTCGCGCGCGCCCTTCTCCACGAAGTTGGGCGCGGCCTTGAGGCGCGCGTCGAGGTCCTTCTTGATCTCGCGCATCGACTCCACGTCTTCCACGAGTCCCTTTTCGCACGAGTTGTTGACGATGAGACGCCGCGCGCCCGGGGTCAGCGCCACCTTGGACTTGCGCGAACCGGCCGCGGAAACGGCCGTCTCCACGTCGCCCTGCTCGTGCTTGACCTTGCCCACGGCCTCCACGTCGATGAAGGTGCGCAGGCACTCGTTCTTGCAGAAGTGGCAGCGCGTCTCCTCGGACGTGGTGGCGGTGTAGGAGATGGTCTCGACCGCATCGAGACCGATGAAGGTGGTCTTGTGCCCGTGTTTCCACAGGCGCTGCGCCTCCAGTGCCGCGCCGATGGCGCCGCTCTCGCCGCAGTGCTTGTGCACGATGATGTCGGGGTCGTCGCCGTTGCAGCGGAAGCGCGACTCGATGAAATCCACCTGCGACTTGACCGCCGCCAGGTTGCGCTGCGTGCCTCCCTGCAGCACGAAACGCTTGCCCAGCTTGGCCAGGTTGGGGATCTGCGCCACGTAGAGCCAGATGTTCTTGGGCAGCACCGCCGCGAGTCCCGCCATGATCTCCGCCGCCGTCCATCCCTGGCGCTGGAAATCGACGATGTCGGACTGCATGAACACCGCGCAGCCGTATCCGAAGGTGGGCATCTGCTCCGCGGAAAACGCCGTGTCGGCGAATTGTTCCACCGGCACGTTGAATTCCCCCGCCGTGCTCTGCAGGAAATAGCCATTGCCGGCCGAGCACTGCGTGTTGAGCTTGAAGTCCTTCACGCTGCCGCCGTTGAGCACCATGATCTTGATGTCCTGGCCGCCCACGTCGCAGATGACGTCCACGTCGTCATAGAAGTGCAGTGCGCTCTCAGCGTGCGCCACCGTTTCCACGATGGCGGCATCGGCACCGAGCACGTCGCGCAGCACGTCCTTGGCGTAGCCGGTGGTGCCCACCCCCAGAACTTCGAGCCGCGCACCGAACGACTCTACGTGGCGGCGCAGATCGCCGACCACTTCGATCGTGTCCTTGATGGGGTTGCCCTTGGAGAGCTGGTAGGACTTGGCCAGCACCTCGCGCTCGGGGTTCAAGAGAATCGCCTTGGTGGAGGTCGAACCGCCGTCGAGCCCGATGAAGGCACGCACCGTCTCCCCCGCGGAAAATGCCGCCGGCTCGAAGTGGGGCGTCTTGTAGCGCTCCTTGAACGAAGCGAGGTCTGCCTCGTCCTTGCTCAGGCCGGCGCTTGCCCTGGCGCGCGACTGCTTGCGGCCGTTGTGCAGGTAGTCTTCGAGCGCGCTCCATCCCTTGTACACGCCGACGTCGTCGTCCTCGTCCTTGCCGTACTCCACCGCGCCCACCGCGGCGTAGTACTGCGCGTTCTCCGGCACCACGATGAGTGATTTCGGATCGACACCTTCGGGCAGTGCGACCTCGCGCTCCTTCCACGTAATCGGGATGTTGTGCTGCCACGCCTCGCGCATGCCGCGGATGTACGTATTGGGTCCGCCGAGCAGGATCACCTCGGGTCGCAGGGTATGGCCGCGCGTGAGCACGGAGAGGTTCTGGCCGATGATGGCCTCGAACAGGCTGGCCATCAGTTCGTCGGTGGGAATACCCTGCTTCTGCAGGCCGTTGATGTCGGTCTCGGCAAACACGCCGCACTTGCCGGCCACGTGGTGCAGCTTCACACCGTTATAGCCCTGCTCGCACAGCTCCTCGGGCGGAATGCGCAGCTTGGCGTTGATCTTGTCGATCACGGCACCCGTGCCCCCGGCGCACTTGTCGTTCATCGAGGGGATCTTCTTCTTGCGGCTGGTCTCGGGATCTTCCTTGAAGACGATGATCTTGGCATCCTGGCCGCCCAGCTCGATTACCGAACCGGCGGCGGGATGCACCTTTTCCACCGCCAGGCACACCGCGTTGACTTCCTGCACAAACTTGGCGCCCACGCGCGGCGCGATGCCCATGCCGCCGCTGCCGGTAATGAACGCGCGGATGTCGCTCGTGGCGGCGGCCGCGGCGAAGCCGTCGACTTCGTCGTCGATGCGCTTGAGGAACTCGAGGACCTTCTCGGGCTGCTTGGTCTCGTGGCGCTGGTAGTCCTGCCAGAGGACGCGATCGGATTCGACGTCGACGACAACCGCCTTCACGGTGGTCGAGCCCACGTCGATACCGAGCACAAATCTGTTCGGGCGGGCGATCATCCTCTTGTTCAGGCAACCCTGCGGCCGTCTTCCGCCGCCATCCGCTCGGCCACGTGCAGCACGAAGTTGGCCGCCTTGCCCACCACGTCGTCGCGCTTGGGCACCACGTACAGCGCCTTCTTCATCTCGGGGTGCGCGTCCACATAGGCCTTCAGTTCATCAATTGTACGGCCAGTCCGCGCCAATGCCTCGGCGAACTCCTGCTTGGCCTTGATGCGAGCGTTGCCCAGCGCCATCTGCGTACGCGAGTGCGCGTTGATCTCACCCTCGCCGCTGGTCTCGATGGGCAGGTAGATCATGTCCTTGTACTGCTCCACCACGGCGGCCTGGGCGCCGTCGGACTGCGTACTGGGCATGCAGCCGAACGGTTTCAACGACACCACCATGTGCGCCACGCCCTTGCTCGAGTAGTAGATGTTCTTCGCCACCTCCAGGTGGCCCTCGCCACCGGCGGCTCGCGAATTGTAGTACGGGTGGCCCATGCGCTGAAGCTCATACTGACACACCAGCTCGTGGAGGATTCCGCCTCCCAGCGCCTCCTGCAGGCGGGTGTACTCGCGCATGAAGATCTTCTCGGCCACGGTCATGCGCGTATAGCGCTTGCGGTAGCGGGCCTCCACCGCCAGGCGCCGGTGGGGCCGGCGCGTCCACGCGGGCATTTCCGCCTTGTCCTCGATGCCCTTGCGGTCGCGCAGCTTCTGCTTGAACTGGTGGATCATGTACATGATCCAGGTGCCGATGGGCTCCACGATGACCTCCGCGCCCTCGCGCTCGAGGAAGCGGAACATGTTGTAGTTGCCGTCTCCCTCGGTGGTCTGCGCCCAGAACTCGCCGGTGATCTTGACCACGGGTTTGACGCGGAACCGGTCCACCTCGATATCGGCGAGCTGCTCGCGCACGGTATGCAGGGCATCGGTGTAGTACGAACTGGCGAGTTGGCGCGAAAACTTCATGGCGTAGTCGGCCTTGTTGTAGAGGCCGGTCTGGCGAAGAATCTTTTCCACGCCGTCGCCAAGCTTCGGGCGCGGCTGATTCTTCAAGACCTCCGCCAGCCGCTCGCGCGCAGCTTCGAGCACGGCATCGGTGCGTCCTTCCTCGGTCTCGTAGGGCCGCACGAGGTAGCCGATCTCGTTGAGCATGTCACCCATGTTCATGGCATTGAGCAGGCCCAGGAAGAAGTCGAGGTTCATCTCGATACCCGCCTCGAGATCCTCCTGCGACAACCCCTTGGACTGCTGGAAGAGCATGACACGGAAGTCTTCGAAGCCCGAGTTGCGCAGCGCCAGCCGGTATTCCGCCTCGTACATGCCGAAGCGGCACGGCCCGCACGCCCCCGCCGTGATGAAGACGTAGTCGTTGCAGATCTGCTCGCGCGTCATTCCCTTCGCTTCGAGCCCGTGCAGAAACTGCACCAGGTTGCCCACCGTGAAGTAGGTGGGATTGCACTGGCCGTTGTTTCCGTACTCCTTGCCCAGCTGAAACGCCTTCACGTCCGGCGTCGGGACGACGTCACACTTGTAGCCGAGTCCTTCCCATGCACCCTGGATCAACCGTTCGTGGCTCCAGGTGAGCCCGCCGAAGAGCACGGTGGTGTACGGGCGCTGATCGCGCGTGAACACCCGTTCGACCGGGCGCTTGAAATGCTTGACGGGTTTGGCGGCGTGCGGGGCACGCGCGGACGAACTGCCGGCGGTTTTGGCCGGGGCGCTTTCGAGGTTGAGGGTCATTGCGGCCTCCTCACTGCGGAATGACTCGACGACCGGCCGAGTATCCGGGAACGCAAACGCGATACGCAACTGAATAGTTGAAAAATTATCCTCTATTGTCGCCACACCAGCCAAGTTCCTGTTATTCACGAAGTTTGGCGAACAGGACCTGGTCGATGACCTGCCGGTTCTTCACCGCGCTCCGGCGCATGGTCCCCTCCCGCGTGAAGCCCGCCTTCTCCAGCACACGCATCGAGGCCACGTTCCATTCGAACACTTCTGCGTACAGCCGAATCATCCCCATTTCCTCGAAGGCATAGCGGGTTACGGCGACCACCGCCTCGGTGGTGATGCCCCGGTTCCAGAATTCCTCGCCCAGCCAGTAGCCGATCTCGCCGCTCAGCGCGTTGACATCCTCACGCGGCCGCACACCGATGGCCCCGATCACGAACCCGTCCACGTCGATGGCGAACACCTGGTTCAACCCCTCCCGGCCCGCCAGCCGCACCCACGCCCGGGCATCGGACTGCCGGTAGGGATATGGAAACGAGTCGCGGACATTGATCCATATGTTGCGGTTGTTGGCGTGGCGCACCAGCGAGGGCTCATCGCCCTTGCGGAACTCCCGCAGGAGGCAGCTGGTGAGTTGGATCCGGACCGGCTCGATCTTCATGAGCCCGGAACCTCAAGGCGCGCGCGGTGTTCAGACTGCCATACGGACATCCCGGCAGTATACTACCGTTGGCAGCACACGAGAAAGGAACCCGGTAGCCCCTATGAGAATACCGACCCACATCGCCATCGCGGCGGCCGTGCTCACCGCCGCAACCCCGTCGCTGGGCGCGGACTGGTCCGGCACCGAGACAACGAAGGACGGCGTCGTCCACGTCACCAGTCCCGCCGCGCCTTCCGGCGGCAGCACCACGCTGTCCCCGCAGGAAGCGTGGCGCGCGGGCGGCGACGACGATGAGGACGTGATCTTCGGCGTCGTGCGAGAAATTGCGGTCGACGACGCCGGCAACGTCTACCTGCTGGACGTGCAGCTCAACCAGGTGCACGTGTTCGATCGCGACGGAAACTTCCTGCGCGACATCGGCCGCGAAGGCGAGGGGCCGGGTGAGTTCCGGCGGCCCTCGTCCATGTTCATCCTGCCCGACGGACGCATCGCCATCGTGCAGACGATGCCCGGCCGGATCATCCTGTTGAATCCGGACGGAACCCCGGGCGGCGACTTCCACGCACCCGAAGCGCCGGACGGCGGCATGCAGATGTTCTTCGAAGCCGGCCGCGCGGCCGACAACGTGATTCTGGGCGTGAACGAGTTCAAGCGCGGCGAGGGCACCTTTACCAGCACGCGCACGCTGCACCTGCTGGATGGCAAGGGCAGCTCGCGCGCGGTGCTGGCCACCAGCACCACCCGCCGTGAAATGTCCAACATGACCTTCGACGAAAAGCAGGCGCGCGGACCCGAGTGGGCCGCGGGCAGTGACGGGCGCATCTACCTGAGCGACGACTTCGACGGTTACAAGATCAAGCGCTTCGATGCGTCGGGCAAGCTGGAGCGTGTGTACGAGCGCGCGTACGAGCACCGCGCGCGCAGCAAGAAGGAGATCGAGGAGAACAAGCCGCAGGTTCGCTTCCGCACCAGCAGCGGCACGCACCGCCCGGAGTCCACCGCCAGCCCCACCGATCGCGACATCGTCAAGATGTTCGCGCGCCCCGACGGCTCGCTGTGGGTGCTGTCGAGCCGCGGCGCCTTCGCCGCGCCCAAAGGCACGCTGGTGACCCTGGACGTGTTCGACCCCGCCGGACGCTTCGTGCAGCAGACCGCGATCAACACCGAGGGGAGCTACCGGGACGACGGCGTTGAGGTGGTAGGCGACTACCTGTTCGTGGTGCGGCAACTGCGCTCGGCGGAGCGCGCCATGAACGCCGACGAAACCGACGAACCGGTGGAGGACGAGAACGCGGAGCCGATGTCGATCGTGTGCTATCGGATCACCACGCAATCCACCGCGCGCAAGTGAACGCAATCACAAACCCCGCCGGTTTTCCAAGATAAAATTGCGGCGGACCCGGGCAGGTAGGTGTTGACCACCCCCCCCCGGGTCCGTACCCTTGCATACGTCCGTGTGGGGAGAACGGTCTCCCCCGCAATTCCTCACCACTAAGCGTCACGGAGGTTTCTGATGAAACATTCGCGCTGGCGTAGTATCAGCATCCTTGCTCTGGTCGTGATCATCTCCGCGATGTTCTGGGCCTGCAGCGACAACGATTCCAGCACCGTAACGTCACCCGCGCAGGAGAGCAGTTTACTCGCGGCGGTCAATGCACACAGAGCCGACTTCGATCGCGCGGTCGCGGCTCACAACCGTCACATCCCGGAGATTCTCCAGACCGAAGGGGTGGCAGGCACCGCAATCGGCGCAGACGAGAGCGGCATGCCTGTCGTCGTGATCTACACCCGCGAACAGACTCCTCCGGGACGCCTGAAGCAGGAGTACGAGGGCTTCCGCGTCGTCGAGCAGGTCTCCGGGGATATCAAGCCCTTCAAGGGACCTCCGGGCGGCGGCGGTGGCGGTGGAACGTCTGGCCAGGCGCCCCAGTCGGCTCCCGTGAAGATGGGGACCTCCGGCGGCTGGCGCTATGACCTCGCCAACGGATACTGCTGCGGCGGCACCCTGGGCTCGCTGGTGCAGAAGGGCGGCACGAAGTACGTGCTGTCGAACTACCACGTGCTGTATGCCGACATCACCAATGGCGGCAACGGCCGAACTGCCTCGGCCGGTGACCCGGTCATCCAGCCGGGCCTCATTGACGTGTCGTGCAACGCCAACAACTCACTCGACATTGCAACGCTGGTGAGCAACGGCGGCACGCTACCGGACAACAGCGGCAACGCGGTGGACGCGGGTATCGCCGCGGTGATCCCGGGTCAGGTGGACGAGAGCGGGGCCATTCTCAACGTCGGCACGATCTCGGCCAGCACGCTCAACGCATCGGTGGGCCTCGCGGTCAAGAAGATGGGTCGCACCACCGGGCTCACGCGCAGCAGCGTTTCCGCAATCAACGGCGCGTTCTCGATCACGTACGAGAACGAGTGCGCCGGCGGAACGTCGTTTACGCAGAGCTACACCAACCAGATCGTCGTCTCGAACCAGCGCTGCGGGTTCCAGAACGGTGGCGACTCGGGATCCCTGCTCCTCGAGGATGTGAGCAACAATCCGCGGGCGGTGGGTCTTTGCTTTGCGGGCAGCGTGACGTGCAACAAGCAGGCAATTGCCATCGCCAACCCGATCAACACCGTGCTGAGCAAGATCGGCGCGTCGATGGTCGGTCAGTAGATACGGAGAGTTCGAAAGTCGGGTTCTTGACTCGGACACCCGCTCCGGTTCGCCGGGGCGGGTGTTTTTTCTGGAGGGTGATGGTGAAGCCGATTGACAGCGTGATTCGCGACCGCGCCGCAGAGTTGTTGTCCATCGAAGGCGTCGTAGGTGTCTTTGAGGGGAAGCTCGAAGACGGGCGGGTGTGTATCCGCGTGGCTGTTGCCACCCGATCAAGCGAACTGGACGCCAGACTCCCCCTTGAAATAGAGGGCTACCCGGTGACGGTCGTCGAGACCGGCCCCGTCGGTCCGCTCCACTAGCGCGTCCGCCTTATCTTGCCCCGCCTAGTACGTCAGTCGGTGCCAGGCAAAGGCGCTGTGGATACCGTTCCGTGCTTCCCAGTTGATTCCCTCGGACCACAGGCTCACCGGGTTGCGGTCGTCGGTGAGCACCGGCGCGCCGCGTGTGTCGGGAACGAAGCGATTGGCCCAGGCGTGATTGCGCTCCACCACCACCCAGTGCCGGTAGGGATACGGAAGATACTCGTAGGGGCTGCCGAGCGCGTCTTCATCAATATCGAGCGGCCGGTCAGACGCCAGCAGCACCACGTTTCCCAACGTGTTGGGGGGTTCCGCGGTGGGCAATGCGACCACGTTGTCAAACTGCGTCGCGACGGTCGCCGACAATGAACGCATGAGGATGTCGGTCCACTCGCGTGTCTCCGTGTTCACCGCCAGCACGCCTCCCGGGCTGAGACGCGACTTCACAAGATTGAACATCTCCTGTGTGACCATGTGAAACGGAATCGCGCCGCTCCCGAAGGCATCAATGATAATGAGATCGTACATCCGATCCGTGTTCATGAGAAACCGGCGGCCGTCCATCACCGTGACGCGCGCGCTGTCCGGGGAAAGGGCGAAAAACTGTTCCGCGATCTCGGCTACGGCCGGATCGATTTCCACCGACTCCACCCGCCACCCCTGGCGGTAGTAGTTCTGCGCCACCGAACCACCGCCGAGCCCGATCAGGAGCATGACTCCCGGCGCGTCGAACATGTGCCGGGGAATGTCGAGTACCATGGCATAGGGAAAGACGGTGTTCCCGGTCAGCCGGTCTACAATCGTGTGCGTTCCGCCATCAATCAGCAGGTAGCGCGAATCCTCCCAGTCGAAGACGCGCAGGTCTGCATAGGGGCTCTGCTGCATCCACATGAGTTCCATGGGCTGACCCACGCGTTGCACCGGTGCCTTGGTTCCCAGCCAGCCCATGCCGACGGGAAGCAGGACAGCCCACACCATCGCCCCACGTCCACCCCGCTCGCCGCGAAACGCAATGAAGGCGGCTGCGAGCAGTGCGGCCGCGCAGCATGCAATGAGCCGGTTGATGCCGAGCACGGGGATGAGATAGAAGCCCGTGGCCAGCGCCCCCACCACGCTCGCCACCGTCCCCACCGCGTAGATGTTTCCTGCCGTCCTGCCTACCTCGCCGATGTGCTCGGCGCGCAGACGGATGGCATACGGGCTTACCATTCCCAGCAGCGCGAGCGGCGGAAAGAACAGCAGCGTGGCGGCGGCCAGAACGGCGGCGCGCAGCCCGAGAGGCTCCACCGCCGCGATGACGGGGCGCTTGATCCAGATGGTGGCCAGGATCCACAGTCCGGCCAGCCCCAGCACCATACCCAACCGGCCATACCGAGGACCCCGATCGGCCCAGCGGCCACCCACGGCATATCCAATGCTCAACGCCGCAAGCGTCACCGTGATGAGCGCCGACCACAGGAACAGGCTCACCCCGTAGAAGGGGCCAAGCACCCGCGTGCCGGCAATCTCGATGACCAACACCACGGCACCGCTTATGGAGACGATGGCATAGAGGGGAAAGTGACTGCGCATCCGAAAACGTCCTTCCCGATTGAGTGGACGATCAGTGTAGCGGCGGCATCCCCGCTGGTCAACGCCCGGCACCCGGGCATTCGGGCGCAAGAGAAAAGGGAGCCCGGAAATCCGGGCTCCCTTTTTGAGAAAAACGCCTCTGGTATCGAGACTAGTTCTTCTTGATCTTGCCGGCGGAATCATCGTTGCCGCCGTTGCCGGTGGTGTTGCCACCGGAAAGCGTGCAACCCGCCTCGTTGGCGTCCGCAATCGAATCCTTGTCACCCGTGCACGCGGCGGAAATGACCTCGCCCACGCTCCACTCGTAGTCGACATCGGGGTGGGATGCGTTGAGGATCCCCGCGATGGCGTGGAACACGAGTACGCCGTACGTCTGGGGCGCGTCAATCGCTTCGCCCAGCGTCACGCCGTCGGCAACCAGGTCGCATCCGAACACGTCGTTGACTTCCTGACCCGGGTTGTACGGCGTCGCCGCCCAGTGGGTCAGGTGGTTGCGCCAGAAGCCCGGCGTGCAGCCTTCGCCGCCACCGCCGCCCTTCTTCTCGCACAGGCCCGCGTCCATGTTCAGGTTGGGCTTGTCGCACTCGAACGTAAAGCAGCCGGTGCAGCCATCGGAGCCGACATCGCTGTCGAGCCCGTTGTTGGTGCCCTGATCCTCGAGCGTCCACTCGTACCCGTCAGGGGTTTCGAAGCAGATCTTGTACTGTCCGTCGAGAACTCCGGCAAACAGGTAGAAGCCGTTCGCATCGGTGGTCGTGGTTGCCACCACGGCACCCGTCGCGCAGTTGGTGAGGGTCACTTCCAGGCCCTGCGGGCCGCCGGTCTCGTCCTTGTCCTGGAGTCCATTGCAGTTCACGTCGAACCAGACACGGTCACCGAGTTCACCGGTGCACTCGTCGAAGGTCTGCATCTGCAGGGCGGCGGACGGGTTGGCGGGGTCGGCGGGGCGGTCGGTGCCGGTACACCCTGCCGCAAAAACGGCAATACAGCATAGAAGCAAAAGTCGTGCGTGCCAGCGCATTATTGATTCTCCTTGGAATTTCGAAAGACAGGGGCCGCGGGGCGTAAACGACGTCTGTCGGGAAACCCCACCCCTTGGGAAAGGCCGATTCAGCGGTGATAATCGTACCACGGCGCCGGTGGATAACTCCACCGCCAATTTGGCGGGCGCGGCGTCGGCACGCCCCAAACGCCATATCCGGATTTCCGTATCTTCTTCTGGCGGTGACGCAGGCCGCCGTCGGGTCAGCAGTTGCGGAATATCGCCTTCACCCTGCCCCACGTGGCCGGTTCGGTGCGCAAGGTCGTCGGCGAATCGCACGCGCACGAGGTCGGTGGATTCACAGTGACGCCGAGCCCGGTGCCGACGGCGTGCGTCTGGTAGTCACACGACACCTCGACAATTTCCTGCGGAGACTGCGTGAGGGGAGGCGCCACCAAAACGCGACAGCACGGTGGCGCCTTGCCGGTGACGGAAAAATTGATGCGCGCGATGAAGACCGGCAGATCGACGCACCCCGCGTACGCAATCGAAAGGTCGGTTTGCGAAGTCCCGACGGTCAGGAAACCCGGCACGACGTTGTCACCGACCCATGACGCTCCCGTCCAGCACGCCGGCAGCGGCACGCTGAACTCGGAGGCCGTGGCGCTGGCATTGCCGGTGTGAAATACATACACGGAACGAATCCCCGGACCGTCATCCACGATGGCGCACTCGCTCATGTCCGCGTCGGCGAATATCTCGATGCGCGACGGGAGCGGCACCGGTGGAGGGGGAGGGGGCGGCGGGGGGGGGCGGAGCCACGTTGCAAGGACACGTTTCATCGGGATTGATGGTGATACCCGGGCCGGCCACGATGGCGTGCGTCTCGAACGCGCAGTCCACCACCAGCAAGCCCGAGGGCGATGGCTGCGCCCGGAACACGCAGCAAGCGGATGCGATCCCCGAGGCAAAGAAATCCACCCGCCCGATATAGACCGGTGGAACCCGGCACCCGCCGTACGCCACCGAGAGATCCGTCTGCGGGTTGCCGATCGCAAGCAGCGACGGGTCGATCGCCTCACCCACGTACGCCGCACCCGTCCAGCACGACGGCAGCCGCACCGAGAATTCGCTGGCCGCGGCAACGAACGTCCCCGTCTGGTAGATGAAAACGCTGCGCGGCCCCGGCCGGGTGTCGATCAGACTGCACGGGGAGGAGAGGTCGTCGGAGTAGAGTTCGATGCGGGCGTCACTTTGCGCGCGGGCAGCGGACGCCAGGAGCGCGAGAGCGAGCGAGAGAGGCAGAAGCCGTCGCATGGTCATTCCTCCAGGGACACGGAGGGGGGCGTCACGGGCGTGAGCCCCGAGTGTAACCCACCAGGCGGGGCCGTCAACCCGGCCCCCTTCCTAGCGGAAACGGTTCTTGAGCGATCCCCAGCTGCTGCGCCGGACCGGTGTCGCCACCGTGGTCAGCGGGCTCCACGCGGAGCCATCCCAGCACGCGATGTGGTTCACCTCGTTGCCGCCCGCAGTTACGAAGTCGCCACCCGCATAGATCCATCCGTCGCGCGCCACGAGACAGCGGACCGTGCCCGACACCCCGGCACCCAGACCCGACCACGCGCCACCGTCCCAGCGCGCGATGAACGCCGCCGGGGCCCCGCGCATGGTCACAAAGGTTCCCGCCGCGAACAGCGCGCCGTTTTCGGCAAGCAGCGCCAGCACCACGCCTCCCTGCGCGACCGACGGCGTCATGGCTCCCTCGCCGAGACCCAGCGGCGTCACCCCGCCGGCGAGCCGCACAACCCCGTACGGACTCCCGACCACCGTCACCTGTCCCAGGGTGGTGAAGGCGCCGCCGGCGTAGAGGTCGCTGGCGGTTGCCGCGAGCGCGTCAACCGACGCGCAGCCGCTGCACTCGCCGTTTGCATTGGCGCTGCCGGCGTGGTCGGAGAGAACGAACGGTGTGGCGCGCGCGAGGGTGGCTTCGCTGGGCCGCGTCGAACCGGGAAAGCGCAGCACCCCACCCACGTAGATGGTGCCGCCCAGCGGCGCGATGGCGCGGATGTCGTGCTCGATGCCGGGCACGTTTCCGCCCAGCAGGTTCCATTCGAAACCGGTCCAGCGCGCCAGTCCGTTGGCGGTGGTTGACGCACCCACCTGCGCGAACACGCCGCCGATCAACAGTCCGCCGGCGTCGCGCGAGAAGCACTTCACCACCGCGGCGGGACCCGTCACCCCGCCTCCCACCGCGGACCAGGCGCTGCCGTCCCAGCGCGCGACGTTGACCGCCGCTACGCCCCCTGCATTGGCAAACGAGCCCCCCGCGTACACGTCGCCGCCGTCAATAAACAGCGCGTACACCGGTCCGTCGGTGCCCGCGCCCAGCGGATGCCACGCGCTGCCGTCCCAGCGCGCAATGTTCGCGGCGGGCGCACCGGATGCACGGGCAAAGCTGCCCGCGGCGTACACCCCGCCCGCATCGGTGGCGAGCGCATGCACGGGACCATCGACGCCGGCCACCGGTGTGGCGGCGAACACGAGCGAGAGGGCCTGCGGAATCAGCAGGGACGCCAACATGCATCAATTGTAACAGATGATGCCGCGGAACGCGGCCTGTCGAACCGGCGGGAAACTACATGTTGCGGCGATACTCGCCGCCCACTTCGAAGAGCGCTTGCGTCATGGTGCCCAGCGAGCACACCTTGGCGCCTTCCATCAGTTCGTCGAAGACGTTGCGGTTCTCCACCGCCGCTTTCTGGATGGCGCGAACCGCCGCGGCGGCGCGCTCGCCCGCGCGCTCCTTGAGCGCCTGCACGGTGGCAATCTGGCGCTGCTTCTCGTCCTCGGTGGCGCGGATGACCTCGCGCGGCAGCACCGTGGGCGACCCTTCCGAGGAGAGAAACGTGTTCACGCCGATCACCGGCAGCTTGCCGGAGTGCTTGAGCGTCTCGTAGTACAGCGACTCTTCCTGGATCTTGCCGCGCTGGTACATGGTTTCCATGGCGCCCAGCACACCGCCGCGCTCGGTGATACTGTCGAACTCCGCAAGAACGGCTTCCTCCACCAGGTCGGTCAGCTCCTCGATGATGAACGAGCCCTGCAACGGGTTCTCGTTCTTCGCGAGCCCCAGCTCGTTGTTGATGATGAGCTGAATGGCCATCGCGCGCCGCACCGATTCTTCGGTGGGGGTGGTGATGGCCTCGTCGTACGCATTGGTGTGCAGCGAATTGCAGTTGTCGTAGATAGCGTACAGCGCCTGCAGCGTGGTGCGGATGTCGTTGAAGGCGATCTCCTGCGCGTGCAGGGAGCGCCCCGAGGTCTGGATGTGGTACTTGAGCATCTGCGAGCGCTCGTCGGCCCCGTACTTGAGCTTCATCGCCTTGGCCCAGATGCGCCGCGCCACGCGCCCGATTACGCTGTACTCCGGATCCACGCCGTTGGAAAAAAAGAACGACAGGTTGGGGCCGAAGCGGTTGATGTCCATTCCGCGCGACAGGTAGTACTCCACGTAGGTGAAGCCGTTGGCCAGCGTGAACGCGAGCTGCGAGATGGGGTTGGCGCCGGCTTCGGCGATGTGGTAGCCGGAGATCGACACCGAGTAGAAGTTGCGCACGCCGTGGCGGATGAAGTTGTCCTGCACGTCGCCCATGAGCCGCAGCGCGAACTCGGTGGAGAAGATGCAGGTGTTCTGCGCCTGGTCCTCCTTGAGGATGTCCGCCTGCACAGTGCCGCGCACCACCTTGAGCGTGTCGGCTTTGATCTTGTCGTACACCTCGCGCGGCAGCACCTCGTCGCCGGTCACGCCGAGCAGCATCAGCCCGAGGCCGTCGTTGCCTCTGGGCAGGTCGCCGTGGTAGCGCGGGCGCAGCGTCTCGCGGCCCCGGTAGATCTTGTCGATCTTCTTTTTGACGTCGTCCTCGAGGCCGTTTTGCTTTATGTAGACCTCGCATTGCTGGTCCACGGCCGCGTTGAGGAAGTAAGCCAGCATCATGGGCGCCGGGCCGTTGATGGTCATGGACACCGACGTCTTGGGATCGATGAGGTTGAATCCCGAATAGAGCTTCTTGGCGTCATCCAGGCAGCACACCGACACGCCCGAGTTACCGATCTTGCCGTAGATGTCCGGACGCGTGTCGGGATCGCGGCCATACAGCGTGACCGAATCGAACGCGGTGGACAGGCGCCGCGCGGGCATGTCGAGACTCACGTAATGGAAGCGGCGGTTGGTGCGCTCCGGCGCGCCCTCGCCCGCGAACATGCGGGTGGGATCTTCCCCCATGCGCTTGAACGGATAGATCCCCGCCGCAAAGGGAAACTCGCCGGGCACGTTCTCGGACAAATTCCAGCGCAGCACGTCTCCCCACGCCTGGTAGCGCGGCAGCGCGATCTTGGGAATCTGCGTGTGCGAGAGGCTCTCGCTGTGCGTCTCCACGGCAACGTCGCGGCCGCGCACCTTGTAGGTGTACACCGGCGCGTGGTAGCGTGCCCGCTTCTCCTCCCAGCCCTTGAGAATGTCGTCGCACTCCGGCGCCAGCGCGCGCGCGGTTTCCGCACAGGCCTGTTCGAGATCCTTGACGATGCGGTCGCGATCGGCCGCGTTGCTCGCCTTCACCGTGTCGATGGATGTGCGCAGCGCGAACAGCTTCTGAGCCACCGCGCTCTGCTCCGCGGTCCAGGTGTCGTAGCGACGGCATGTTTCCGAGATCTCACTGAGGTAGCGCGTGCGCCCCGGTGGAATGATGTACACCTTCTCCGACTCGGCGCCGGTGCGTGCGAACGAAGACTTCCACTTTGCGGCCGGCAGCTTGCACTTCTCCACCAGCTTGTCGACCACGGCCCGGTAGAGATGATTGGTGCCGGGGTCGTTGAACTGCGACGCGATGGTGCCAAACACCGGCGCATCATCGTCGTCCAGTTCGAAGAGCCGGTGGGCGCGCTTGTACTGCTTGCGCACGTCGCGCAGCGCGTCCTGCGCGCCGCGCTTGTCGAACTTGTTGAGCGCGATAAGGTCGGCGAAGTCGATCATGTCGATCTTCTCCAGCTGCGAGGCCGCGCCGTACTCCGGCGTCATCACGTACATGCTCACATTGGAGTGATCCACGATCTCGGTGTCCGACTGTCCGATGCCGGACGTCTCCAGGATGACCAGGTCGAAACCCGCCGCCTTGAGGATGTCGAGGGTGTCCTTGATGTGCGCGGAGAGCGCCAGGTTGGCCTGGCGCGTGGCCAGCGAGCGCACGTACACTCGCTTGTTGCGGATGGAATTCATGCGAATGCGGTCGCCGAGCAGCGCGCCGCCCGTCTTGCGCTTCGACGGGTCCACGCACACCACGCCCACCGTCTTCTCGGGGAAATCCAGCAGGAAGCGCCGCACCAGTTCGTCCACCAGCGAGGACTTGCCCGACCCGCCGGTGCCGGTGATCCCCAGCACGGGTGTCGCGGATCCCTTCGCCTTTGCGCGCAGCGCGTCGAGGTTGCTGGCAGAACCCTTCGGGTCGTTCTCCGCCGCGGAGATAACCCTCGCCACCGCCACGAAATCGCGCTTGAGCACGCCGTCCACGACCCCGTTGAGGCTCACTCCGGTTGCGTAGTCGCTCTGGGAGACGAGATCGTTGATCATCCCCTGGAGGCCCATGGAACGGCCGTCGTCGGGGGAATAGATGCGCGTGATCCCGTAGGCGTGGAGTTCCTTGATCTCATCCGGCAGGATGACACCGCCACCGCCCGCGAAAATCTTGATGTGACCCGCCCCGCGCTGCTCCAGCAGATCCTTCATGTAGCGCAGGTACTCCACGTGACCGCCCTGGTAGGACGTCATGGCGATGGCCTGGGCGTCCTCCTGGATGGCGGTCTCCACCACTTCCTCCACGCTGCGGTCGTGGCCGAGGTGAATCACCTCGCAACCGGTGGACTGGATGATGCGCCGCATGATGTTGATGGCCGCGTCGTGGCCGTCAAAGAGCGACGCCGCGGTGACGATGCGCACCTTGTGCTTCGGCCTGTAGGGTTCGATGGTTTTCATTATGAACGGCATTCTGCGGGGATGACGCCACCCGCAGTTTACCCAATTAATCCCCGTCTTCGCAAGCCGGACGGCGCCCCGACCCTTCCATGCCCGTTGACCCAGCTCCCCGCGGCGTGCAGACTGTCCCCATGGGTGATCTTTCCCCCAGACTGGCCTCGCTCCGTGACGAGCTGAGAGCCACCACCGCCACCCTGCACCGCATCGCCGACCCGCTGGACGACGGCAACTGGCGGCGGCGGCCGGCGGAGGGCCGCTGGTCGGTGGCGGAGTGCGTGGAGCACCTGAACATGTCGTCACGGGCACTGATTCCACGCATCCGCGACGCCGCGCGCGAGGGGCGCGCGCGCGGATTAACCACGCCGACGCTGCGACTGGACCCGATGGGGTGGTTCCTGGTTCGATCGTTGGAGCCGCCGCCGAAGTCGCGTTTCAAGACCAATGAGTCCTTCACGCCACCTTCCATCGAGCCGAAAGCCACCGTCGTCACGAACTACGAGGCCCTGCAGGGGGAACTGGTCGGATTGCTCCCGGAACTCGACGGCCTCTCGCTCACGAAGATCAAGATCACGTCTCCCTTCAGTTCGCGGGTGAAGTACAACCTCTGGTCCGCGCTGCGTGTTACCGCAGCACACCAGCGCCGTCACCTGTGGCAGGCGGAACAGGTTCTCAACGTGATCGCGCAATCGCCGCGCTGATCACTCCGGAGGAACACAATGGGTTTTCTGTCGTCCGTCAAACGAGTCCTCGACCAGCAGCTCTTCTCCATCGGAGACGCATCCATCACCGTGTCCACGCTCGCCACGGTGGTTCTCGTGATGATCATCACGGTCTCGGTGTCCCGGCTGGTCCGCGCCATCATCGCCCGCGCCATGATGCGACGCGGAAGCCGTCCCGAGGTGGCCGCCGGGGTAACGCGGCTGGTCCACTACGTCATGATCCTGGCCGGGGTCGGCGTGGCCTTTGCCGCCGCGGGGATCGACATTGGATCTCTGTTCACCGCGGGCGCGATCTTCGCCGTGGGTCTTGGTTTTGCCATGCAGAACATTGCCCAGAACTTCGTTGCCGGGGTCATTCTGCAAACCGAACGCACCATCCGCCCCGGAGACGTGCTCGGCGTGGAGGGAAACATCGTGCGCGTCACCGACATCGGAATCCGGGCCAGCATCGTGCAGACACGCGACGGCGAAGACCTGGTCATTCCCAACTCCACGCTCATCCAGGAGACGGTCAAGAACTATACGCTCAAGAACGCCACTGTGCGCATCCGCGTGCCGGTGGGTGTCGTCTACGGCTCGGACATGGCGCTGGTCAAGCAGACGCTGACCGAGACGGCAAAGGAGATCAGTCAGAAGTGGGCTGTGCCCGACCGTGAACCACTCATTGCGATCCGCGAGTTCGGCGACAACTCGGTCAACTGGGAGATCGGCATCTGGATGGACAATCCGTGGGAGTGGCGCCCCGCCATATCGGAGTTGCACGAGGCGGTCTGGTGGGCCTTCAAGGCCAAGGGAATCGTGATCGCGTTCCCGCAACTCGACGTGCACCTGGACCCGCCGATCGCGGCGTCTCTGGAACGCATCTCAACGCGCGGAGCGAACTGACATGAACAAGGCTGCCATCTTTCGCAAGCGCCACCCGCCGGCTGGGTCACGCCCCGGAACGCTGGTCGCTCCGGAGGGCAGCCCGCCGCCGAAGATCCGAGTGATGCGCTACGACCCCGCCGGCGTGGAGGAGTTCGACATCACCGATCCCGAGCAATTGCGTGACGTCGCGTCCCCCGGGCACGTGGCGTGGATCGACGTACAGGGGCTTGGTGACGTGGCCCGGCTGCGCCAGGTCGGGGCGATATTCGATGTCCATTTGCTCGCGCTGGAGGACGTGGTCAACGCCCCGCAGCGGCCCAAGGCAGAGGAATTCGAGAAGCAACTGCTGCTCATCGCGCGCATGGCCACGATCAAGTCCGAGACACTCATCGAGGTCGAGCAGGTTGCGGTGTTGCTGGGTGATAACTACGTGATCTCCGTGCAGGAAACCTACGGCGACTGCCTCGACCCGGTGCGCGTTCGCATCCGCGAGGGGCTCGGGCGGATGCGCAAGTCCGGGCCCGACTATCTGGCCTACGCAATCATAGACACCATCATCGACGGTTACTACCCCGTCATCGACCGCCTCAGCACGCGCATCATGCGCATCGAAGACCTGGTACTGACCCGCCCTACACCGGCCACGCTGAACCGGCTCAACCGGGTGAAGACGGACCTGGTGGTGATGCGCCGCGGGGTGTGGCCGCAACAGGAGACCGTCGGAAGGCTGCTGCGCGATCCCAGCCGGTTCATTTCGGAATCGGTCAAGCCCTACCTGCGCGACACCTACGACCACTGCTCGCAGCTCGTCGACGTGGTGGATTCGCACCGTGAACTGGTGAACGGTCTCATGAATACCTACCTCTCCGTCACCAGCAATCGCACCAACGAGGTCATGAAGGTGTTGACCATCATGGCCAGTATCTTCATTCCGCTCACCTTCATCGCGGGTATCTACGGCATGAACTTCCAGGACATGCCCGAGCTCACCAAGAAGTGGGCCTACCCGGCGGTACTGGGCGTGATGACGGCCACCGGCATCGGCATGCTGCTCTTCTTCCGCCACCGGGGCTGGCTGGGCGGCGACGGCGCCGACGACGAAATGGACGAGGAGTAATGCCGCGCGACGAGCTTCGCTTCTACTGGGCGACAGCGTCACGCTGGAACGACGTGGAAGTCCTCTTCGGAGAGCGCGGTGCGTGCGGCGGGTGCTGGTGCATGACCTGGCGGCTCACGCGTACAGCGTTCATGGCCGGCAAGAAGACCGCCAACCGGCGCGCACTCAAGAAACTCGTGGAGGGAGGAAACCGTCCCGGCATCATTGCCTGCCACGGCCGCGAGCCGGTGGCGTGGTGCGCGGTGGCACCACGCGCCGAGTACTCGTACCTGTCCCGCTCCCGGGTGCTCGCCCCCGTGGACGACGCAGCGGTGTGGTCTATCAGCTGTTTCTTCGTTGCGAAGCCGTGGCGCCGGCGCGGCGTTTCGGTGCGATTGCTGCGCGCGGCGGCGGAAATGGCGTTCAAGCGGGGGGCGCGCGTGGTGGAGGGATATCCGCAGCAATCGACCATGACCAGCCCCCCCGATGCATTCGTGTGGACGGGGCTTCCGTCCACCTTTGTAAAGGCCGGGTTCAGCGAAGTGGCCCGCCGCTCGCCCACCCGCCCCATTTTTCGCCGTACCCCGTGACGGTGCGGCTGGACGCACCGCGCCCGCGTGGGTATCTTAGCCACCCATGACGCCGCACGCCATTCGCAGCCGCATCCCCGCCGTCGCGCCGCTCATCGCCTTCTGCGCCGCGACGGTTCTGCTCATTCCCGTCGAGAACTTCCCCGCCGGCCTCGCGGTATGGGTGCTCGCGGCCGTGCTGACGGCGCTGCAGCCCGACCCGCGCGTGCGCCGCAACCTCGGGGTGCTGCTGGCGTGCGTCCTCGTGCTGGCGTTCGCACCCATTCACACCGACCTAAGCACATCCCACTTCCTCACCCTGGGCTCCGTGTTCCTGGCGGTGGTGCTGGGCCCCGCGTTGTTCATGCGCTGGAAGGCGCCGGGGGAGATTCGCTGGCGCCTGTGGCCGGTGCAGTTCTCGTGGCGGGATCTGATCTACACGCTGATCTCGATTCCCCTCGCGTGGGGCATCATCGAGCTCTACTTCTTCTATCTGAATCCCGAGCTGCCCACCCACTGGCCGCTCCCGGAGGTCTTCCAGGTGGAAGCCGTCAAGCGCCTGGCGGTCGGAATCAACTGCGTGGGCATCTGGGACGAACTGTTCTTCGTGAACACCGTGTACGCGATTCTGCGCGGCGTCTTCCCGGCACGTATCGCCAACCCCGCGCAGGCCGTGGTGTACACCTCGGTGCTCTACGACATGGCCTTCACCGGGCACGGCATGTGGATCGTGTACGGCTTCGCGCTCACCCAGGGCGTGATGTATGAAAAGTCACGCGTACTGCTGTACGTGCTGATCGTGCACCTGATCGTCGACCTGTTCCTGGTGATGGCGATCCTGCAGCACCACTACCCCACCCACTCGCTGCCCCTGTTCTTCTGACGGAGACTAGAAGGAGCTGGAACGGATGCGCGCGCCCATCCGGTTCATCCCCAAGCGCACCCGCCGCGCCGCGGCGATCAGAGGTGCGGTATGCGCGTAGACCGCGTAGGCAAAGGGCTGCGCACCGAAGGACTGCTTGAAGCGCACGCTGCCCAGGCGATCGTTGGGACTCGCACCAAGATTGAGTTCGCGCGAGCCGCGGGTGGCCTCGTCGCGAATGGCATGATCGAGCATGAGGTTGGTGGCACGCAGGGACGCGAAACGGTCGTCGTACGCCCACATCCAGTCGTAGGAGCGGTCGCGGTAGCGCAATACGAGGTTTCCCGCCACCACCCGGTCCTCGTGAAACGCGAGATAGAAGGTGGCGGCACCCGCGGGAACGAGGCGCGCAAACACGGATTCGAAAAAGGCCACCGGCAGTGCGCGCGCTCCGTAGCGCCCAACGGTGCGACGGTGCAGGCGGTAGAACTCGCGCGTGACCTCGTGCTGCGAGATCGCCGCGACGCGCACGCCGTTTTCGCGGGCCTGCCGGATGTTGCGCCGGTTGGCATCGCTGTAGCGCCGCGAGGCGGCTTCGTAGCCGTCCGCCATGTCGACGATGTGCGACACCATGGGCCGCAACGCGCCGTTGGATGAGGCCACCGCGGCGCCAAAGTCCGCCAACCGCACCGACGGACTCGCCACCCGTTCGATGATCCCTTCGAAGGACAGCGGCCCGTTGGACCGCGCGGTCACCGGCCCGCCGTAGGTGTCGAACGGCAGCGAATACGCGCGCCGCAACGCCCCCGCGCCCTTGCACACGAAGGGCACCACGGTCTCGTCATCGACGAAGACGTGCTCGACGTCCGCACCCAGGTCCTCCCACACCCGCAACCAGGCCGGCGTGTGATACACGGAGGCCCCGGCGAAGTGATCGAGGATCTCTTCGTAGCGCGCACGAGCGCGGTTGCTGTCGGTCAGTGGACGCACCGGACCACCCGGGGGTTGAAGTCTTGCAAATGTGCCCGGCGACGCGGCCGGAAGCGTTAGCAGAAGGGGTCGGAATGGCTCCTCGGGATCGTTGTCCCTGCGGGGTGCTGCCGCGTATAGTAGGGGCGGCGCTACATGAGGAAGCATGCGCCACACGGGGCCGATTGTCAACCCCGGGGTCCGGTCCCGCACCGCCATACGCCCACGCACAATGTCGATCATTCGTCGCAACGTCGAGAGTTTCCGCACCCACGGACCCGGGGCCCTGCTGCGCGCGGTGGTCAGCGGGTTCACCCGGAACCTGAGCCGTTTGCGGGACCACGCGTTCGATAGGCGTTTCGGAACCGAAACCGCACGGGTCGTGGAGAACGACGCGCTCACCGACGTGTCTCTCCCCGCCCGTGCACACGGGATCCGCTACGAGCCCACCCGCGCCCACCCGCTGCGGCGGGCGCTGAAGGCCGCGGGTATTCCCACGGCTGGCACATTCGTGGACCTGGGCTGCGGCAAGGGCCGCGTGCTGATGCTGGCGGTGGAGTATGGCTTTGCGCGGGTGACGGGCGTGGATTACTCGGCGTCGCTGTGCGAGATTGCACGGCGCAACCTCGATGTCCTGCGCGCGCGGACGGGGCGGCGCTTCCAGGCCACCGTTGCGCCGATTGACGCCGCAGACTACGCCTTTCAGCGGGATGACACGGTGGTGTTTCTCTTCAACCCGTTCGACGGCGCCGTCCTGCGGCGCGTGCTCGATAACCTGAATGCATCGCTCCGCGAACACCCGCGCGAGCTACATCTCATCTACCACCGTCCGGTATGGCGCGCGGCGGTGGAGGAGTCGCAACTCTTCGCCTCCGCACAGGACTATCGCTTCGGAGGGTGTGACTTTGCCGTCTATCGAACGACGGCTTAGCGGGCGTTAGTCGCTGCGCCGGCCACCCAGCAGTCCCAGGCGCATGGCCCAGTACAGCAGCGTCAGCGCCGATGTCACGAACGCGGCCACGTAGGTCATGGCGGCGGCGTCCAGCACGCTCTTCGCACCCGACAGCTCCTCCCGGGTCAGGTAGCCGCCGCGGCCCAGGGTGGCCAGCGCGCGCTTCGACGCGTCGAACTCCACCGGAAGTGTCACCAGCGTGAACACCGTGGTGGTGGCAAAGAGGAGTACGCCCAGCAGCGCCACCTTGGCACCCAGCACCGACTGTGCGCCGCCGAGGAACGCGGCCGCAATCAACACGAAAATGGAAATGCCGCCACCCAGATTGGCCACCGGCACCCACGCCGAACGGAACTTGAGCGGCCCGTAATTCTGCGCGTGTTGAATGGCGTGACCCACCTCGTGTGCCGCCACACCGGCCGCCGACATGCTGGTGCTGCCGTACACGCCCTCGCTCAGCCGCAACGTCTTGGTACGCGGGTCGTAGTGGTCGGTGAGATTCCCGTGGATGGGCTCTATCTTCACGTCATTGATATTGGCGTCGCGCAGAATGGCCTGCGCCACCTGCGCACCCGTCATGCGCGACTGGGTGGTGTACTGGCTGTACTTCTGGAACGTGCCCTTGGTCTTCATGGCGGCCCAGATACTCAGGATCATGCCCGCGCCAATCACCAGCCAGTAGAGGGGGTCAAAAAACATGGTTCAGCTTCCTCTCCGTGAATTAGGACGTGAATCAACCCTTGCCTGTGTCCGCCGGGGTTCGTACCATGCCCCCGACAATGACCGGTCGGGGGCGCCCGGCCCCCAACCAGACATCAATATACCGCCGCGGGCGGGAAGGTTCCAGCGGAGGAGCAAGATGATTCGTAAACTCATATTTTCTGCACTTTGTGTGACCGCCCTGGCGGCGGCGGGAACCCCGGCGTTTGCCAAGGACAAGAGCTTTGGTCTGGGGTTCATCCTGGGCGAACCCACCGGAATCGACGTCAAGTTCTGGCTAGCCAACGAACACGCCCTGGAGTTCGGGGCCGCCTGGTCGCTCTCGGGCAACAACGAGTTCCACCTGCAGGGCGACTACCTGTTCCACAAGTTCGACGTGTTCCAGCTCAAGAACAGCGACGCGTTCCCGCTGTTCTTCGGGGTCGGCGCCCGTATGATCCTCGTCGATAATTACGACGATACCTTCGGCATCCGCTTTCCCGTGGGGCTGGCATACATCTTCGCCAACTATCCATTCGATATCTTCGGCGAGATCGTGCCCATCCTGGACGTCGCGCCGGACACGGACTTCGACCTGGAGGGCGCCATCGGCGCCCGCTTCTGGTTCTAGGAAAGACCGGTTCTTGGCGGATCCGTACGGCGTCGCGCAACCGCGCGGCGCCGTCACTTTTTGCGGCGCAGCATGACCAGGGTGACGTCATCGGACGCCGGCCCCCCGGCCAGGAAGGATTCAACCAGCTTCACCACGCTGGAGCGAACCTCGGAGAGGGGCTCGTTGTGCTTCTCGGTCAGGGCCTGCTTGACGGTGTCGAGCCCCAGGAAGCGGTCGCCGTTGGTGGTGGCCTCGGGAATGCCGTCGCTGAAGACCACCATGAGGTCGCCGGGCGCCAGCTGCGCCTCCGACGCGATCAGCGGGATCTCCTCGATCATGGCCATGGGAAGCGTGGTGGAATCCAGCACGTCGATGGCCCCGCCCGCGCGCACCATGAGCACCGGTTCGTGGCCGGCGTTGACGTAGCGGATGACGCCGCTGGCCGGGTCCAGCTCACCCACGAACAGGGTGACGAACTGTTCCTCCGCGAGACTCTTGAACAGCTGCCGGTGCAGGCGCCCGGCGAGCGTTTCCATGTCGCTGTCGATGTCCGCCAGCAGCCCCAGCGAAACCGTGGTGGCGCTCATGGCCAGCGCGGCCGGCATTCCCTTGCCGGTCACGTCCCCCAGCGCCACCAGCACGCGCCCGTTGGAACGCGCGCCAACGAAATAGAGGTCTCCACCCACCGCGCGGCACATCACCTGATGCGCGTCCACCTCGTAGCCCGCGGGAACCTCCACGTTGGACTGGATCATCGTGCGCTGGATCTTGGCGGCGGCGTGGATTTCTTCTTCCAGCGTAATGTTGCGCAGCTTCACCGCGACCGCGTTGGCGGTGGCGGTGAGAACCTCGAGGTCGGCCTGCGAGTAGCGCACGCGCGAGTCGGTGGTATCCACGTACAGGATGCCGCGCACACGCTGGTTGTCGAACAACGGCGCCGCCATGGCGGAGCGCAGGCTCAGCGCCATGATGCTCTGCTGGCCGCCGAAGCGAGGGTCTTCCAGGGGGTTGGCGACCAGCACCGAGTCGCGCTCCGTGAGCACGCTGCCCACGATGGTGGAGCTGAGTTGCAGCGGCGCATCCGGGTCGCCGCTCTTGGTCCAGCGCGCGCGTGCTTCCACGCTGGTGGCCTCGCCGGAGTCGGCCAGCATCACCACGCGTTCGGCCGGCACGCTCTCGGCCACAAGGCGGCAGGCCGCCGTTTCGATGGCCATCACATCGTCACTCGAGGCCAGCAGTTCGAACAGCTGCTGGCTTCGGTCCATGAGGCGGTGCTGGGCCGCTTCCGAGTATCCCTGGCTGATGTTGTAGCGCAGGCTGGTGGCCACCTGGTGGTCACCGAGCAGGCGGTGGGACGCCGTTGTCGCGGGGGTGGCGCGCCGCATGAGCGCGCCCGCAAAACTCACCAGCGCCCCGGGTTGGACCTCCACCCACGCGTCTCCGATGGGCTTGCCGTTGATCTCGGTTCCGTTGCGGCTGCCGAGATCGCGCACGGAAATGTCCTGGCCCTGGATGCGAATTTCCGCGTGCTTCTTGCTCACGCGCGCCATGGGCAGCTGCACGGCGTTCTCGCTGGAACGCCCCACGCTGTGGTCGCCGTCCTCCAGCGAAAAGCGGTGGTTCTCGCCTTCCCAAACGATTTCTACGTTTACCATGTGCCTCCGGAATTCAAGAAAGTCGTAGCAACCATATCAGATACTGATATACTCCCGCGACTCCCTTTGTATCCACGATGATTGGACGTTCCATCAGCCATTACAAGGTCACCGGCCGCATCGGTGCGGGCGGCATGGGCGAGGTGTACCGGGCGCGTGACTCGCGCCTGGAGCGCGACGTCGCGCTCAAGGTGCTGCCCGACGTGTTCGCCGGGGATCCGGACCGCCTCATGCGCTTCGAGCGGGAGGCGCGCCTGCTCGCCTCGCTCAACCATGCCAACATCGCCACCATTCATGGCATCGAACAGGACGGCAACCATCGCGTGCTGGTGATGGAACTGGTGGAGGGCGAGGATCTGTCCGTGCGCCTGGCGAATGGGCCGATGCCGCTGGAAGAAGCACTGCAGGTTGCACGCCAGATCGCCGACGCGCTGGATGCCGCCCATGAGCAGGGCGTCGTCCACCGCGACCTCAAGCCCGCCAACATCGTCCTCACGCCCGACGGCAACGTGAAGGTGCTGGACTTCGGCCTCGCCAAGGCGGTGGAGGGCGACGCATCCAACTCCGGGCTTTCCCAATCCCCCACCGTGCTCGGCAACTCACCCACCGTGGCCGGGGTGATCCTGGGGACCGCGGCCTACATGAGTCCGGAACAGGCGCGCGGCAAGCGGGTGGACCGGCGCACGGACATCTTTGCCTTCGGCTGCGTGCTCTTCGAGATGCTCACCGGCCGTCAGACCTTCAGCGGCGAAACGGTGAGCGACACGCTGGCCGCGGTTCTGCGGGCGGAGCCGGAATGGGGCGCGCTCCCCACCGACACACCGTCCGCCATCGTCAAGCTCCTGCGCCGCTGTCTGAACAAGGACCCGAAACAGCGTCTGCGCGACATCGGCGAGGCACGCATCCTCATCGACGCGGTCATCCGCGGCGAAACAACCGAAGACGCTTCGGTTGCGACCGCCACACCAGCCGGACGACGCACGCGTCTCACGTGGATGCTCGCGGTCCTGCTCGTGTTGTGCGCCGCCGGCTGGTTGCTGACGGCGCTGCGCTCGGAGGGCGGAGGCGCGTCGCGTGCGATCACCGCGGCCATCAATGTGCCGCAGGACGCGCCGCTGAGTGTGTACGGCTCGCACCCGGGACCGCCCGCCATCTCTCCGGACGGTCGCATGGTGGCCTTCGCGGTTTCCGCGCCGTCGGGAGTCCTGCTCGGGGTGCGTGACCTGGCCCGCGACGAGATCCGAACCTTCACCGGCACCGACGACGCCGGGTATCCATTCTGGTCGCCCGACAGCCGGCAGATCGGCTTCTTTGCGGGCGGCAAGCTCAAGCGCGTGGACGTCACCGGCGGCGTGCCCGTGGTTCTCTGCACCGCCGAGGTGGGCAAGGGAGGAACCTGGCGCAGCGACGGCACCATCCTGTTTGCGCCCAGCTACACCTCGCCCATCCATCGCGTGTCCGCCGCCGGCGGGGAGTCGGTGGCGATTACCCAGTTGGATTCGACCCGCAGCGAATCGTCCCACCGCTTCCCGCGCTTTCTGCCCGACGAAGAGCACTTTCTCTACGTGGTGCGCCACTTCTCCGCCAACGACCAGGGGGGCCACGAACTGCGCGTGGCTTCCATCGACGGCAAGGAGTCGAAAGACCTGTTCGCCACCGAAACCGACGCCATGTACGCGAACGGATACATCTTCTTCGTGCGTGAAGGCGCGCTCATCGCCCAGTCGTTCGACGTCAAGAGCCTCACGATCACGGGCGATCCGGTGAAGCTCGCGGACGACGTGCAACTGCTCTCCGGCGCGGCGCACGGCGTCTTCGACGTGTCCCCCAGCGGCGTCATGGTGTACGGACACGGCAGCAACGCCAGCACGCGGCACCTGCTGCTGCTGGATGGCGCGGGACGGGCCCAGGGCGAGATCGGCGAGGGCGCGGAGTTCGACATTCCGGTGCAACTGTCCCCCGACGGCGCCACGGTTCTCACGGGGATCTTCAACTCGGTCGGCGGAACCGGCGACCTGTGGTTGATCGATCTGGCGCGCGGGGCCAGGACGCGCATGACCTTCGACCCGGGCCACGACAACGGCGGGCTGTGGTCGCCGGATGGCAGACGGATCGCATTCACCGCACAGCGCGGGGCGACCTTCGGGCCCTACCTGAAACCCATCGACGGCAGCGCCAACGAGACACGCCTGCTCGACAGCGGAACCGACCTGTTCAACGCGGGCTGGACGCCGGACGGGCGCTATCTCATGTGCCATGAACTCGGAAGCCGGACAGCCCAGGGGAAGCTGCGCGCGATACCGCTGATGGATGGCGCGCCGGATCCGTTGCAGGGCGTCACGATGCCGCCGTCGCTGGGCGGCGGGGCGGGGCTCTACCGCATCGCCTTCTCGCCCGACGCGCGCTGGATGGCGTACGAGTCGACGGAAGGCGGGCGCGAGAACATCTTCGCCATTCCCTTCGGGCGCGCCGGTCGGCGCTGGCAGATCACCCTCAACGGCGCCAACACACCGCGCTGGGCGGGCGAACACCTCTACTTCGTGCGTGAGCGGCGCCTGTGGAAGATCCCCGTCAAGCTGAACGAGAGCTCCCTCGAGATCGGAACCGAGTCCCGCGTGTACTCGGACCGCTGGGTGGACAGCTTCGACGTGTCCCGGGACGAAAGCCGCATCGTCATCCTCACCGGTGAGAATCAATCCATCGGCACCGGGCTGACCGTGGTGTTGAACTGGCCCGCGCTGCTCACATCCGGGAAGTAGCAGCGCGAGCGCGTCTCTCTTCATACCGGGCTTTTGATCCAACGATTTCTTACCTGGCGGATGCCTCCCCATCGCTGGCGACGGCCACGCCGCCGCGCTCGTTCACGAGCAACGTCATCGTTCTTTCCAGTTCCACGATGCGGCGCTCCAGTGCCGCGATGCGCGCATCCTTTTCGTCGGCGAGACGCTTGAGCCCCTGGATGGCGGCCAGCGCGACACCGTCCGCGTCCACCGTGCTGATGCGCTTTTCGTCTTCGCCCACAGCGAACGCCGCGCGGAAGTCCTGCGCCATGGGGCCGATGTGCCGGATGCCCTCGTCCTGCGCCTTGTAGTTCCACGTCGAGATCTCCATCGCGTCCAGGCGCTCGAGCACCGCGACACCGTCGACGAGCACGAAGTTCTCCTTGGCGTTGCGGTCGCTCAGTGGACTCCACGCGCCACCGCCCGCAGGCAGCACGACACCCGCGGTGGGATTCCCCCCGCCATCAATGGCGGAAACGAAGCGAACGCCGCCGGTGGCGCGCACCGCGAACTCATCGTGGGTGGCCGAGTTGAAGTCAAAGAGGTTGGCATCGGCGAACAGGAAGGTGCCGCCGTGGTTGTCCGCAATCATGGCGCGGCGCCCCGCGGCCACGCTGTAGGCGCCACCCGCATGGTTCTGCCCCCCACCGAGAACGGTCGACACGATGCCCGAGGCCGTGTTCTGTGCTCCCCCGATCACCGTCGAGTAGGAGTGTGAGGCCCGATTCTCCTGACCACCCACGACGACGGACCAGAGGCCGCTTGCCGTGTCGGCTACCCCACCCCCCACGAACGAGGCTCCTCCGCTGGCAAGGTTGTTCTCCCCACCAACGACTGCATCGGCATCCTGGCTCGCTCTGTTCCCACCCCCGCCCGCGATGGTGGCGTATACGCCACTCGCGGTGTTGCCACTCCCACCGCCGATGGTCGCCATGTTCGCGTTCGCGCTGTTTGCCCAGCCGCCGCCAACCGTTGCTCGTGAACCGGCGCTATTGTCATAACCGCCACCAATCGTGGCCAGGGTCTGCATGGCTTGATTCAGGTTCCCGCCACCGATGAAGCTGTAGTCCCCGGGGGACTGGTTGGACAGCCCGCCCACGACGATTGAGTACGCCCCCGACGCCTTGTTCTGGAAACCGCCTCCCACAACGGCGTAGTGCTTGTCGTCGGCGGTTCCGGCGTTGTCCCCCGCCGCGTTGTTCGAGCCACCACCGATGAAGCACCAGTCGTCGGTGATCTGGTTGAAGCTGACACCGTCCCCCCCACCTCCCGCGATAGTCGCGCCCACCGCACCACCGATGACGCGATTCACGCGATAACCGCCAATGAGGTTCGGAGTGAGGCCGCGGGGCTCAATCAGATAAGCCCGCTCGCCGTTTACCCTGGTCTCGAGATTGGTGGCGTCCGTGGTGCCCATGAAGTGCGTACCAGGCGTCGTCCCCGCATTGCCCGTCAGGTTCCAGCCCGGCGTCACCGGGCCCCCCGCCGCAGAAACGACGATGCTGTCATTGGCAGTAGTGATCGTTACGTTCGCGCCCGCCGCCAGCGTCACGTCGTCGGTGAGCGCGTTAAGACTGCGCACCACCGTGCCGGCGGAAATCTTGTTCGCCGTGATGACGCTGTCCTCCACACCGCGCGCGTTCAAGCTGTACGCCGAGGCCGTGAGTTCCCGGCGAGGCGTAAATTCCGCGCCGCCGTCCACGGCAACACCCAACCAGCAAGCGGTGTCGAACGGTATGGTGAGCGGGTTCACCGCGCCGAGAATGGCCGAGAAGATGCCGCCGGCCACGCCGACCGACTGCGTCTCCGTCCAAACCGCGGTCCCGCCGCTCGCAACTGTATAGATGTTGAAGGTGATGTCGTAGCTGCCGTCGAGTACGGGCGTGCCCGCGCCATCCGTGAGCACACCCTGGTAGCTGATCGTCTCCGGCACCTGCCCATGAGCGGCCGCCGCCGTCAGGACCATCAGCGCGATCGTGATAATTGTGAACCTTTTCATGGTCTTCCTCCAATCGGAAGGGGGGCTTCCGCTACTTCATTACGACCATTTTCCTGGTGATTACCTTCTTCCCCGCTTGCAGGCGGTAGAAGTACACGCCGCTGCTCACGGCCTCACCCCGCGCATCCCGGCCATTCCACGTCACGGTGTGCGGGCCGTAACGCGCCGGCTCGTCGACGAGCGTGACAATGCGGTCACCGCGAACGCCATACACGGAGAGAACGACGTGTTCATCTGCGGGGAGGTAGTAGTCGATGCGGGTGGTCGGATTGAACGGATTGGGGTGGTTCTGTTCGAGCGTCACCTCGCGGCGCGGCATCAACACGGCCTGCGCCGGTGAGAAGAATTCTCCATCCCGGTCGACCGCGCCCAGCCGATACCAGTACTTCCTCCCGGGACGAGCCCCTTCGTCGAGGAAGGACGTGGTCCCGGGTGGGAGAAGTGCCTGGTCGTTCAGCGGCTTGTAACCGGTCTCTGATTCCGGAGACCGGTAGACATTGAAACCCCGGAGGCCGTCGGCACTGGTGATCTGCCAGTTGATTTCAACGCCCCGGGCCGTCAGGGTGGCCGCGAACGACGCAATCAGAACCGCCGAGGTGGGCCCGATCCGCAGCAGATCAGGGGCATACCAGAAGCCGGCCCGGTGGACGCCGCCCGGTGCGGTCATCGCTCCCACGGCCGACTGGCCCACCGTATCCTGCAGGTAGTGCGATCCACCGAGGGCGTTGCCGCCCCCGGAACCGAAGACGGCCGGGGGTGGCTCCGGAACCTGAGCAATGACATTCGGCGGCAGAACCACTGGCAATAACGCGGCAATGAAGAGACTGGTGAGGAGCTTCATACGTTCCTCCAATCACCTGTCGGATGCAGGCGCATCGATAAGAGTAAATCGAAGAATCTACGCGTGAGGCCGGGGACCCCGGGTCAGGCTCCCCGGTTCACCTGTTGGACAAACCATACTCCGGAGAATCACAGCCAAAAGTCTCTATTTTGGCAAGAGGCCGTGGGCACAACGCAAAACAAGACGGGCGCGAAGCAATTGCTCCGCGCCCGTCCTGTTTGTCTGCGCACCCGGAATGCGTCAGTCGTGCTTGTGGTGGTCCACGGTGAGGATCTTGTAATAGCACCAGCCCGCCAGACCCCACACGAAGACCAACGATCCTATCATTGCACTCCATCCAAGCGTCGTCATGATTCCCCTCTCAGTCCTTCGGCGGCTCGCGGCCGTCGATGTCCAGACCCGCCGCACGCCAGCGCTTCTCGCCGATGCGCGTTACGATCACCAGCGCCACCGTCACCCCCGCGATGAGCGCCATCGCCCCCTGGCGCAGCGGCTCTTCGGCAACCGAGCCCATCCACGCGGGCAGGTTCTGCCAGCAGAACGCGCCGAACACGACCAGCAGGTAGGTGGGTGTCACGTACTTCATGATGAAGCGGTAGAAGCGCGGAATCTTGAAGTGCGCGCCGTGGTGCGCCTCGGCGAGTCCCTTGTCCACACCGAACACCCAACTGAAGACGATGATCTGCACCATGGCTAGGATGAAGATGAGGAACGTGCCCACCCAGTCGTCGATGGTGGACCAGAAGATCCCGCCCGCGCTGAAGTACATCACCAGGAACGAACCCACCAGGCAGAAGCACACCAGCAGCATGGTGGCCTTCTTGCGCGTCCAGCCCAGCGCTTCCATGAGAAATGCCAGCGTCGGCTGGTACATGGAAATGGAGCTGGTGATGGCGGCCAGGAACAGCATGAAAAACCAGATAGCACCGATGGTGTTGCCGGCGCCGCCCATGTGCGAGAACACCACCGGCAGCGTGGTGAACCCCAGCCCGAACGTACCGCCCTGCACGGCGCCGATCATGTTGGACGTGCCCAGAAAGATGAACGCGGCGGTAATGGTAATGAGACCGCCGAAGCCCACCTCGAACAGCTCGTTGGTGGCCGAGGCGGTGAGTCCGGAGAGCACCACGTCGCTCTTTTTCTTCATGTACGACGCGTAGTTGATGATGACGCCGAAACCCACCGAGAGGCTGAAGAAAATCTGACCCGCCGCCGCCAGCCACGTCTGCGGGTTGGTGAGGGCGGATAGATTGGGGTTCCACAGGTAGCCGAGTCCGTTCACCACGCTCTGCTCCGGGTTGGCCGCGTCGGGCGTGCCCAGGGTGAGCACGCGTATCAGCACGATGATGGCCAGCACCGCCATGGTGGGCATGGCGAGGTTCACGAACTTCTCGATGCCGCGGGTGATGCCGCGGAACACCAGCCAGATGTTGATGGCAAACGTCACTGCCCAGAACACGAAGGTCCCGATGGACCCGCCGGCGATGACACCGTTATGTTCACGCCCCGTGAAGACGGTGTAGAACTCGACCGCGCGTGCGGTCTGCTCGGTCACCGGTGCCGCAGCGTCGATGCCGATGCCGCCCTTGAGATAGTGGAAGAAGTACCCGAGGCACCACGCCTCGATATACGTGTAGTAGAACGACACCGCCAGCGGGATGAGAATGCCGATAACGCCCAGGTAGCGCGCCACCGACCCCTTCCCGAACGCACCCAGAATGGACGGCGACGAGTGCAACCCCTTGCGGCCGCCGTAGCGGCCCATGGTCCACTCCGCCCAGCCGATGGGGATACCCAGCAGGAGCAGCGCGCAGAAGTACGGAATCATGAAGGCGCCGCCGCCGTTGGAAACCGCCTGCCCCGGGAAGCGCAGGAAGTTCCCCAGACCTACCGCGGACCCGGAGACGGCCAGGATGACGCCCAGCTTGGACGCCCACTCCTCCTTCGCCACCGGCATCTTCTTCTTTGCATTTTCTTTCGCCATAGTCCCCACCACGGTTCGAGAACACGAACGCACGCGCACGGGCGTGCAGGAAAAGAACTTGAGCGTGGATGGTATCGGGGTGCCGGGGGCCGGTCAACCGCGACTTTCAGCCGCCACGCCGCCGCCGGCGCGCGCGGGGCCGATGGAAGACGGTTCCCGTCTCGCCACCGGAGAGCGGCCACGACGCCGGATCCACCCGGTAGAACGCACTGAGTTCGTCGTACAGCGCCGTATACTCGCGGCGCAGCGCGAGCGGGCGCTCAAAGAAGCTCTCGGTCACCACGGCGAAGAACTCGGCAGCGTCACCCGCGCCGTACGCGTCCACCAGCGTGCGCCGGTTCGACATGGTGGCACGCTCGAAACGCGCGTATGCCTCGGAGAACACGCTTCGCCACGTATCGCGGCGCGCGCGGTCGGGCAGGCGCGGCATGCCGTCCATGGCGCCGTTCTCCAGATCCAGCTGGTGGGCGAACTCGTGCAGCACCAGGTTGTAGCCCGCTCTGCCGGTGGACGTGTAGTCCACGATGTCCTCCCACGAGAGGATGACCACGCCCACGTCCCACGACTCCCCCGAGCGGTCCTCGGTGTACTCGCTCACGATCTGCTGGTGCTCGTCCGGCTCCACCATGTCTGCGTAGAACATCGAAGGGTACACCAGGATGGTGATGAGATCCGGGAAGCAGTCGGTCTCCCGGTTGAGGATAAGCAGGCACGCCTGCCCGGCGATGGTCACGCGGATCTCATCGGTGATCTCGAGGCCGTTGCACCCTTCGAAAGTCTTCTCGGCCAGAAAGATGTGCACGTGGCCGTGCAACTGGTTGCGCAAATCTCCGGGCAGCCGGCGGTAGGCGGGCGCGTTGGCGGCGAGGATGCGTGCCCAATCCTCCGGGAACGGGAGTGCGGCGAGCCTCGCGCGCCGTCGTCGTTTCAGGAAGCCCAGCATGTTTTTACTATAGCACGGAGCGGCTTGCGCCCGGCGGGGGCGGCACCTATACTCCGCGCCAATTCCCGTCGCTCGTCTCGACACCCGGAGGAACCCCGCATGCGCTTTGCTCTTGTCAGCCTGCTCGTCCTGTTCGCCGCCGGCGCCGCGCAGGCCCGCACCCTGGTGCACGCCGGCACGCTGATCGACGGCGTCTCCAACACGCCGCGCTCCCATGTCACCATTGTCATCGAGGAGGGGCGCATCACCGACGTCGCATCCGGCTTCATTCCCGCCGGGTCCGGAGACGAGTTGATCGACCTCTCCGCACAGACCGTGCTGCCGGGTCTCATGGACATGCACGTGCACCTCACCGGCGAGTTGTCGCGCACGTCATATCTTGACGAAGTGGTCCTCAATCCTACTGACAACGTGCTCAAGGCGGCGTACTACGGGCGCATCACGCTTCTCGCGGGATTCACGACGGTACGCAACGTGGGCGACGACGGCATGTCGACGGTGTCGCTGCGCAACGCCATCCGCGCCGGCAAGGCGGTGGGTCCGCGCATCTACACCGCGGGCAAGGCCATCGCCACCACCGGCGGCCACGCCGACCCCACCGCCGGCTGGTGCGAGGCGCTGCAGGGCGACCCCGGTCCGCGCGAGGGTGTCATCGACTCGCCCGACCAGGCACGCAAGGCGGTGCGCGAGCGCTACAAGGACGGCGCCGACATGATCAAGATCACCGCCACCGGCGGCGTGCTGAGCATGGCCAGAAGCGGCGACAACCCCCAGTTCACCGACGCGGAACTCGACGCCCTCATCGCGTCCGCGAACGACTACGGGTTCCCGGTGGCGGCGCACGCGCACGGCGACGCGGGCATGCTGCGCGCGGTGCGCGCCGGCGTTTCGTCCGTCGAACACGGAACCTACATGACCGACGAGATCATGGCGCTCATGAAGAAGAAGGGTACCTGGTACGTTCCCACACTGCTCGCGGGTGTGACCGTGGCCGAGATGGCCGAGCTGGAGGACTTCCTCCCCCCCATCGTGCGCCCCAAGGCGCGCCGCATCGGGCCGCAGGTGCAGGACACCTTTGCGCGCGCCTATCAGGCCGGCGTGCCCATTGCGTTCGGAACTGACAGCGGTGTTTCACCGCACGGGCAGAACGCGCACGAGTTCGAGCTGATGGTGGCGGGCGGCATGCCCGCCATGAAGGCCATCCAGTCCGCCACCATGTCCGGCGCGAAACTCCTGCGCGCGGAGAAGGACCTGGGCAGCGTGGAAAAGGGGAAGGTTGCGGACCTGGTGGCGGTGGACGGCGACCCGCTGGCCAACATCTCCCTGTTGCGCGACATTCGCTTCGTCATGAAGGACGGCGTGGTCTACAAGCAGAACGGCGCGGCGCTGGCGCGATAGGCCGGCGGGCGCGGGACTAGTCGGTCGTCTCGACCGGTGTGGCGGCGAGTGGCAAGTGGCGGTCAATGACTTCGGCCACGAGTTCCTTGCGGATCGGCTTGGCCACGAAGTCATCCATGCCGGCTTCGAAGCACTTCTCACGGTCGCCGGCCAGCGCGTGGGCGGTCATGGCAACCACAGTGGTATGCCCGCCGGAACCCGATTCGCGCCGGCGGATCTCGCGCGTGGCCTCGTAGCCGTCCATCTCCGGCATCTGGCAGTCCATGAGCACGAGGTCATAGTCGACCGCCTTGAGCTTATCCAGCGCTTCCCGCCCGTTGTTGACCACGTCCACCGTGCAACCCAGCACCTCCAGCATGCGCGCAGCCGCGCGCTGGTTCACCATGTTGTCCTCGGCGACCAGCACGTGTCCGCGCGTGGGTGCCTGCACCGACGCCGCTTCGTGCGCGATGGATTCTGAAATCGTGTGGCGCGTGACGAACACTTCGCGCACGCCCCGCTGTTTGACACTCCACACCGCGGAGAGCACGTCGGCGAGCTGCGACGGGCGCGACGGACGCGTGAGGTAGGCGTCGAAGCCCACCGCGCGCAGCCGCTCCGCCTCGCCCTGCTCGCCCAGCGTGGTCAACATCACCAGCACGATCCCGCGCAGCGACGCGTCACTCTTCACAATGGTGGCGAGCGCCTCCACGGTCATGTCGGGGACGTCGTAGGCCACCACCGCGATGCCGTAGGGATCGCCGTCCTGCACCGCTGCGTGGAGTTCGGAGACCGCCGCGGCACCCGTGTCCAGCCCCACCGCGCGCGCGCCGCACACGTTGATCTGTTCGGTGAGCACCGCGCGCACCTTGTCGTGGCGGTGCAGCAGGAGCACGCGCACACCCTCCAGGCCTCCGCTGAGCGGAGCATCCACCGGCGACTCGAGGTCGAGGGGAAGGCTGAGCGTAAACGAGAAAGTGGATCCCACGCCCACCACGCTTTCCACCGCAATCTCGCCACCCATCAGTTCCACCAGCTGCCGCGATATCGCCAGACCCAGGCCGGTTCCGCCGTAGCGCCGGGTGATGGAACCGTCCGCCTGGGTGAACTTCTCGAATACCGATCCTATCTTTTCCTCTTCGATACCGATGCCGGTGTCCTCCACCGAAATGCACAGCCGCACGCCCTTGTCGTCGCCGCCCAGCCGGTCCACATTGATGAACACGTGTCCCTCGTGGGTGAACTTGATGGCGTTGCCCACCAGATTCATGAGTACCTGGCGGATGCGTCCCGCGTCTCCGATGAGCCGTCGTGGCACGTCGGGCGCGTAGCGCACGATCATCTCGATTCCCATCGCGTCGGTCTTCTCCCGGACGAGCGCGACGACTTCGTCAATAGCGGCGCTCAGGTCGAAGGCCAGCGGATCGATGGTGAGCCGCCCGGCTTCGATGCGCGAGAAGTCCAGAATGTCGTTGATGATGGCGAGCAGCGCCTCCCCCGAAGACTGGATGATTCGCACGTACTCGCGCTGTTCCTCGGAGAGGTCCATGTCGAGCAACAACCCGGTCATGCCCAGCACGCCGGTCATCGGGGTGCGCACCTCGTGGCTCATGTTGGCAAGAAACTCGCTCTTGGCGCGGTTGGCCGACTCCGCGCTCTCCTTGGCGCGCACCAGCGCCTCCTGCGAACGGCGCAGCACTTCGAGATCTGTGATGTCCTGCAGCATGAGGATGGTCTCGTCCACGCGGTTGTCGGGAGACTTGATGGGCAGCGCGGTGGCGTAGATGTGGCGCGCCACCCCGTCCACGTCGAGGCGGATTTCGCGGTGCGAAACGGTGGCGGTGGCGAGTGAGCGCGCAGTGGGACACTCCGCGCATACGGTGCGCGACCCACACAGCAGTTCGTTGCACGAGGCGCGGTGCCCCGGTTGCACGCTCTGCAGTCCTCCGAACCATGTCCGGCACACGTTGTTGAGCCAGCTCACGCACAGTCCGGCGTCGAACACGATGAAGCCGGCGTCGGTGTGGTTGACCAGCGCGGAGAGCTTCTGCCGTTCCCGTTCGAGGAAGCGGATCTGCCGGTCCTGGGTCTGGAACCAGCGCTCGAGTTCCTCGACGCGACGCTTGAGCGCAGCGGCTGCGCTGGGCTTGCGGGGGCGGGCGGTTGCGGTCTTCTTGGTCAAGGGGGCTCCCGAAGCGGTCAGGAACCGCGCTGCGCCTGGTAGTGATCGGCCAGCCAGTCCGCGACCGCGCGGACTTCCGATTCGGTGGAAACGTCGAACGCGTCGAGATCGTGGCTGTCGATGTCGATCTGCGCGAAGATCCTGTCGCCCTTGCGGATCAGCACCACCAGTTCGGAGCGCGTGGCGCTGGAGCAGGCCAGGTAGTTGGGCTCCTTGCTGACGTCGGGCACGTTCTTGTCGCGTCCCTCCGCCACCGCGCTGCCGCACACGCCCTGTCCCACCGAGATGAACACATGATCGGTGGGCGAGCCGATGAAGGGCCCCAGGCGCAGCGTGTTGTCCGGGAACAGCTCGTAGATCCCGGTCCAGTGGAAGCGGGGGTTGGCGTTGTGGAGCAGATCCACTGTGCTCGAGAGGATGGAGTCGAAACCCACCCCGGACGCGATCAGTTCGTCCAGTTTCTGGCAGATTTGGGCTCCGTCCAGGCTGGTCCGGGACATGGAAAACCTCCGTAAGTGGCTGATTCACAAAAGGATTCGGCCACGGGCCTGCGAATGTCGGGTGTGCCTCTGGCCGGACCCGCAAACCCCGTGCCAGCCATGGGGATAGCGGGTATGCGGATCCTGGGGGGGCGGCGGCGGGTCTACGCGGGGCGCGTTCCCACCGCGGTGTGGAAACGGCGGGAGAATGTGATGGGACCGGGAAAGCGGGCCGCGAGAGCTCGCAGCGCGTCGGCGCGCAGGCGGGACCACGCGGCGGGGGAGAGCAGCATGCGCAGCGCGCGCCCGGTGGCAGAAACCTCGCGGGTCACGACATATTCGTCCGCGCTCAGCGCGCATTCGACGTGATGGTCGCGGCTGGTGATCGCTTCGAATCCGGCCGCGCCGAGCAGGTCCGCCAACGAACCCGCGCGCGCAAAACGGCCGTCTCCCGGCAACGTCTCGCGCACCGCCGAGTCCACGCGCGCCGCGTCGATGAATGTGCGCACGATGCGCGACCACTCGCTCGCCGCATCGTCGTCCGCGGGGTACCATGCGCTCAACCCGACCTTCCCCCCGGGGCGCAGGACGCGCTTCATCTCCAGCGCCGCGACGTCGGCATCATCGACGTGGGTCATGACGAAGGCGGAGGTGGCCGCGTCGAATGTACCGGAGGAAAAAGGTAACGACGGCAACATCGCGACCACGCAGTCGCCGAGCCCGTCACGGCGCGCTTCGCGCAGCATGCCGATCGAGGCGTCGGCAAGGGTTACGCCGGCTCCGCGCGCGGCGCACGCGCGCGCAACCGAACCGGGACCGGCGCCCACGTCGAGGACGCGATCCCCTGGCGACGGCGCCACCCGCGCGGCCAGAATCCGCCCGGGCTCGGCGAAGAGCCGCGGCAGGCTGACCCGATGGTACTCGCCCGCGACGTCGTCGTAGATGCGCGCGCGCTTCAGATCGGGCTCAGCGGGATCCACCGGCGCCTCCATCGCTCAGCAACGCCTCCACGGCCCGCCGGACGTCCTTCACGTCAATTTCACCAGTCCAGCGCCGCGTAATGGTGCCGTTCCGATCGACGAGATACACCGTGGAGAGCACCTTAACGTGATATGCCTCCCAGGCCGGGGACTCTTCCCGGTCGACGGCAATGGGATAGGTGACGGGGTGCTGCTCGAGAAACTTTTTGACCTTCTTGTTCCGGTCCTTGCCGGTATCAGTGGAGATGCCAATGACGGCAACACCGCGGGCGCTGAAGTCGCGGTACAACGCGTCCAGCTCCGGCATCGATTTGACGCAGGGTTTGCAGAAGGTGGCCCAGAAGTCGATGACCGTCACCTTCCCCGAAGCGCCGGGCGTCAACGCCGCGCCGGTGGTGGAGGTCAGGGTGATCTTCGGGGAGGGGCCCGGTGTGAAGACGTACGCCGCCGGGTCTTCGTCGAATGCCTCCGCGCACTGCTTCGCACAGAAGGAGAAGATCTGTCCCTCGTACTCGCGCGTCGCCGCGACGCCGTGAGACTCTGTCTCACCGCTGAGTGCACACACCGGGCACAGCTCGCCCGTCTCCGAGCCCGCCGCCACCGGCGCGAGCATCAGCGCCACGAGCAGCGCAACGATGGCAATCTTCATTAGAAACCTCCCGCGACCGCGATGCCGAAGGTGTCCATCCACACCGCAATCAGACTGATGCCAAAATTGTCGCCAAACCAGTTCCCCATGAGATGGGACCGTTCTCCATCATACATGTAGCGCGCGGAGAATCCACGCCAGATGAACCACTCGGCGCCGAAAGGAACGTTGAAGCCATCGTCCCACTCCGAGTAATTGAGGCTCCCGTATGCCGATAGCGGTACGCGCGGCAATACCTTGGAAGCGGTGAGGTAGTACGACTGCGTGCCCTTCGGCGAACCGATGCGGTCCGAACTGGTGCCCAGGAAGAACGCAGGCCTTCTATGGTCCTCGGTGAGCAGGAACACGGTGGCCAGCGGATCTACTTCGTCCACCAGCGGATTGTACTCCACGCCGATCTGCACCCGCGGATGCACGCGGTAGTTGGCGGTGAAGCGCCAGCGCGGGCGCTCCTGCCCCGTGTCCACGAAACGCGCCGAGAAGGTCCAGGTGGTTTGAATGCCGCTCCCCCGGAGCGGCGCGCCCTCGCCGGGTCACCCGCTTCAGGTGGGGGCACTCGATGGCGGGCCGGCCAGTACGGGCACGGCAGCGAGGAGCACTGACAACGCAATTGCGAGCGACGCGCGGATTGTCACTGCACCTTCGATCAGAACGAGAACTGCGCGCCGAAGAGCCAGTTGCGCCCCGGCAGGCGGTAACGCGCCAGCTCTTCATACTGGGCATCCAGCAGATTGTTCCCCTTCACGGTGAGCAGCCACGCGCCGTTGAGGCGGCACTGCAGCGCGCCATTGAACACCCAGTAGGCGCGCGGGGCCTGGCGCGGATAGAGAAACACCTCTTCGATGTCGCTGCGGTAGCGGCCGTCACCATGCACCGTCCAGCGGCCCAGCACGAGATCCGCCCCTCCGCCCCCCGTGTACTTGGGACGGTACGCGAGCAGGTCGTCGGTACGATCCGGAGAGGTGTCGCGCGCGTCGAGATAGGTGAAGTTGGCGGTGAGGGTGAGGTTGCGCCACGCCGAGCGCAGGGTGGTCTCCACACCTTGCATGAGCGCGCTGTTGAGGTTGCGCACCTGGTAGATGGTGTAGGGCACTCCCAGTTCGTCCGAGATCTCCTCCCAGTAGATAAGATCCTCGTACTCGTAACGAAACGCGGCCACATCGATGTCGAAGATCTTCGCCGGCGCCCAGCGCACACCGGCCTCGTACGAATTGATCAGGTGTTCCGCGGTAAGGCTGGGGTTGGGGACGAAGGCCACGCCGCCGCCCAGCTCTTCCTGCAGGTACAACTCGGCAATGCTGGGCGCACGAAACGCCTGGCCGTACAGCCCGCGCACCGAGACCTCCGGGTCCGGCGTCCACACCATCGCCACCTTGGGACTGAACTGGTCCAGCGTGCGCCCGCCAACGATGTGATTCCAGTCGTAGCGTACGCCCACGGTGGCGGCCAGCGTGTTCAACAGGGTGATGTCGTCCTGGCCAAAGAGCGCGTAGTTGTTGATCTGCCGGTCACCGTACAGGATCGAATCCGGCGCCGACTGCACGTAGTCGACTTGCAGATCGGCCCCCACCACCACCCGGTTACGCTCTCCCAGGCGCGTGTCCATCTGGAGAATGTTGCCGATCTTGTCGCCATCGATGTAGGTGGACGTGCCATAGGGCTCGTTGCCGGGAATCTCCTGGTCGGGGTCGTCGGGGTTGAAATAGGAGTCCTGCTCGTGGTGGTAGTAGTACGCGCGCATCGAATAGCGAGAGTCCTCGCCGCTCAACCCCCAGTAGTGCAGGTCCGCGCTGTAGTAGCGCTTCTCCTGGCTGTCGTCCTGGTAGGCTTCGCGCACCTCCAGCGGCTGTGCGGAAGAAAGCCAAGCGTGCGGATACGCGTTCTCCGAATTGCCACCACCCAGGGTGAAGTCGAGTTTGCGCTCCGGGCTGATCTCGTACAGGATCTTTCCGAACAGATCGTAGAAGGTGTAGCCCGTGTTCTGCGCGTACCCATCCGACTCCTTGCGGCTGGCACTCACCAGGTAGCTGATCTTGTCCTTCTTGCCGGAGTAATCGGCAATCACCTCGCTCTGCATTTGCGTTTCGTCCGTGTAGCGGATGTTGGACGGCGCCTTCTCGAAGAAGCCGAGCTTCATCTGTACCCGGCCCGCGGCTGCGTAGTCCGGACGGCGCGTAATCACATTGACCACGCCGCCCATGGCGGTGGAACCATACAGACTAGAAAACGCGCCCTTCACCACCTCCACCCGCTCCACGAACTGCACCGGCACCAGGCTCCAGAAGGCGCCCCCCGTGTCCGAGTTCAGCGCGGGGCGTCCGTCGACCAGCAGGAGCACGCGGTTTCCCACGCCGCCACCGGCCACGTCCGAGCTGCCGCGCAGCGAAATCGACTGCGTGGAGATCCCGCCGGTGGAACGGAACGCGGTGAGCCCGGCCACATTCTCGATGGCGCGATCGAACGTGACCGGTATCTGGTTCGCTATCTCGTCGCCGGTCACCACCGAAACACTCGCGGGGGCCATGCGCGCGGTTTGCTCGACGCGTGTCGCGGTAACAACGATAGGATCGGCCTGCAGGACCACCGGCACCAGTTCGACGCGTACCGTCGCGGTGTCGCCGGGTGTCACCACAACAGGGTCGGAGCGCCAGGTGGCGTGGCCGATGCGCGAAATGATGAGCGTGTATTTCCCCGGAGGCACCATGTAGAGCACGAATCGCCCGCGCGTGTCGGTGATGGTGCCGCGTGCCACCGAGTCGATGACCACGTTGCAGTAACTCAGGAGTTCGCCGGTGGTAGCGTCGGTCACGCGACCGGCGATGGCGCCAGGCGTGGGCGTGTCCTCCGCGGCGGCGGGACGCCAGCCAAGTGCGCAGCAAAACGCCGCGACGACTGCAGCAAGAGCCAGCGCCGCGCGGGCGCGCGAACGTTTGCGGCCGGAAGATCTCACGGGAATCAGGGCGCCTGGTCGAGATCGGCCACGATGTCGAAGCCGGATGCGTCCTCACCCTTGACCACGACAACCGCCACACCACCCGAGTACTGGCCGATGACCACCGACGAGAGCGGATTGCCGGGATCGCGCCAGCTCACGATGACGCCCTCGTACACACCGGGGTCCAGCCCCGCGATGGTGTAGTTGTAGGTGTTGATGTTGGGGCCCAGCGGATTGGTGTAGCCGTCGGGCGGTCCGGCGGGAGGAAGCGACGAATAAACCGCCACCTGTACGTCGCCGGTTGCGGGCCAGTTGCCCATGAAGGTTACCGTACCGGAAACACTGCCCGTGTTCGCGGGGTCGCCGGCAGCGGGGCCGTCGTCCCCGCCACATGAGGTGGCAAAGGCGACGAGGACTGCGCAGAGCACGCCAGCGGTGCGGAGAGAGAAAACGCGTTCCATGGCAAGCGTCCTGTGTTAGGGTGCATTCCACCGGTTGTGAACGGATACGCTTTGAAAACCACCCTTGAGTTCCGTTTCACGACCGTGTAGTTTTACCTAAGTTTCCACAGTAAACAGTACCTATCATGCCCAGTCAAGAGACAAACTCGTCCGATACCCAGTGGCTCACGCTGACCGAGGCCGCGGAGGCCCTCAGGGTGCATCCAACGACCCTGCGGCGGTGGGCGGATTCCGGCCAGGTCCCGGTTTTCCTGACCCCCGGGGGACACCGGCGCTTCGCCATGTCCGACGTTCGCGACATCGCCGCGCGCCGGCATTCGGTGCGCCGGGTGGGTCCGGTGGAGCGGATCTGGGCCGAGCAGGCCCTCAAGCAGGCCCGTATCAAGATCGCCGAGCAGGAGCAGTCCCGGTGGATGAAGATCCAGGACGACCGGGGCCGGGACAAGCACCGCAACATGGGTCAGCAGCTGATGGGGCTGATCCTCGAATTCCTCACCACCGAGGAGGAGGACGAGAACCTGATCCGGCGGGCGCGCGAGTTCGGCCGCCATTACGGGCGCGCCTCGCGCGAGATCCGGTTACCCCTCACCGAAGCCCTGCAGGCCGCCATGTTCTTCCGTGACACCCTCACCACCACCGCAGTCCAGCTTCCCGACAACATCCGCATCCCGACCAGCTCGCAGGTCCGCCTTATCCACCGCATCGGCCGGATCGTCAACGAGGTGCAGTTGGGGGTGGCGGACGCCTACTCGGTGGCATAAGATGATCGCCCCCGCGCCCGCCCGGGTGTGACGCGGCGCGAACATCGAACAATCACATGTGTGGAATTCTGGGATACTGCGCCCGGGAATGGGATCCGGCGCTGGTCAAATTTTTCGGGTTGCAGGGCTTCAACCTGCAGCACCGTGGCCAGGAGAACTTCGGCTGCACCTATAGCACCGGCACCAAGTTCTCCCACTTCAAGGATCGCGGGCTGGTGTCGCAGGTGTTCACACGCGAACGGCGCGACGAGTTCAGCGACGCGCGCCCGCTCATTGCCATCGCACAGACGCGCTACGCCACCGCCGGCGGCACCGACGCCATCTCCGCACAGCCGCACTGGATGACGCTTCTGGACGGCTTCTACTCCAACGCCACCAACGGAGATCTCCCCCTGCTGCAGCAGGAGATCGAAAGCCTCGAGTCGCGCGGGACCGTCATGCTTTCCGGCAACGACGGCGAAGTCATCTTGAAGAAGATCCTGCTGGGGGCGCGCGAGGAAGGCGGCGACCTGGTGGCGGGCATCCGCAGGCTCATGGAGTCGACACCCGGCGCTTATTCCGGGTGCCTCATGACCTTGACCGACCTCTATCTGTACCGCGACCCCCACGGTTTCCGGCCGCTTTACTACGGCAGATGGCGCGACGCGGTGGTGTTCTCGTCGGAGTCCTGCGCGTTCCACGAGAAGGACGCGCACGTGGAGCGCGAGGTCTACCCGGGGGAGGTCATTCACTTCGACATCCATGGCAACGAGACCCACTACCAGGCGGTCCCCACGCAGCAACCGCGCCAGCAGTGCATCTTCGAGGCCATCTACTTTGCGCGGCCGGACAGCCGTGTTTTCGACGACCGCAAACAGGTGGGGCACTTCCGCTACATGCTCGGGCAACAGCTCGCACGCGAGCACACCCTGCAGGACGCGGTGGTGGTGCCGGTGCCGGACTCCGGCCGCTACGCCGCGGTGGGCTACGCGAGCGAGAGCGGGCTTCCGCTGCGGGAATTGCTGGTCCGAAATCCGTACATCCCGCGAACATTCCAGATTGCGGGACAGGCGAACCGCGAAGACCTGGTGCGTCTGAAGTTCACCGTGATGCAGTCTCTCATGCAGGAGTACCGCCGCTTCGTGGTGGTGGATGACTCGCTGGTGCGCTCAACGACGCTGCGCATCCTCATCGAAATGATTCGCGATGCCGCGGTGACGGCCGGCATCGATCCGGCCACGGTGGAGGTGCACGTGCGCATCGCGTCGCCCCCCATCGTCGGTTGCTGCTATTACGGCATCGACACTCCGGAAATGAAGGAACTCGCCGCCGCGCACCAGTCGGTGAAGGAGATCGGGGCGGCCATTGGCGCCAGCTCTCTGGACTACCTGTCCCTGGACGGGCTGGACGCGGTGGCCGCCGCGTTCGGCAAACCGGCCGACTTTTGCCACGCCTGCTTTACCGGCAACTATCCAACCGCCTACCAGCCCCGCTACCGGTAGCTTCAGGGTAAACAGCGGGAACAACCCCGCTACAGAAACGCCCGCGTGCGCCCACTGGACGGGTTTGCCCGGCAAAAAACTCCAATGGACCCCCCCTCCGGTATGCGATATGCTCAACTGTAGTGTGTCCGATGGTGCGGAGATTCTCGTCGGAATAGTGTTAGGTCAGATTGGGAGCCTATCGCATCGCGGGAACCGTTAAAGGAGAAAGTATCGTGTCTAAGAAACTGTTCGTAGGTAGCTTGAGCTGGAACACCACCGACGAGGGGCTCCGGCGCGCGTTCGAGAAATTCGGCGAGGTCCTGGAGGCAAAAGTCATCAAGGATCGCGACACCGACCGCTCCCGCGGGTTCGGTTTCGTCTCCTTCGCCAACCCCAAGGATGCGATGGATGCCATGCAGGGCATGGACGGCCAGGAGCTCGATGGCCGCACCATCAAGGTCAACGAGGCCCAGGAGCGCGAGCGCTCCGGTGGCGGCGGCCCGCGCGGCGGCGGCGGAGATCGCGGCGGCTTCAACCGCGGCGGTGGCGATCGCGGCGGTCGTGGCGGCGGTGGCGATCGCGGCGGTCGTGGCGGCGGCGGCGGTCGCTGGTAAGTCTCGTTCCGCGGACCACCCGCTTTTTTGAACGGCCCGGGCCAGTGCCCGGGCCGTTTTGTTTGCCCGGGCAGGTTTGCCCCGGGGTCCGGCCGTTGGTACATTGACCTGACCATGCGCACGCTCGTCTGGTTTCGGGGGAAGGATCTCCGCGTACACGATCACGCGCCGCTGGCGGAGGCCGTCCGCGCCGGCGACGTCATCCCCCTGTTCGTGCTCGATCCGTTCTTCTTTCAACCGGAACGCGCCGCTGAACTGCCCAACCGGATGCAGTTTCTGCTCGAATCCCTGGACGAACTCTCACGGACCCTCCGTGCACTCGGCTCGCGGCTGGTGGTGGTGCACGGACGCAGCGTTGAAACGGTGCCGCGCCTGGCAACCGCGTGGCGCGTGGACCGGGTGGTGGCACACCGCTGGGTGGAGCCGTTCGGACGCGAGCGCGACCGGCGCATCGCGGGCGCGCTGCGCGTGCCCTTCGACCTCTACGAGGGAGAAACGCTGCTTCCGCCCGGCACGCTGCGCACAGGCGGCGGCACGCCCTTCTCGGTGTTCACCCCCTTTTCCCGTGCTTTCCTCGCCACGGCGAGCATCGCCAGAGAGATTCCCGCACCGCGCTCGCTTCCACCGCTGCCGGCGGACATCCAGGCGCCCGACGACGTGCTTCCGTCACTCGCGCAACTGGGGCTCACACGCAATCCACGCGGGCTGGCCGGCGGCGAACGCGCTGCAGTGCAACGGCTGCGACGCTTCCTCGACGGACCCGCGGCCACCTACGCCGGCGATCGCGACCGCATGGACCGCGACGGTACCAGCCGTCTCTCGCAGGATCTCAAGTTCGGAACGCTGTCGGTAAGAACGGTCTGGAACGCGGTCACCGACGCGGCGGGCGGTGGACAGGGCGCGCGCGTCTTCAAGAATGAGCTCCTGTGGCGCGAGTTCGCGCACTCGACGCTGTGGGACCGGCCCGAACTCCTGCACAAACCCTTTCGCCCCGAATTCGACAGTTTCCCCTGGGTGTTCGACGCGGCTTACTGGCGGTCGTGGGTGAACGGAACCACCGGCTATCCCGTGGTGGATGCGGCGGCGCGGCAGCTTCTCGGCGAAGGGTTCGTGCACAACCGCGCGCGCATGATCGCGGCGAGCTTTCTGACCAAGCATCTGCTCGTCGACTACCGTCTGGGCGAAGAACACTATATGAAGTATCTGACCGACGGCGACTGGGCGCAGAACAACTTCGGCTGGCAGTGGTCGGCCGGGTGCGGCTGCGATGCGCAGGCGTACTTTCGCGTCTTCAACCCGATTCTGCAGGGGACGAAGTTCGATCCGGATGGCACGTACGTGAAGCGCTGGGTACCCGAGCTGGAGCGCGTTCCCGCGCGGTGGATTCACCGCGTGTGGGAGGCGCCGGATGCCGTGCTGGCGGACGCGGGCGTCGCAATGGGGCAAGACTACCCGCGCCCCGTTGTGGACCACGCCGCGGCGCGCGCGCGCTTCCTGGAGACCGCGAAACACCACATGAGCCAGTTGCGTTCCCGCTGAAGCGCGGCGCCCCCGGCCTAGCCGGAGATATCGTCAGGGAGTTCGTTGACGTCGTCGGGGCGGGGCGGGAAGTGTTCGACCAGCGCGGCGCCGGCCATGCGGACGCCTTCGACGAGGCCGTCGGCATAGCGGCCTTCCATCAGGCGCAATTCCACACGCGCCACTACAGTGCTCCAGAAATCCCGCGGCACCACATCGTATATGCCCACATCACCGATCACGGCGAACCGGCGGTCCCGCACGCCCACAAAGAACAACACGCCGTTGCGGTCACGCGTGCGCGCCATGCCGAGGCGGTCGAACACGGTGGCGGCGACATCCCGCGCCGCGCCGTCGATACGCGCCTGCAGGTGCACGCGGATCTCGCCCGACGTCTTGCGCTCGAATTCGCGGATGGCGGCCAGTACGCGGGCACGCTCGTCCTCGTCCAGGAACGTGCGCACGGTATCGCGGCGTTCGCGGTGCGCGCGGCGGGAGAGGAGTGCGCCGCATAACCACAGCAGTACCGCCATGCCGCTCAATACGACGATGGTGCCGCCGGTCCAGGCCGGCCACGTGTCGGCGGCGGGAATCAGCGCCTCGCGCAGGGCGAGCCCGACTGCCAGGGCCATGAGAACGGTGCCCGCCGTCACCAGGAAAGTGGCGGCCGTGCGATAGGTGCGTGCGCGAATGGTGTTCTGCATGGTCACCAGCTCCCCGAGGCGCCACCGCCACCGAACGATCCACCCCCGAAGGAGCCACCGCCGCCGCCGAAACCGCCGCCACCACCACCAAAACCACCGCCACCCCAGAATGTGCCCCCGCGGAGTCCGCCGCCGGTCCAGCCATCGCGCGACGCGGTGGCGTGCCGGCTCATGGCCGCGATCATCACGATGGTACCGAGCACCAGGAACAGGATGACCAGTGCGAACGCCACCGGGATGCCGCTGGATGGCGGCTCCTCCAGCGTCCCCCCACCCGCCAGCAGCGCGAGGCTGGTCACCGCGCGCAGGATGCCGTCCCCGTAGCGCCCCTCGCGGAAGGCGGGCGCGATGGCGTTGCGAATGATGCGTCCGGCGGCCGCGTCGGTGATGCGGCCCTCGAGCCCGTAGCCGACTTCGATGCGCACCTTGCGCTCTTCAAGGGCGATCACCAGCAGCGCGCCGTTGTCTTCCTCGGCGCTGCCCGGACGCCATTTTTCGGCCAGCGCAAGCGAGACATTCTCGATAGCCTCGCCGTGAATGGACTGAAACACGGCCACGCCGATCTCAAGCCCCCGCCGGTCCATCGCCATGAGGCTGTCCTCGATGACGGCCCGCTCTTCGCGCGAGAGCACACCCGGCTCATCGTAGAGAAAGCGGGCGGGCGCGTCCGGAAGCCGCATATGCACGGCGGGCGCGGAAAACGCTCCCGGGGAGGACCCCGCGAGCGTTACCGCGAGAACAAACCAGAAGAACCTTTTCACCGCTTAGTTGAAATCCACCTTCGGAGGTTCCTCGGCGCCTTCGCGCGCCTCGAAATACGCCCGGGGAGTAAACCCGAACATCCCCGCGAACAGCCGGGTCGGGAAACGCTTCACGGCCACATTGTAGCTGCGCACCGTTTCGGTGAAGCGCATCCGTTCCACCGCAATGCGGTTCTCGGTGCCGGCCAGCTCGTCCTGCAGGGCGAGGTAGTTGGCGTTGGCCTTGAGTTCCGGGTACTGCTCCACGGTGACGAGCAGCCGCGAGAGCGCCGAACCCAGCGCTCCCTGGGCCGCGTCAAAACGCTGCAGCGCCTGCGGGTCGCTCAACATTTCCGGCGTTACCGTGATCTGGCTGGCGCGCGCGCGCGCCTCGATCACCTGGGTCAGGGTTTCCTGCTCGAAGTTCGAGGCGCCCTTGACCGTCTCCACCAGGTTCGGGATCAGGTCCGAGCGCCGCTGGTAGACGTTCTCCACCTGGCTCCAGGCCTGATCGACGGCCTCGCTCTGCTTGACCAGCGCGTTGTAGCTCGATACCCCGCTGATCACGAGGAAGAGCACCAGGATACCAAAGCCGACACCAACCAGTTTTCCCATGACAACCTCCTCCTGCCGGCCTTCCGGGCCGGGATTCGACCATAGCATACACGGAAACCACTGTGCTATTCTGCAGGCAATCACCCCAACCTGAGGTACCCATGCCCGAGAAGAACAATAGAGACCGGACCGCCAGCATCGCGGTCTTCTGCGACTTTGAGAACATCGCCATCGGCGTGCGCGAGTCGCGCTACGACGAATTCGACATCGGCCGCGTCCTGGAACGCCTGCTGCTCAAGGGCAGCATCGTGGTCAAGAAGGCCTACTGCGACTGGGACCGCTACAAGGACTTCAAGAAGGCCATGCACGAGGCGGCCTTCGAGCTCATCGAGATTCCCCACGTGCGCCAGTCGGGCAAGAACTCCGCGGACATCCGCATGGTGGTGGACGCGCTGGACCTCTGTTACACCAAGCCGCACGTGAACGCCTTCGTCATCATGAGCGGCGACTCGGACTTCTCCTCGCTGGTCACCAAGCTGCGCGAGAACGACAAGACGGTAGTCGGCGTGGGGGTCAAGAACTCCACCTCGGACCTCTTCACCGGCGCGTGCGACGAGTTCATCTTCTACGACGACCTGGTGCGCGAGCACGAGAAGCGGCGCAAGAGCCGCAAGCGCCCGCCGGCCAAGCCGAGGGCGGCCGGGGCCCCCAAGGGCGAGGCCGTGGCTGAGGAGAAGCGCCAGGAGGCATTCGACCTGGTGCTCGACACCATCGAGATGCTGTGGGACGAACGCGGCGACGACGACGAGGTGTGGGGGTCGATGGTCAAGCAGGCCATCAAGCGCCGCAAGCCGGGCTTCAACGAGTCGTACTACGGCTTCCGCAGCTTCAGCGAATTACTGAAGACCATGGAGAAGGAAAAGATGCTGGTGATGGAGCCGGACGAGCGTTCCGGCGGCTACATCATCCGCGACGTCATTTGAGCAGCACCATTTTGCGCGTCTGCGTAAACTCCCCCGCCACCAGGCGGTAATAGTAAACCCCGCTCGCCACCCGCCGCCCGCGGTCGTCGGTTCCATCCCAGGTGACGCGATACCCGTCGGCGCGCGGCTCCTGCCGCCCGGCCACCAGCTCCCTCACGCGCGCACCGGTCACATCGTAGATGACCAGCCACACCGGCCCGGCCCGCGCGATGGTGTAGCGGATCTCGGTGGACGGGTTGAAGGGATTTGGGATGTTCTGCTCCAGGCGCGCCGGCCCCGGCACATCACCCACCGCGGTCGCCCACTCGTCCACCCGCACCACGCGCACGTTGGTGAACAGCGGCGCGTGGGAATGACACTCCTCACCGAAGCAGTACCAGATACTGCACCCATCCCAGACCTCCAGCGCCACCTGAATGCTCGTGGCGCCCGGCCAGACGAGGTCTCCGATTTCGAAGCCGGCCCGATACCAATCCTTCTGAGCTCCCCAGTAGACATAACCGCGGTCCTTCCATGGGCCCGGGCAGCCATCCACAAAGGAACGCACGTGCCACTTGTAGAAGATCATGCCGTCGAGCTCCAGATCCCGGTATACATCGAACTCGAGCAATGCGCCTGACACCGTCGAGGGTATCGGCGCACCGTCCTGGTCTTCCTGCCATTCAATCTGCGGCGACCAGATCGCGTTGTTGAAATACTGGCTGCCATATCTCTGGTACGGAACCGCGCCCTGCTCGGGATGCCCCCCACAGCTGTAGTTCACCACCGAGGGATCCGCAAAGAAGCCCCACACCGCGCCAAGCTCATAGTGATTGGGATCCTCCTGCAACACGCTCGTGCCCGGGTAGAGTGCGGCCAGCGTGCCGTAGCCGGGTGTCGCAAACGCCGACCAGTCCCCGTCCGCGGTGGTGAACACCCCCACAGCTTCCGCCTCGAAGTCCTGGAAGTCGATCTGCCCATTCGCGTCTGATAACGAAATATTGTCAATCACCACCGCGCCATAGGTGTTGAACAGGCAGTCTTCGTCGGACCAGTAGGGATCCGATACAAACCGGAAGCGAACCTTCACGGTGCCGGGGAGCTGGGACGCCGGAATCGCGAAGCTGGCCAGCATCGGCCCCGCGGCGCCATCGTACGATGCCACTCGCACCCAGCCGTTCAGGTAGTCCATGAACTCCACGTAGGTGTAGTCATAGTCCGGTTCTGAGTCGTGGCGGATCTGGAAGGACAGCGTCACGTCGCCGGTGGCGGGAAATGCGATGGACTCGAAGGTTTGCTTCCAACTGTTGCCGTAGCCAGGCGCACAGGTGAGGTAGGGACACCCGCCGATGCTGGTGTTCGTCCCGCACCACAGCGACTTCGTGCCGGACAGCGGTGCGTAGCCCGGCACACCCGCGAAGTTATCCACGTGGAAGAAGGTGTCGATCTGCGCGGTGATGTCGTGCGTGGTCCAGCCCTGCGGATCGAGGCCGGCGAAGTCGTATTCGGCCAGCACGAAGGTATCAACGCTGAGGGATCTAAAACCGGGTTGATTGAGGGGTGCCGGTGCCACCACGGGCGTCGGCGGGGTGGGCTTCTTCGCGAAACTCGGATGGTCGGCGATTCCAAGACTCGCGGCGGCGGCCAGTAACAGCAGCGCTGTTCTCATGGCGTGACCTCCGGATGAAGGAATTGCCCCTGAATTGTACCGCCGGCTGTTCTCCGGGGTCAACCGCGGTTCCGCGCGGGCCTAGATCTTCCGGTTGCGCAGGCGCAGGGCGTTCCCGATCACGCTTACCGAGCTGAAGCTCATCGCGGCCGCCGCGATCATCGGGTTCAACAGCAGCCCGAATGCGGGGTAGAACGCGCCCGCCGCGATGGGCACCGCCGCCGCGTTGTAGAAGAACGCAAAGAACAGATTCTGGCGGATATTCCTCATGGTGGCACGGCTCAGGTTGCGCGCACGCGCGATGGCGCGCAGGTCGCCCTTGACCAGCGTCACGCCGGCGCTCTCCATGGCCACGTCGGTTCCGGTGCCCATGGCGATACCCACGTCGGCGCGCGCCAGCGCCGGCGCGTCGTTGATGCCGTCGCCCGCCATCGCCACCACGCGCCCCTGCTCCTGCAGGCGCGTCACTTCTTCCACCTTCTGGTGGGGCAGCACCCCGGCCACCACGTCGTCGATGCCCAGTTCGCGCGCCACCGCATCGGCGGTGGTGCGGTTGTCGCCGGTCACCATGACGATGCGCACGCCGTCGGCGTGCAGACTCCGGATGGCTTCCTTGGTGGTGTCCTTGATGGGATCCGCCACGCCGATCATCCCCGCGGGCTTCCCGTCGACGGCGACGAGCATCACCGTCTCGCCGTTTCCGCGCAGTTCATCGGCACGCTTCTCCAGCGCGCCGCTGTCGATGCCGCGCCCCTTGAGCAGCGACACGTTGCCCACCGCCACGTCACGGCCATCCACACGCCCGAAGACGCCGCGTCCCGTCACGGACTGGAAGCTTTCCGCGCGCGCGCTCCCCGCCGCGGCGTTCCGTTCCTCCGCACCCCGCACGATGGCCGCTGCCAGCGGATGCTCGCTGGCGCGTTCCAGAGCCGTCACCAGCTGCAGAATCTCCCTCTCGTCACCGCCGTCCACGATCTCCACCCGCGTCAACGCGGGCTTTCCCTCCGTGAGCGTGCCCGTCTTGTCCACGATGAGCGTGTCCACCTTGCGCAGCGTTTCCACCGCCTCGGCGTCGCGAAACAATACGCCACTCGACGCACCCCGCCCCGTGGCCACCATGATCGACACCGGCGTGGCGAGGCCCAGTGCGCACGGACAGGCAATGATGAGCACGGCGATGGCGTTCACGATTGCAAACGCGACGCGCGGCTCCGGTCCCGCCGCCATCCACGCCACGAACGTCACCAGCGCGATGAGAATCACGATGGGCACGAACCAGCCCGACACCCTGTCGGCCAGCTTCTGGATGGGCGCGCGGCTGCGCTGCGCATCCGCCACCATGGCCACGATGCGCGCGAGGAGCGTGTCCTTCCCCACCTTTTCCGCCTCGATCACCAGGGAGCCGGTTCCATTGATGGTGCCGCCCACCACCGAATCGCCGCGTGTCTTTTCCACCGGCAGCGGCTCGCCCGTCACCATGGACTCGTCCAGGCTGCTCTCCCCGTCCACCACGCGCCCGTCCACCGGCACCTTCTCCCCCGGCCGCACGCGCAGGCGGTCGCCCACGTGCACGTGCTCGATGGGAATGTCCTCCTCGGCACCGCCGGCGCCAATACGGCGCGCGGTCGTGGGCGCCATGCCCAGGAGCCGGCGGATGGCTTCTCCGGTCTGGTGGCGCGCACGCAGCTCCAGCACCTGGCCCATCAGGACCAGTGCCGTGATCACCGCCGCGGCTTCGAAATACACCGGCACGCCGCCGTGGTGGCGCATCGCGTCCGGAAACAGACCCGGTGCGATGACCGCGACCAGACTGAACAGGCAGGCCACGCTCACCCCCAGGCCGATGAGCGTGAACATGTTGAGATTGCGCGTGCGCAGGGACTGGTACGCGCGCTCGTGGAAGGGCCACGCCGCCCACACGCACACCGGCGTCGCCAGCAGGAGTTCGATCCATACCCGAAGCCGCGGCGAGAGAAGCTTCGAAACGGGCTGGCCCGGAAGCATGTCGCCCATGGCGACAAACAGGAGCGGCACCGCCAGTGCCACCGCCACCTTGAAGCGCCGCGACATGTCCTGGAGCTCGGGGTTTTCGGTGTCACCGGCCGATGGCATGCGCGGTTCGAGGGCCATGCCGCAGATGGGACACGATCCCGGCTCGCCACGCACCACCTCGGGGTGCATGGGACAGGTCCACTCCGCCGCGGCGCCGGCTTGCACGGGGGGTTGCGGGGCGGGCTTGCCGGTATCGGTCTTGTTCAGGTAGGCCGCGGGATCGCGCGCGAACTTCTCGCGGCAACCCGCGCTGCAAAAGCGGTAATCAATGCCATCGTGGGTGAACTGGAGCGGGGCGTCGTCCGCGACCGTCATGCCGCAGACAGGATCGGTCTTCATTGCGGGGTCACCCCAGACGTTCCAGGGCCAGGATCACCGCGCTGGCGTTCTTCTTGAGGAACACGCCCCCGCCCGCGTTGACGAAGCTCTTGCGCAGCAGCCTGCGGTACCACTCGGCGCCGCGCACGTGGATCGCGCGGTCGGTGAGTTTCATGTCCAGCAGGCCGTCGTCGATGTCGTCGGTGGTGGGCACGTCGAAGTAGAGCGCGCCGGCGCAGGCGCGCTTCATGGCCGCGATGCTGCGGCGCACGCCGGTGTCGTCCACGTACTGCAGCACGTCCTGGCACACCACCAGGTCGAACGTGCGCCGCGGCGCGAAGTCGGCGATGGCCGTCTGCGTCCAGCCATAGCGGCGGCACAGGTACTCGCTGGGATCGATGCCGGTGTACGCGATGTCGCGGTCCACCCGCCGCAGCGCCTTCTTCCACAGCCCGGTGCCGCAGCCCGCGTCGAGCACGGAGTGAACCTCCAGTTGCAGGTGCGCCAGGTAGGCGAGCACGAAGCGCGCACGGCGGTAGACGTCGTCCGCGGATATCACCGCCGTGGACGACCGCTGGTAGAAGCGCTCGAAGAACGCGCGGTCAAACTGGCTGCGGATATCGGGCGGACGCTCAGGCATGGTTTCTCCTTGTGCGGCGACACTAGCACGTGCGCGCGCCTTGCCTCCACCGCGATCATGCCTTATGCTTTGCGTCCTCCCGGTTCCCTCCCGCGATGACGACACATTCCTCCTCCCAGGGAGGCTTCCGCTCGTGCTCACCACCTTCATCGCCACCGGCGCACTCGCGCTTGCAGCATCCACGCCCATCGCAGACATCCAGGGTCGCGCGCACGTTTCACCGTTCCGCGGAGAAGACGTAACCACGCGCGGTATCGTGACCACCGTCGTCCACAACGGGTTCTACCTCCAGGACCCAACCGGCGACGGCGACAACGCGACCGCCGATGGCGTCTTTACCTACACCGGCACCGCGCCGGGCGTTTCATCGGGTGACGAGGTCGAAGTTGCCGGCACCGTGGTGGAATTTCTCCCGGGCGGCGACCCGGAGAATCTCAGCATCACCGAGATCCACCCCTCGTCGGTGCGCATCCTGGCGCGCCAGCGGCCGCTGCCCATTGCGGTCGTGATCGGCGGTTCGGGCCGGATTCCACCCGGGGACATCATGGACGACGACGCCCTCACCATCTTCGAACCGTCGCACGACGGCATCGACTTCTGGGAGAGTCTGGAAGGCATGCGCGTGCGGCTGGTGGCGCCACGCGTGGTGGGTCCCACCAACGCGTTTGGCGAGGTGTGGGTGGCGGTCGACAACGGCTTCAGCGGCATGAGTGCTGGCGGCGCCCTCACCGCCACGCTGCGCGACGCCAACCCGGAGCGGGTCCAGATCGACGACGCGCTCCTGCCCGCACCCATGCCGGCGTTCGACACCGGCGACGTCATGGCGGACGTGGTGGGCGTGGTGGACTATCGCTTTGGCTGCTACGAAGTGTTGCCCGGGGCGTCGCCGGCGGCGGTTTCGGCCGCGCCCGCGCCGGCGTCCGTGTCGCTCCCGGGCGGGCGCGAACGGCTTAGCATCGCCAGCTTCAATGTGCGCAACCTCTCGCCCGCCGACACCGATCGCGTGCCGCGCCTCGCGGAGATCGTCGTTCGCTCTCTCGGCGCGCCCGCCATCCTCGTCATGCAGGAGATCCAGGACTCGAGCGGACCGGTGGACGACGGCACTGCAGGCGCCACCGCCACCCTCGACACGCTGGCCGCCGCCATACGCCGCGCGGGGGGTCCAACCTACGCCGCGCGCGAAGTGGCACCCGCCGACGGCGCGGACGGTGGTGTTCCCGGCGGCAACATCCGCGTGGCAGTATTGTTCGATTCCACGCGCATTTCCTTTGTGGATCGCGGGGCAGCAGATGCGAACACGGGAACGTCGGCGGTTCCGGCCGGCGACAGCGTGATGCTCACGCTGAGCCCGGGGCGCGTGGATCCGGCCAACGCGGCGTGGGAAGCGGCGCGCAAGCCGCTGGCCGCGGAGTTCCGTGTGGGCGCGGTGCCGCTGTTCCTGGTGGCGTGCCATTTCTCCTCGCGCAGCGGCACCACGCCGGAATTCGGCTCCGTGCAGCCGCCCTTCGATCCGCGCTCCGGCAAGCGCTTTGCGCAGGCGGAAATCGTGCGCGACTTCGTGCAGTCGATTCTGCGCCTGGATCCGGACGCGCGCGTGATCGTGGCGGGCGATTTCAACGACGACGTCTTCTCCGGTGCGCTGGCGCCGCTGTCGTCATCGACCGCGCTCTTCGACCTGCACTGGCGGCTCAGCGAGGAAGAGCGCTACTCGTATGTCTACGAGGGCAACGCCCACGCCTACGATCGTATCCTCGTGAGCCCGGCGCTGGTTGCGGGCGCCGCGGTGGATATCGTCCACGTGTGCAGCGGGTCTGCGAACGCGGCCAGCGATCACGACCCGGTGGTGGCCAGCGTGGTCCCGCTGCGCACGCCTCCCGGCGGTGCTGGTGGCGGTATCATCCGGTCGGTCTTCCCCAATCCATCGCGGGGCGTGACCACCATCGTGCTGTCCGGAAGATCACCGGCCATGATCACCATCCACGACGCGCGAGGACGGCGCGTGCGCCGCCTCTCTCCGCCGGGCGCGAACGCAAACCAGTTCCTGTGGGACGGAAAAGACGACACCGGACGCCCTGTGGCGCCCGGTGTCTATTTTGTGCGCGTGCTGTCGGCGGACGGTGCGGCGGCACGACGCATCGTGCGTATGCACGCCCGCGAGTAGGCGTCCTACTTCATCGCCCTGGGGAAATCCTCGAGCATCGTGGAAATGATGCTCTTGATGCGCTTCTTGGTGGTCTCGGCCTTGGCAGGTTCCTTGTCGAGCCTGGCGTGGGCGGCCGCGCTCCATATCTGCTTGCCGGTTTTTGCGTCCATGGCGAAGAGCAGCAACTCCCCCTCTTTCCAGTAGTCATCGGCGCTCATCTGCGCCCAGGCCATGTCGTAGCCCTGGTAGATGTCATTCATCTTCTGCTGGTCAAACTTGTCCTCCACTACCACGTGAATCATCATGACGAAGTCCTGAAGGCTGTCGACCTTGGTGTATCCGAGCTTATTCATGTCTTCTATCATGGAGAGCCCCACCGAGTTTCTGAAGCCCGGGTCGTCGAGAACCGGGATGTTGGTCATCGGATACTCCTCCTCGCGGGCGAACTTCCAATTGTGGTATTGACTGAAGTCGATACCCGGGATGGTGCGGCTCTCAATCTCGAGCGTATTCTGGAAGTTGCGTTGCGAGCACGAGACACCGAGGGCGGCAACCATTGCAATGAGCAGCAGGGGCACAAAACGCTTCATGACGTCGATATCCTCCGGTTGAATTCGAGAGAGAAACGCCGCGCAGGTCCGGGGGTAAACCGGGCGGCGCCATTATAACAGAACCGGCCCCGCGGCGGGATCGCGGGATTTTCCCGGCGCCGGGGGCTCAGCGCAGCTTTTCGACCACGCGCGTCAGCTTTTCCTGCACCTCGCGCGCCACCGGCTCGAGCACGGGGTGCTCGCGGGCCAGCGTCTGCATGGGGTCCACGGCCGTAACCACCGCACGCCCATCGTCGCCCTCGTAGACGATGACGTTGCAAGGCAGCATGACCCCCGCGTCCGTCTCCGCGGTCAGAACCCGGTGCGCCAGCGGCGGATTGCAGGCGCCGAGGATGCGATAGCGGCGGAAGGGGACGTGGAGTTTCTCGTCCAGCGTCTTCTGCACGTCGATTTCGGTGAGGATTCCAAAACCCTCCGCCTTCAGCGCCTCCGGGACGGCGGCGAGTGCCTCGTCAAACGAGATGGAGAGGTTCTTCTTGATGCCGATGTTCATGTTCCTTCTCCCTGGCCATAAGAAAGTCTTCGCTGAAAAAAACCGGGACCCCGCATGCGGCGAGGCCCCGGCTGGATCAGTTTCGGTGGCGTTGGGTTCCCCCCGCTTGAAGGGGTGACCTACAGAAGCCACGTTTCGTGGAAGTTTCCCCTACGGGGACGCCACCTCCACTAAGCCGCATCTTTCTGTACTCACTGGATCACCTCCTTCGGGCGTGCCCAATGATCGGCGAGACCCACCTCGCCCGGCCCCCCGTACCGCCCAGGTCGGTCGGAGCCGTCGCGACTCGGTCGCGAACCTCATGCCGTTACGTTACGCACTCGCAGCGGCACCAGACAAGAAAAAAATCCAACATTCTTCTCCCCGCTATTCCAGCAGCACGGCCCGGGTTACGCGGCGTCCCAGCGCCGTCTTCACGCTCAGGAAGTACACGCCGGAGACCACGGACTGTCCGCCGTCGCTGCGTCCATCCCACACCAGGGCGTTGTCGCCGGCGGGGAAATTCTGTTCACGCGCCAGCGTGCGAACGTGCGATCCGTCCACCGCCCACACCTCCGCCGTCACCGGCAGCGCTCTCGGAATGACAAAGCGGATGGTGGTCTGGGGATTGAACGGGTTGGGCGCGACACTGAGAATGCCGAATCCGTTGTCCACCGGCGGACCCGACACCGCGGTCACGCCATCCAGCGAAACCGGGATCATGGTGGGGCCGTTGCCGGCATTGCTCACCACGGTGATGGTGCAATTATCCGTGGCGGCACTGGTGGGCGTGACGCACACCGTGATCGGCGTCTGACCACCGGGCGGCACCGAGTGCGACGTCATGGTGGTGTCGAGGGAGAATGGCGATGTGCCGCACCCCAGGATGCCGTCGATCATGAGCGTGTCACAGCCGGTGTTGGACACGTAGACCGTGTCACACGTGGTCTGATTGAACGGAACACCGCTGAACGCAACCGACACCGGACTCGCACCCGCGGTTACCTTGAGCGAGCGATACTTCACAAAGAACACCCAGTCGCCGCTCACGCCCGCCGAGCAGGCATCGCCCCAGCCGCCGGGTATCGCGTAGATCACGTTCTTGCCGGGCTGGCAACCGTTGCCGTCGGACACCACGGTGCCGGCAAAGAAGTCATTCTGATTGGTGTTCATGAACTCGAGCGTCACCATGAACGAACCGGACTCGATGCGGATTTCTCCCGGCAGCGGCTCCAGGTTGAACTCGTTGATGGCGCCGTCGGTGAGCTGCGGGCCCACCAGCGAGAACAGCGGCAGACCCGGGTTGGGGATGCTGCCGGTATAAATGTGGATGGCCTGTTCCAGCGTCTGTCCCGACCCTCCGAAGGCGGACCCCCAGCCTACGCCCACGCGCAGGATCTCGATGGGATACTCGGAAGCGGGCAGGTTGAACACCGCACCCGCCTGTTCACCGGAGACAAAGCAGGGGCACGCCGTGGTCCCGCCACCGGTGTAGTTTTGAAACTGCTGCATGGCACACTGGGCCCTGGCATCGCCCCACGCGAGCAGGCTGGAAAGAATCATCGCGCCCGCAAGGGCGGCGCGCATATTGGCCCGATTCGGCCAGGCGCTTCGGTCGCGGTAGTTCCTCATGATGTCCTCCCTCGGTCGGTTACTCCACGCACGGGTGAGACTGCACAGGATGTGCCACGCAACGGAGGCGCAAACACGGCTCAGCGGCGGGACACGGCCGGCACCAGCACGTCGCGCAGGGCCCCCGCGGCCACGGCGTGCGCGTGCGCATTGGGGTGGCTGTCGTGTTCGAAGTACAAAGGGCCCTCCGCGAGGGCGTGCCGAAACGCGTCCAGCGGATACACGAACTCGATTCCCTCGCGCGCACAGATCGCCTCCATGCGCCGGTAGGGACGCATGTAGTCGAGGTACTGCGGGTCGGTCTGGGTGCGCTGGATCAGGTCGTCGCGCCAGGGCACGTCCACTTCGATCTTGAGCGGGAACGCAAAGACGATGAGGCGCACCGAATCCTCGCGGCAGTCGTGCGCGAGCTGGGCGAAGATGCACTCCGTGACGCTCCACGCCGTCTCGATGGCGACGCCACCGCGCGTGTCGTACACCGACCAGTGGGAGAGGTGGCGGTCGGCCTCGTAGCCGGCGTGGGCCAGCGAGGGATCCTCCCGCGCGTGCTGCTTGTAGTGGCGCATTTCCAGGCGGCGCTTGACGAAGAGCAGCAGCCTGCTCTTGCGCAGCACGCTTTTTACGCGCGCCTTCGCCGTGGTGGCCACCACGGCCGGCCGGTTGGGGGGCTCCAGCGTCAGCACACCGTCGTTGCAGCGGAATCGCGGCTTGGTGCCGTCCTCGATGAGCGGGCCGCGCAGCTCGTTGTTGACCACATCGTTGTTGGCGGTGAACTCGAGCACCACGATGTCCGCTTCCAGGCGGCGCAGGTCGCGCTCGTAGAAGAGCAGCTCCTGGTCTGTTCCCCACCCCGGAACCCCCGCGTTCACGATGTCGACGTCCCCGGGAAGCTCACCCTTGAGGTGATCCGAGAAGCGCTCGTTGCCCTGCACCCCGCTGCCGAACGCAATCGAGTCGCCCAGGATGAGCACGCGCTTGCGGCCCTTCGGCTTGGGCAGGTCCACCTCGTCCTCGCGCAGGCCGATGGAGTTGATGTCCATGCGGTAGTGCAGGCCACGGCCGGTGTCGTTGCTGATGAGCATGGCGTTGGGGACAAGACTCCAGCCGAGCAGGTCGTCGTAGCGAATGACCGTGCCGAGGTTCTCGGGGTGGTAGGTAATGCGCAGGGCGATCTCCGCACCCACGAGCAGCACGAACACCGTCACCAGCAGCACGAGCGCGTTGGCCCGTCCGGCGGACGAGAGGATGGAATCGCGAATCGACATGTTGCGGGGTCCGTTGCCCGGGACCCGGCGAGCTTGCCCTCAGCGCACAATCGGGCGCCAGTATAGCATATTTGCGCCGCCTGGAGACGAAGCCGGGGTGAAGTGCGGGCCTGAGCTAGTACTGCATGCCGGCGGGTTCGCGGATGCGGCGCGCGCGGTCCGCGGCGGTCTCGCGGGCGCGGGGGTCCATTTTCTGCAGGAGGCGGAAGGCCTCCGCCGTTTCGCGCGCCTCTTCGGCGCGCATGCGCTTGAGGTGCACGGTCTGTCCCTGGTAGAGCTCGCGGATGCCGGCGAGGAAGCGGCGGCGTTCGCGGCTGCCGGTGAGGTCGACGCGCTCCTCCAGTGACGCGGCGTAGTAGTAGTGGCCATTGGTGGCGTTGATGTTCCAGCGAAAGTCGCTGTCCCCGCCCAGAATGATGCCGCGCCCGCTCTCGTCCACGTGCTGCTTGCCGCGCGCAATGTAGTCGAAGAGTGCGGTCTCGGCACCGATCGCAGCCCAGGAGAGCACGCGCTCGGTTAGCCCGTTGAAGTCGCGAACCTGCGCCAGCCCGGCCAGCTCGCGCACCAGCAGCACCTTGATGTCGTTGCGCACCACGCCGCGCGGCACCACCACGATGGCCGCGGTGGGGTCGAAGGTGCAGAGCTGCCGGTGGCCGGTTCGCTGGATGCCGATGGCGCAGCCCCGAACCACCCTGGGCAGTTGACCGAGCTGCTTCACCGTGGCGGCGCAGAAGGTTCCGCCGGGGCGGAAGGCGTTTCGAACCGCGCGCCGCAGGCGACGCCGGGCACGGGTGTTGCCAAACCACCATTGTAGGTGCGTAGTTCGCAATGCTTCCCGCAACGCGCTACGTCCCTCACCCACCACCCACTGGTCGAACATTTCGTCACTGACGGGATGACCGGCAATTCTGAATTGTCCACGCTTCCAGCTCACCGTTGCCAATACGTCCCTCCTGTGAACAACGCACCCACGTTGAATCCCACGGCCATTTCCTGGCGGGGAAAGATCAAGAGACCGGGAAGAGCAAGGGCCACGCCAGCGCCTTCGCACCATGTCTCCGGATGCCATGTGGGGGCTGGTACGTCACTTGCTGAACAGAATCTGATTCTAACGTTACCTGGTTGCCGATTGTGGCGGTGGATGGGTACGCCGCTCCCGCTAAGGGAGCGCACGTCCTCATCGTGCCCGATTGTTCAAGGAGTGATACGCGTGCGAAAGGCGTTGACGTCTCTTGTCTGCATGTTGGTGGTCGTCGCCGGGGTGGGACTGCCGGCACATGACGCGGCCGCGCAGTCGTATACAAACCTGCAGGTGATCCTGCCAGGCGAGTCTCCCGCGCCGGGAACGGGGACCGGCAAGTCCGGTGCCCCCGTGAGCCAGACTGTCGGGGTTCCCTTTACGGTGACCGTACGCGCGTGCGACGCGTCCTGGAACCTCGTGACATCAATCACAAACTCGGTATCGCTGACGTCGACCGACGCGAGCGCATCGCTGCCGTCGGCCTTCAGCCTTGCGGGCGGCACCGCGACGGTGCAGGTAACGCTCAATGCCGCTGGGAGTTACACGTTCAGCGCGGATGACCAATCGGACCCGACCATTCCGCTGGCGACGTCTTCCAGCGTGTCGTCGTACCTGCTGCAGGGGTTCGAGTTCTCGCGCATCAACCAGAAGAACCAGTACGCCGGCCAGCCGATGTCCATTTCCATCACCGCGGTGGACCCCGGCGGCAGCACCGTTCCTTATAGTGGCCCCATCAGCCTGAACGAGGTAACGAGCTACGGCGACGGCCGCATCAGCCCCGCGACCGTGACCCTGTCGGGCGGAACCTGGTCGGGCAGCGTTACCATGTACCGCGCCGACCAGACCAGCATCAACCGCGGCAACGTGAACATTGTTGCCTACCTGGCGGCGGATCCTTCCATCAACGGAACCAGCGATCCGTTCACCGTGCATCCCGGCCCCTTCAACCGCCTGCAGGTGATCGCTCCCGGTCAGGACCCCCTGCCGGGCAGCGTGGCGGGACTGCTGGGGAGCCCGGCGTCGCAGACGGCGGCCGTCGCATTCTCGGTGGACGTCTACGCCACCGACGCCTACTGGAACCCGGTTCCGAGCGGCGACAACGTGCGCATCACCTCCAGCGACGCCGGCGCGACGCCCGTCACCGGAGCACTCACCAATGGCTTCCGCAGCTTCACCTTCACGCTCAACACGGTGGGCACGCAGACCCTCACCGTCAACGACCAGAGCAACGGCTCCATCCAGAGCATGACATCGGCCGGCATCATGGTGATGGCGAGCGGCGCGCACCACTTCGAGTTCGACCCCATTACCGGCCCGGTGACGGCCGGCCAGGCGGTTCCGGTGACGGTTCGTGCCACCGACGCGGGCGGCAACACCGTCCCCGGCTACGCCGGCAACGCCATCCTGATCGCGAACACGGGTCCCGGCAGCATTTCGCCCGAGGCAATCGTGTTCACCAACGGTGTGTGGACGGGCTCCATGGTCTTCCGCGGTGCCGGCGGCTCGGTGTCGGTTACCTGTTCCGACTTCTCCGCGCCCCCGCACACCGGAACCAGCAATGCTTTCGTCGTGAATGCGGGCCCCATGGCCAAGCTGCAGGTGTTGCTCCCCGGCCAGACGCCCGCGGGTGGCACCGCCATCGGCTTCACGGGCACGCCAACGGATCAGCAGGCGGGAACGCCGTTCAACGCCACCATTCGCGCGGTCGATCAGTTCTGGAACCGCGTGCCCGGCATCAACGACAATGTCGACCTGACGTCCACCGACCTGTTCGCGGGCATGCCGGGAACGGTGACGCTCGTTAACGGCGAACTCGTGCAGTCCGTGACGCTGTACCGATCCGGGTACCAGCGCATCACCGCAACGCACGCCACCAACTCGGCCATCCTGCCCCACACCTCGAGCCAGGTGTACGTGACCGGTGGCCCCTACAGCCGCATCGTGCTGTTGTGCCCGGGTGAGACGATTGCGCCGGGAACCCCGGAGGGACGCGCCGGAACGGCGACCGACCAGTCGATCAACTATTCGTTCAACCTCACCATCTACGCCACCGACCAGTGGTACAACCCGGTCACCGGCGCGACGGACGTCATCCGCATCACGTCGGGCGATCCCCTGGCGCAACTTCCCGCCGACCAGGCAATGGTCGACGGCGTGGCGACAATGAACATCCGCCTGTCGACGGGCGGATTCCAGCAGATCACCGCCTCCAACGTGAACCAGCCCTCGATGCCGGTGAGCACCACGCAGGTGCGCGCCATCTCGAGCGGCTTCCACCTCGAGGCGGAAGTCACGCCGCTCAACGTGCAGGCCGGCGAGCAGTTCACCCTCACCGTGAAGGTGACCAACGACGCCGGCAGCGTCATCCAGGAGATCAACTCCTTCGTCACCGTCGAGGTGCAGAACGCCTCCACGCAGGCCGCGGGGCGCGGGACACTGCTCAACACGCAGTTCCAGCTCCTGCAGGGCCAGCGCGCGATGGCGGAGACCTACACCTTCGCGGAACCGATCGTGCTCATCGTGCGCGACGACGCCGGCAACGCTCCCGCCGCATCGGAAGTAATCACCGTGTCGCCGGGCGCGCCCACGGACATCGTGATGTCGAGCAGCCCGTCCTGGGTGGGCGGCAACAAGCATGCGACGGTCAGCGCGCGCGTGGTCGACGCCTATCAGAATGGCGTCCCGGGCCAGGCCACCGCCTTCTCGCTCCTGCTGGGCGGTGGAACGCTGACACCCATCGACTCGCTCACGCAGGCCAACGGGTCCGCGCGCTGCGACTTCCACTCGCCACGCGAGCCGCAGACCAGCCGCGTGCGCGCGGTGGCCGGCGCACTCGCCGCAGAGCTCGACATCCAGACCGCCCTCGTCGATCCCAACGCGGATGGCGGCTACATATCCAACTACCCCAATCCGTTCCACCCGGGTGAGACGCCGACGACGATCGCCTACAAGCTCTCGGACAACGCGACCGTCAGCATGCGCATCTTCACCCTCACCGGCGGTCTCGTCTTCGAGAAGACGTTTGCCTCCGGACAACAGGGAGGGACGGCCGGATTGAATGAGTTCGTCTGGGATGGAAAGAACGGGGACGGCAAGACCGTTGCCACGGGTGGCTACATCGTCTACATCCAGGCCAACGGTAACGGCGAAACGCTTCATTCCATGCGCCGCAAGATCGCGGTCGTTCGCTGAGCGGAGGAACAGACATGAAACGCAACGGACTATCACGATCCATTTTGACCACGATGAGCGGCCACGCAACCCGGCTGGTGCTGGCAGCGGCGTTGATCGCCGCCGTCATGCCCGCGCCGGCGGCGGCCCAGGACGCCAGCTACGGCGTTCCCGGCGACTGGCTGTCGGACTATGTCTCGGCGCGTGCGGTCGGCCTGGGTGGCGCCTTCGTGGCCGCGGCGGACGACCCGCTGGGCGCGGTGTGGAACCCGGCCGGGCTGGTTTTGCAGTCGCAGAACGCGTTCGCGCTGGAGACCGCGCGTTACTTCGAGGGCACGTCCGTCAACGCGTTCAGCTTCACCGTCCCGGCGCGAACGCTCCCCACCATCGGCTTCACCATGCTGGCGCTCAACTCGGGTGACTTCGAACGCACCAACGAGTTGAACGAATCGCTGGGCGAGTTCAAGCAGAGCGACATGGCATTCCTGATTTCGGGATCCAAGGCGTTCTCTCCGCGCTTTTCGGTGGGTGCCAACATCAAGATCATCCGTCAGCAGGTGGAAGACGCCGACGCCTCCGGCGTCGGCTTCGACATGGGCCTCATGTACGGCATCACGCCCCGGGTTCGCCTGGGCGCGTCGGTGCTCAACATCGGTGGTCCCACCCTGACCGCGCGCGATGTCGAAGAGTCCTTCCCGCTCGAAGTGCGCGGCGGCCTGGGGCTCGGATACCTGAACGGCAAGGGCCTGCTCTCGCTGGAAGTCGACCACCGCGATGGCCCCGGCACGACGTTCCGCGCCGGCACCGAAGTGTGGCTCTACGAGGCCTTCGGCCTGCGCGCCGGATTCTTTGAGAGCGAGCCCGCGGGTGGCTTCAGTTACCGCCTCAACCAGGGCCTGCAGTTCGACTACGGCATGTCGGACCACGACCTCGGCATCATCCACCGCGTGGCGCTCTCGTACCGTTTCGGCGGCTTCTTTGCCACGTCGACGGCGACACCGCAGGTGTTCTCTCCGCTGGGCGAGAACTCCGTGACCAAGTTTGAGATCAAGGCGCGCACCAAGGCCGAAACCCGGGAATGGCACCTGGCGATCGTCGACAAGCACGGCGAAACCGTGCGTTCGTTCGGCGGTCTGGGTGTTCCGCCCGCGCACGTCATGTGGGACGGCAAGGACGAGAACGGCATGACCCTTCCCGACGGCATCTACCACTACCGCATGACCGTCACCGACGACGAGGGACGGGTGCTGCGTACCGAGAACAAGACCGTCGAGATCACAACGTCGGGTCCGCAGGGCAGCGTTCCGGTGATCGTTCACTGACGAGGAGAAGGACATGCGCAACCAGTTGACTCTCATGGCCGAACGCATGCGCCGCCAGGGCGCCGCGCTGGCACTGCTCGCGCTCGGCACGATTGCCGTGTCTGCAGCTGCGCGCGCGGGTGCACCGGTGGAGCCACTTTCCGACATCGGGCTGGCGTTCGACGCGGCGCAGCACCTGCCGGCGCCGGAAAGAACCGCCGCCATCGTGGATCTCGACCGCCGCATGAGCCTGTTCCTGGATGGTGATGTGCCGAAGGAGCAGAAGGCCGCGGCGCGTTTCCTGGCCGGCGAGATCCTGTTTGCGCTCGGGCAGTACGACCAGGCCAACAAGACGTACCGCGAGGCTGGCAAGGACGCAAAGAGGACGCCCCTCGTGGACGACGCGAGCCTCGCCGCCATCCAGACTCTGGAAGCGACGGGACGCGACGAGGACGCGGAGAAGGAGTGGGTGAAGTGGCTGCGAGACAACCCGAACTCTCCCGCGCGCAGCGAGGCAATGCTGGCGCGCGCGTGGAACGCCATTCGCCGCGACAGCGTCGGTCTGGCCGTCTCTATACTCGCGCAGACCCGACGCGAGTTCCCGTGGCTCGCCAATGACGCCCGCTTGACGCTGGCCGAGGGAACCACGGCGTTCCTGGAGGGTCGCTATTCCGACGTGAAGGTGGAGCCGAGCGGGACGTCGCTGGATCCGGCGTGCGTGTACCTGCGCGCGCTCACCGACGAGGCCACCGGCAAACCGCTCAAGGCGGCCGCCCGTTACCAGGAAGTCGCGGACCGCTACGACGATCCGCGCCTGCGCGACGTCGCCAGACTGGCCAAGGCCAATGTCTTCTTCAAGAGCGGCGCCTACGCGAGCGCGGCGGAGGAGTTCGCCAAAGTCGTTGCCGCGGTGAACTCCGATGAGGTCCGCGCCGAGGCGCGCCTGCGCGGAGCAGCATCCACGGTTCTGGCCGGCGAATTCGACGAAGGCACGGCGCAGTTGCGTGCCGTCGCCTCCGAGTACGCCGGCACGACGATCGCCGCACGCGCACAGATTGTTCTGGGCGAGGTGCTGTTTTCGGCGGAGCAGTACGAGGCCGCCATCGTCGAGTTCAACAAGGTGCTGACGCGCTACTTCCAGCATGGCCTGGCCTCGCTGGCGCAGTACCGCGTGGCGCGCAGTCTCGACGCCCTGGGCCGGCCCGCCGAGGCAACGGGTGCGTACCAGGCGGTCGTTTCCGGATACCCGACGTCGCGCGAGGCACCCGCCGCGGCCTACCTGGCCGGCGCGGGACTGCTGTCGCAGAACCGCTACGCGGCGGCCGCGCCCTACTTCCGCGTCGTGCTCGATCGTTATGCGCCCGTGCGCGGCGAGGGCACCATCGAATTCGAAACGCCGGAGAAGCAGGAACTGGTGGAGGCGTCACTGTGCCTGCTGGAACTCTCCTACCACCGCGCCGGAAACCTGGGGCTGCTCTCGGGCATTCCCCACCTGCTGCTGCAGCGCATGCCGCCCAGCAAGTCGCTGTGGCGCGCGAATGCACTCCTGATCGACGCTGACGCTCTGGCCGCACAGGGCCGGCAGGACGAGGCGCAGCAGATGCTGACGCAGTTGCTCGCCGAGTTCACCACCCCCGACGTCGCGGTACCCGCGTACCGGCTGCTGGCGTGGTCCTACTCGCAGGAAGGCGAGCTCGACCTGGCCATGCAGACGCAGGACCGCATGCTGGCCCGCTACGCGTCCAGCGGCGCGTCGAGCGACATGAGCTTCGCCTATCTCAACAAGGCGCACATTCTCTTCAACGAGAAGCACTACAAAGAGGCCGCCAAGGCCTATGAATCGTTCCTCGCCAGCTTCCCGTCGCACCCCGACCGTGCGCAGGCCCTCTACCAGGCCGGCATGTGCTACCTGCGCCTGGGACAGGACGGCGACGCCGTGGACCGCTGGGAGGAAGTCGCGCGGATGGACCCCACCGCCCCCATCGCGGAGAAGTCGCTGGTGCGGGCGGGTGACGTCTATTTCACCGCGGGCCACTACGAAGAGGCGAAGGCCTGTTACCTGAGCCTCACCACCAATTTTGCGGACAGCCGCTCGTCGGCGGTGGGAACGCTGCGCATCGCGCAGTGCGACTACAACGCCGGCCACTATCCGGAGTCCATCGAGGCCTACTCCATGGTCATCGAGCGCTTCCCCAACCACGCGGTGGCTGAGGATGCGAAACGCGGCATCGAGCTGGCCCTGTATCAGCTGGGCCAGAAAGAGAACGGCGAGGAAGTGCTGGCCGAACTGGTGGAGCGCTTCCCCTCCAGCAGCTTCGCCGCGGATGCCCAGTATGAGATCGCACTGCGGCGCTACCAGGCGGATGACTTCGAGGGCGCCGCGGAGGCGTTCCGCCGTGTCGTCAGCCAGTTCCCCTCCTACTCGGCCGGCGACCGCTCACTCTACCTGATGGGCGACTCGTACAGCCGTTCCGGTCGCGAAGCCGAGGCGCGCGGTGCGTGGGAACAGTTCGTCACGTTCTTCCCGGCGAGCGAGCTGCGTCCGACCGTGCAGTTGCAACTGGGCGCCAGCCGTTTCGCAGAGGGCGACTACATGCGCGCGGCGGTGGACTTCACCGCCGTACTCTCCGACAGCGTCCCGGCTGAACTCAGATCCGCCGCCCGCTACAACCTGGCCCTGTGCCAGCGCATGCTCGGCGACGTAGATGCCGCACAGGCCCTGCTCGAGCAGTACCGGGCGGACTATCCGCGCGACCGTCGTGCCGGCCAAGTCGCATTCCAGCTCGGTGCCATCAACGAGGACGCGGGCCGTTACGCCGAGGCAGCGCGCGAGTACAACGCGGCCCTGGCGGCGAGTCTCGAAACCGATCTGCGCGTCGAGGTGCAGTTCCGGGCCGGTTACTGCGAGGAACAGTCAGGCGACGAGAAGGCCGCGCTCTCTTCCTACGCGGCTGCCGCGAAGTGCGGCGACAAGTCCAATCCATACCGTCTCTCGGCCCTGGCGCGCAGTGCCGCAGTGCACGAGAGAAACCAGGAGTTCGGGAAGGCGCTCACCGCCTATCGCGATCTCATCAAGAACGCGACGGATCCGGAGCTCGTCGTCGCGGCCAAGGAACGTGCGACCGAGCTCGAGTCCCGCCGGTAACGGCCAAAGAGGAGGCATCCCGATGTTCAGCGAGTTCGACTGGTTGAAGCTGACGGCCGAGAGTCCGTCGATGATCATCCTGATCCTGTTCAGCATCGTCACGCTTGGCGTGGCGGTCGAGCGGGCCATCTACTTCTGGCGCCGCCGCGGCAATCCCGACACCATGGCGCACGAGGTTTCGCAGCGGCTCAAGAAGGGCGAGGTCAAGGAAGCCCTGTGGAGCTGTGGCAAGTGCACGCACCCGGTGGGCCCGGTGCTCGAGATCGTCGTCGGCGCGCAGAGCGAGGAAGTCGCGGATCTCGACGAGAAGATCTACGTGGAGCTGAGCAGGCAGAAGCTGCTGCTGGAGCGCAACCTCAACGTGCTGGGAACCATGGCCGGTGCCGCCCCGCTGGTGGGACTGCTCGGAACCGTGTGGGGCATCATGCGTGCCTTCCACGACATGGCGCGCGTGGGGTCGGCGGCCCCGACGGTTGTGGCCGCGGGTATCGCCGAGGCGCTCGTCACGACGGCGGTGGGACTCGTCGTCGCCGTGCCCGCGCTCATCCTGTACAACCATTTCATCCGGCGCTCCACCGTCATGCTCACCATGTCGGAGAACCACGCCCGCACCATCCGCGCGTGGCTGGCCCGGCGCAGTGGTTCCGGACCGTCGAGTCCGCGTCCGACCGACGGTGTGCGCGAATCGGCCACCCAGAGCATGCCCGCACCGCAGCCGGTCAGCGTGGGTTGACCAGGAGGAACAAGCTTGCGCTTCTTCCGCAGACAAGACGGACCCGACGGGTCCAACCACGAAGTCAACGTGACGCCGTTGATCGACGTCTCGCTGGTGCTGGTGGTGATGCTGCTGCTCACAACGCCGCTGGCGTTCGAGTCGAGCATCGACGTGCGCAGCGCGGCCCAGGCCGCCAAGAGCGCCAAAAAGCAGGAGCGTGACCCGCGGGTCGAGATCGTCCTCCTCTCGGACTCGACCGTGCTGGTCAACCGCACCGCGCTCATGCGCGCCGACCTGAGCGAGACGCTGCGGCCCCTCATCGACACCGCCAAGGAGCGCGGTGTCGTTATCAGCTGCCGAAGCGGGGTCAGCCACGGGGCGTTCGTCAATGTTCTCGACCAGGCGAAGCAATGCGGCGCGGGTGAGATCGCCGTCGTCGAAAAGTAGACCGAGGCAACACATGAACCGACCCTTCATCGAGCATACATCCACGGTTGCCAAGATCAACGTGACACCGATCATCGACGTGGCACTGGTGCTGGTCATCATCCTCATGGTCACGGCGCCGATGATTGCACTGTCCGACATGGAGATCAGGCTTCCGCCCGCCGAGACGCGGAGCATGGCCAGCTCCCAGCGCGTCACGCTGACCATCGGCCGAACGGGTGAGATCGCCATCGACGACACCAAGGTGGGCTACGGACAGGTGGCCTCGTTCCTGGACAAAAAGTTGAGGAACAAAGAGGACAATCTGCTCGTGGTTCGCGCAGACGAGGGGGTTCCCTACGCCACCGTGCAGGCATTGATCTCCGAAGCCAAGTCCGCCGGTGCAAAACGCATCGCCATCGCGACCACCCAGCGAGGCAGCCAGCGATGAACGAGAAATTTCTCACCCTCGAGTTCAATGCCATCGAACGCTCGACACGGCGATCGATGGCCATCAGCACGGCCGTCCACGCCGCCATCCTGCTGCTGCTGATCTTCTCGCACAAGGCGGCATCGGAGTCGGCGGGGCTGACCGAAATCACCTGGATCGACGCGGCCACGCTGGCCGCGGAACAGGCTGCTCCCCCGGTGGCGCGCGAGGAGACAAAGAGCGCGCCCGTGGAAGAGGTCAAACAGAAGGCGGCGAACCCCGCCGAGACGCCCGAACACTTCGAGCGTCCGCTGCAGCGCGCGGAAGTGGCGCCGCGGCCGCAGACGCGCGCCGTCGCGGACATTCTCTCCGACAAGATCGACGCAATGGAACAGAACGGCAGCACCGACCGCACGCGCATCGCGTCGCTGGTGCCGCCGCCCAAGGTGGGCACCCCGACACTCGCCGGCGTGACAACCGCGGAGGCGCGGCCCGCGAGCAATCCGTCCGCGCTGTCGCGCGACGCCAAGCCGGCGTCCGGACCACCGGTGGCGCTGCAACGAACCGACGCTCGCGCGGGAACCCCGGTGGCGGCGGTCCCGGTCGCGAAGCCGGATGTCGCCAGGCCCGGACCGTCCGCGTCTACCACCAGCACCGCGTCGCGCAACCTGGCCGGGGCGCAACTGGTGGGACCGGTGGCCAGCCGGCCCCTGGTCTCGTACGAGGTTCCGCGCTACCCCGAATGGGCCAAGCGCGACGGTGTGGAAGGATCCGTGACGCTGTACTTCTATGTTCTCCCCGATGGACGCATCAAGGAGAACATCGTGGTGGAGCGCACCAGCGGCTTCTCAGACTTTGATACCGGCGCCGTGGCGGCACTGCGCCAATGGAAGTTTCAGGCGTTGCCCGGCTCGGGAGAGCAGTGGGGACGAATCACGTTCAACTACCGGTTGAGTGACGCACAGTAACCGGAGGCAGGTTTCTCATGATCAGCAGACTCGGCATCACCGCGTGCGCCCTGGCCCTTACCACGCTCGCCGCCACCGCGAACGCCGCGGAGCAGAGCGCCGCGCCGACCGACACCTCGATGACGATTCCGGGCGGCAGCAAGGGCAAGACGCTGGAAAGCATCACCGTGGAGGGCGAGGACCGCGTGCGCGTCCAGTTCGTACGCCCTCCCCTGGAACTCACGCTGGATCCGTCAACGGCACCGGGCCTCGACTGGGAAAGCCTGATGATCGTGCTCGCACCCGAGTCGTTCGACTTCACCGGACCGTTGCTGGCGCGCTCCGCGTTCGACCGCGCGTGGTACACGCCGCAGCCGTGGTTCGACGGCTTCCGCACCGGACCGGTGGCGAGTTTCCGTCCCCAGGTGAGCGGCGTCGAGCGCTGGTCCCTGGAAGTGGCGGATTCGCGCGGCGGCCGCGTGGCGGCATTCGAAGGCAAGGGAAAGCCGCCCACCGAAATCGCGTGGGACGGAGCCACCCTGGATGGCACTCCGGCACGGACGGACCTTACCTACTCGTACGTGCTGAACGCCATGGACAAGGCCGGCAACAAGCGCAGCTTCGTGGGTGAGTCGTTCCAGATTCCGCCCTACCTGGACGAGAAGGGCTCCGACGTGCGCATGTCGTTTGCCATCGCGACCGACGCCGCGTCGGTGCCAGCGGCCTACGTCCAGGAAGCCGCCTCGCGCATCAACGAGAGCGGGGATGCCAACCGCGCGGTGCGCGTGGAAGTCACCGCGCCCACCTTTGCGCTGGCCAAGTCGATTGCGGATGAAATCGCCAACAGCCTGCGGCCGCTCCTGCGCGGCGAAGGCTCGCGGGTCACCACCACGACGCTGGTGGATTCGGGTGGCGCGGAGCGTGCCGCCATCGTGATTCAGACGGGCACCGCCGCGACCACCAAAGCCGCCCCAGGGAAGGGCTAGAGTCCGCGGAAGCTCACGAGGTTACGCCACCGCAACTCGACCCGGCGCCGGCGGTGCAGCCGAAGCAGTGGCGGTCGGTAACGATGGAACGCGCGTTGAGCGCGTCGACATCGAAGTCGCGGATGTGGCGCACACCCACCGGCGCCACCGGAAGATCCAGCATCTGGTTGAAGTCGCAGTCGTAGACGACGCCATCCCAACCGACCGAGATGGTGTTGCGGCACATCACGCCGCGCGCGGCAACCGGGTTGAACGCGTTGACCAGCCGCTCCATGTACCCCTCGAGATTCTCAGAGGTAATCAGCCACTCCAGGTAGCGGCTGATGGGCATGTTGGTGATGCAGTACAGCGCATCGAAGCGCACGCCGTGCAGGCGCAGCAGTTCCCGCTTCCATTCGCGTTCCAACGACGCCTGCGCCCCCGGGATGAACGCGCCCACCGGATTGGTAACCAGCACCAGGCGCAGGCCCGACACCCCGTCCCCGTATCCCAGCTGGTTGAGGCGCCTGAGCGCCGCAATCGACTTTTCGAACACGCCGTCGCCGCGCTGGCGGTCGGTGCCGGCCGCGCGGTAGTGCGGCAGCGAGCACACCACCTCCACGTTGTGCCGGGCGAGAAACTCGGGCGTGTCGCGCTGCGAGGGAACCTCGAGGATGGTGAGATTGCAGCGGTCCATCACATGACGGCCCAGTTCGCGACAACGCTCCACCAGCCAGCGAAAGTCCGGGTTGAGTTCGGGCGCCCCACCGGTGATGTCAACGACGGGAATGGAGGTTCGCGACAGCGCATCCAGGCACAGCTGCATGGTTTCGCGCGTCATGCTCTCGCGCCGGTCGGGGCCGGCGTCCACGTGGCAGTGGCGGCAGGTCTGATTGCACAGCTTCCCGACATTGATCTGCATTATTTCGATGCCGGTGGGTTTGAGCGGGTGCAGCCCCGCCGATGCCAGCGCTTCCGGAAATTCACGCGTGAGCGGGAGTTCCGCGAGCGCCTGCAGTTGCGCATCGCTGGACGCGAGTGCGGCCCCGCGGGACTTCAATGAGGGAGAAGTCTTCAACGGATTACATGCCGATCTTGAGGGCGTGATTCCTCATCTGCACACCGTGCACCAGCGACGCGCCCCCACGAATGGCGGCCGCAACGTGGACCGCCTCGGTCATCTGGTCCAGGTCGGCGCCCTTCTCCAGCGAGTCCTTGCTGTAGGCGTCGATGCAATACGGACACTGGACGGCGTGCGCCACCGCCAGGGCGATGAGTGACTTCTCGCGCGCCGAAAGCGCGCCATCGGCGAATACCGCGCCGTACCAGTCGAAGAACTTCTTCGCCAGCTCGGGCACGTTCTCGCCCATCTCACCAAAGCGGGCCAGGTCGGCCTCGTGGTAGTAGTTTTCGCGATCGTCGGACACGTTCGGCCTCCCTTTAGGGCGTCGTTACGGGCGGGACGGAAAGGACAGCACACAAGGTACGTCCGCCGCGCGCCGGGGTCAACGGCCTTGAGATTTGAAAACGGCCGCCGTGTGCGGTATGTTTGCCCTGATCAATACGCAGCAGAAGGAGACCTCGGATGATTACAATCATGGGAGCCACTGGAAACACGGGCCGCGTCGCGGCCAGCTCGCTGCTGGACGCGGGCAAGAAGGTCCGGGTCCTCGGGCGTTCCGGCGAACGCCTGCAGCCCCTCGTCAACCGTGGTGCCGAAGCCATGGCGGGGGATGCCACCGACACCGCCTTCCTTGCCCGCGCATTTCAGGGCAGCGAAGCAGTATACACAATGATTCCGCCCGACCTGGCCGCGCCCGACTACCGCGCGCACCAGACCCGGGTGGGGGAAGCCATCACCGAAGCCGTGCGCAAGAGCGGTGTCAAGAACATCGTCTTTTTGAGCAGCGTCGGTGCGCAGCACAAGCAGGGGACGGGCCCGATTGCGGGGTTGCACGAGCAGGAGGAACGCTTCAAGAGCATCAACGGGTTGAATGCCGCGTTCCTGCGCGCGGGGTACTTTTTCGAGAACCACTTTCCCACGCTGGGTCTGATCAAGCAGCAGGGCATCAACGGTTCGGCAATTCGGGGCGATGTACCCATCCCGATGATCGCATCCCACGACGTGGGTGAGGCGGCGGCAGCGGCGCTCATGAAGCTCGACTTCAAGGGACCGACGGTGCGCGAAGCGCTGGGCGCCGCAGACCTCACCATGGAACGGGTCACACACATCATCGGCGAGGCCATCGAGCACCCCGATTTGCAGTACATGCAGTTCCCCTACGACGCGGCGCTGGAGGGCATGAAGGCAATGGGGCTCTCGGAAAGCATAGCGTCGCTGTACGTCGAGATGTCGCGCGGCATCAACGAGGGTCTCGTGGTGAGCACCCAGGGCCGCAACGCGCACAACACCACCCCGACGCGCTTCGAGGACTTCGCCAAAGAGGTGCTCGCGATTGCGTTTCGAGCCATGTAGGCGCCGCGATCCCGGCGCGCCAGCCGATCAATAGCTGACGGTGGCATAGGGCCGCGCGGCGTGGCCCCCGGGGCGGGTGTCCCCGGCATGCTTTTTGCACCTCTCCCCCTGGCAGCCGGCACTTTTATTCAATTGTCTTACAACACGTTACGCGCATCCCCGCGGGAGACGACGCATGAGCCAGCCATCGCACGGCTACATCCTTTCGCTGGAGTTCAAGGGCAGCGAACTCGGGCGGTGGCCGGTGGGAGAAACCGCCATCAAGATCGGTCGCACGGCCGACAACCACATCGTGATCGACAACCTGTCCGTGTCGCGACTGCACGCCACCATTGAAATGTCACCGGACGGCCTCATCATCCGCGACCACGAGAGTGCCAACGGCACGCGCGTCAACGGCGTGCACGTCGATCATGCGAGACTGTCGCATGGGGACATCATCACCATCGGCAAGCACAACATCATCTGCCGCGTCGCCGCGCCGGACGGGAGCGTCGCCGCGGACCCAGTGCTGTTCGAGTCCACCCTGCTCGCCGGCGCCGATAACCAGCCCGGCCCCATCACCAACCCGGCCACGCTCACCGAAACCTCACCGGACCGCGAGCGGACCTACTCACTGGATCGCGGGCTCATGATCATCGGCAGTGACGAAGCGGCCGACATCATCATTCGCGGCCGTGGCATCGCGCCCTATCACGCCGAGATTCGCTTTCTTGGCGGGCATTACTCGATCCGCCATCTGGATGGAAGGACGCGCGTCAAGGTGGACGGCGAGGCGGTGAAGGACCGCGAGCTGTCCGACGGCTGCGCCATTGTGATCGGTGATTTCTCATTCTCCTTCACGCAACACACGGGCGTTTCCGTCGATCCATGATCGCGCAGTGGCGGTTTGTCCGGCCGGTGATCACCACCACCTCCGGCGTGGTCGGGCGCGCGCGGAGTTCATCCGCGTTTCTACCGGCGATGAAGCGAAAACCACGCATCCTGGTGCGCTGGCTCATGACCGCGTGGGTGGCACAAGCGACACTCGCAGCGGTCATTCTGTTTCTGGCCTTCGTTCATCCCCACGGTCGTGATGCAGTGCTGGATGCCGTGGGTCCCCGCAAGAGCCTGGGTCAACACATCACCGGCGTGTTCAGCGGATCCAGTCGTTCGGACGTGCAGCGCAAGCGCGCTGCGTTCACGCTGGACGCGCTGGCCACTTGTGCCGGCGGCGGACTGGTACTCCTGCTCCTGCTCGCGCACCTCCCGGTGGCGGTCGAGCGGGCGGAGGCGGAGAGCTCGCGGCGCGAACGTGACGCCGACACCGTGCGACTGCACTCGCCGCTGAGAAGCGCGGAGATGTACCGTTCAGCGCTGGACCTGACCTGTGATCCTGCGCGCGAGTCTGCCCTCAACCAGCGCGTTCTCGAGATCGACCAGCAACTGGCGGATCACAACGACGACGCCCACAACGTCGCCACCATCCGCGAGGAAACATCTGTACCGCGGATCGGAGGCGCGGCGCTGTCCCAACAGGACGGCACGACCCCGCTCGTCGGTGGGCGCTACTCGGTCTCCCAGCGTATTGGTCGCGGCGGTTACGGCGTCGTATTCCGCGCGACCGATGAGGTTCTACAGCGCGACGTGGCACTCAAACAGCTTCCCCTTTCCGGAACGGAGGAGGAAATCGCGCGCTTCCAGCGCGAGGCGCGCGTGCTCGCGATGCTTTCGCACCCGCACATCGTCCAGGTATTCGACCTGGTCGAGCATAACGGCCACCTGTGGATGGCGATGGAACTGGTGGAGCGGGGGGATCTCGCCGCGCTGCTCAAGCAGAGCGGGCCGATGGCCGTCGCGGACGCGGTCGCGCTGGCAGCGCGCATTGCGGACGCGCTTGAATACGCGCACGAGCGCGGCGTCGTTCACCGCGATCTCAAACCCGCCAACGTCCTCATGGCCGACGCGCGCACGCCCAAGGTGACCGACTTCGGCCTGGCCAAGATTGCGACCGGAACCGCGCACACCCTGGAGGGCGCGGTGATGGGATCGCCCCACTATATGAGCCCCGAGCAGGCCGACGGCAACGCCGTCGATCACCGCACCGACGTCTACGCGCTCGGCATCATCCTGCACCAGATGATCGCGGGCTCGGTGCCCTTCACCGGAGAACTGGCGAGCGTGCTCGCCCAGCACGTCCGCAGGCCCGCGCCACCGCTTGCCTCACGCGCAACGCGCGAGCCGGTTCCTCCCGCGCTCGATGCACTCGTGTCGCGCATGCTGGCAAAGTCGCCGGACCAGCGCCCCGCGCGCATGGCAGACGTCGCCGCGGAACTGGCGCAGCTCGCCACGCTCGGTTCGTCCGCGTCGCCCGCCACTCCCGCCCGCTGACGCGATTTGCCCCGATTGGTGACGCACCTCCTGCACGGTGGTATACTGCGCGCAGGGAGGAAAACAATGCGTCTGATTGAGAAGTTTTCATGCTTGTGGCTCGTCGTACTCACCGCCAGCGCGGTGTTCGTGTGGGGATGCTCGCGATCGTCCAACGATTCGCAGGAAGAAGCGACCGCGTCCGCCGTGGCCACCGACCCGCTCCCCTCGTGGAACGACGGCCCGGTAAAGACGGCCATCCTGGACTTCGTGCGCCACACGTCCTCGCCGGGCGACCCCGAGTTCGTTCCAGAGCGTGAACGAGTCGCGGTATTCGACAACGACGGCACGCTGTGGGCCGAGCAGCCCATGTACATCCAGCTCGCGTTCGCGATCGACCGTGTGAAGGTCCTCGCCCCCCAACATCCCGAGTGGCGCAACCGCGAGCCATTCCGCTCCCTGCTGGCGGGCGACACGAGAGGCGCACTCGCCGGCGGACACAAGGCCATCGCGGAGATCGTCATGGCAACGCACGCGGGCATGACCACGGATGAGTTTGCGGAGATCGTGAAGGACTGGGTGGCGGTGTCGTCGCATCCCACGCTGGACAGGGCGTACATCCAGTGCGCGTATCAGCCCATGCTGGAACTGTTGTCTTACCTGCGCGAGCGCGGCTACAAGACCTACATCGTGTCCGGCGGCGGCATCGACTTCATGCGTCCCTGGACCGAAGGCGTGTATGGCATTCCCCCCGAGCAGGTCATCGGAAGCCAGATCAAGACCAGGTTCGAGATTCGCAAGGACGGAACGCCGGTCCTGACGCGTCTTCCCGAGCTCGAGTTCATCGACGACAAGGAAGAAAAGCCGATCGGCATCCAGCGCTTCATCGGGCGGCGGCCGGTCATCGCGTTCGGAAACTCAGACGGCGACCTGCAGATGCTGCAGTGGACCGCCGGTGGACCCGGACCGCGGCTCGCGGCGCTCATCCATCACACCGACGACGGACGTGAATGGGCCTACGATCGCGAGTCACCGATAGGACGGCTGGACAAGGCGCTCGATGAGGCGCGCGCAAAGCACTGGCTGGTGGTGGACATGCGGGACGACTGGAACGCGGTCTTCCCGACGCAGCACTAGACCCCGCGGCGCTAGATGCTCCCCGTCCACATGTCTCCGTCGGAATCGCCCAGGCACACGTGCCAGGCGGTGGTGTCGGAAAGCCACTCGTAAGGAATGACCTTCTCCCACCCGGCCACTACCCAGGTGTTGCGGGCCGCGCGCGGCATGAAGCCCAGGCCGCGCAGGGTGCTCGCCGCCCATGTCTGGGTGGTCAACACCGAGACCGATTCCATACCCGCCGCGTGCGCTTCCACCACCACGCGCGCAATCAACCGGCGCAACGTCTGCGCATCGCCGCGGGCGGTGAGGAAATCGACCGCCACCGCCCGCTTCTCCTCCGCGCCCGGCGGCGCGAGCCGCCACACCAGGAAGCCGGTGGGCGTGTCGGCACGCATCGCGACGAGATTGTGGTAGTCCAGCGAGGGATGGTCCGAGTACTTCCAGTTGAGATAGGCGGCGTCGCGCACACGGGTGATGCCATAGCCGCGCGCGAGGGTTTCCCATGCGCCATCCATTGACGGATCGAAGCGCTCTACCTCGCGCAGCGAAGTGTGTGACGCCAGCCTCCGCGCCCGCGCCAGCGCGAACGTCCGGCTTGCGGAAAGCGCCGTGCGGCTGGCAAGACCCTTGAGCCCCGACATGCTCTTGCGCACCACGAACGCCACCGGGTCCAGCACCAGGCTGTATGTCACCAGGGGAGTTGCATCCTTGAAGCCGCAATCCACATGGATCTTGCGGCACGGATCCGTCATCCACATGCCCCCCGGAAAGAAGTCCCCCAGCGCGCGCGCGTTGTCCACGATCAACCGGCCCAGTCCCGCGCCACGGTAGTCCGGGTCCACCAGCAGGTCGTGGGTGAAGCGCACCGCCACCCGCTTGCCGTTCACCCAGAAGTCCGCCGGCATGTAACCCAGCGTTCCCGCGATGCGGTCGCCGTCCACGATGACGTGGCGCAGCGGAAAGCGATCGTGACCGGGCATGGTGGTATGCATGGTCTCGATGACGCGGCGGCGGCGCTCGCACATCTCCTTGCCCAGGACCTTTTCGATGAATCGGAACAGCGCCTCGGCGTGCTGATCGGGCTGGTAGGCGACGATGGGCAGCGTGTGCTTGTTCATGGGCGGCCAGTTCCTTGCCAACAGGGTCTCACGCCGCGGTTTCCTGCGCCGGGCCCGCCCCGGTTACACGCGCTCGAACCGCGCGCAGAAAGGCCGGCAAGCCGCTGACATGGGCGGAGAACTCCGCGGTCGTAATTTGATTGTGGGTGAGGATACACCTTGGAATCTGGTAACGATCGTCGCCGCGTGCGACGCGACGCTTCACCGTGGTCACCGCACAACGGTAACCGGCCCTGGTCACGTGGGTGCGGCTCTCATCGTTGAAATCGCCGATGGCCCCGTTCGGGTAGCTGAACTCCGCGCACGGGCGGCCGGTAACCTGCTCCAGCAGCAGTTTGGAGACGGCGAGTTCGTGCGTCATTGCGTCCGGCGTGAAACGCGTCACAATACCGTGGCTGCAGGTGTGCGACCCGATTTCCATGCCGTACTCCTTCAGTTCCCTCAGTTCGTCTGGCTGGATGGGGGCGTGATCCTGCCACGCACCGATGATCTCCTGCTCAGGAACGTGCATCTCCCCGATGACGTAGTCCAGGAAGCTCTGCTTGTCCTTCTCGGGCATGCGCTTGCACAGCGCGCAGATGTAAGCGTCGGCCGCGCGCCTCTCGCGGTCGTCACCCAGGGGGAGTTCCAGTTGCCCGCCGCTTGCCGGTACCGACACGCGCGGCGCGTGGGTCATGGCAATCGCACTCATGAGACGATCCGGCCACAGCATACGCTGGTGGAACACGAAGTCCGTTACCACGAACAATGTCGAAGGCATGCCGAGCCGTTTCAGAACCGGGGCCGCGTTGGTGAACACGTTGCGGTAGCCATCATCGAACGTGAGTGCAACCGCGTTCTCGGGCAGCTTTGCGCGGCCATCCACCCAGTCCGCCACCTGCGCCAGGGGCACCACCGCATAGTTGCGGGCCACGTGTTCCATGAGCCGCTCAAAGATGGGCAGATACAGGTGCTTGCCCTCGTGGTTGCACAGGTTGCCGGGCGCTTCCGCGGTTACCCCGTGGAAGGCGAGCACGATGGGTTGGGTCCGGTTGAGGTGTGCGAACAACCGGTTGATGCCGGTCGCTTCGGTGATGGAATAGAGGGTCCGCAAAAAGGCTGTGCTCCAGGTGGTTGGGCGCGGGGACCGCGCCGCAAGCATCCATTCTAGCACGGTTGGCGACTGGCTTACAACCTTGAGCAATAACGGGTTAGCTCTCCCCCACCGGGCAACAGCCCCGTCCCGGCGTGCGGGACGGGGCTGTGATAATGGACGGCATCGGCGTCAGCGCTTCGAGTCGGCCAACGTGGAGTCCGGCGCGGACGATGTCACGGGCGGCACCTCTGCGCGGTCCGGTGTCGCGGTCGCCAGCGCGGGTTCGTCCGTTCCATCGATCCCGGTGACGAAGTCGCGCGCGAGGCCCGCAAGATCCACCGGTACTTCGTCGGGACCCTTCAAAACCTGGGCGATGCGTTCGCCATTCAACGCGGCCTTTTCGTACAACGGGTCGGCGTTGGTCGCGGCGACATACTCGGCCTCCGCGGCCAACGGGTGGCCGCTTCGCTCCAATGCCATACCGAGGTTGTTGTGGAACACGGCCACGTCGCCACGCAACTCGATGGCGCGCGCCAGTGGCCCCAGCGCCTCCTCGAATCGCTCCTGCTCGATCCAGATGAACGCGAGGTTGTTCATCGACCACGCGTCTTCGGGGTCCAGCCGGATCGCGTTGCGATACGCACCCACGGCTTCGTCGGTGCGTCCCAGTGTGTGGCACACGCGGCCCTTCACGCGCCACGCCGCCACCGAGGACGCGTCGATGATGAGCGCGTTGTCGGCATTGGTGTACGCCTCGCCCGGACGTCCGGCGTCCAGCAGCACGCGCGCCAGGTTGACGTAGCTCTTCACGTGCGTCGTGTCGAGCGCGATGGTGCGCCTGAACTCGGTCTCGGCGGTTTCGAGCGCGCCGGCCTTCCACGCGGAGAGCCCCAGCATATAGTGCCCCCACGGATTGTCGGGCTTGCGCTCGCTGTAACGCATGAAAAGATCGCACGCCTCGTCGTAGCGCTTCGCGTTGTACGCCGCCTCCGCCTCTTCGTAGGTCACCTCGCGCGGCGGCTCCGGAACTTCCGGCACGGTGACCAGCGGCGTGCGCGCCGGCGGCGTGGTCGCCACATGGGCCGGGGGCGCAGGGGTGGTCTTGACGGTGTTCTTGCTCTGAAACGTTTCCTCGTCGGTGCCGCACCCTGCGGCGAACACGGCGAGTGCGGCCGCGGCCGCAAACAATGCTACGGGACTCATGAACTTCTGTTCTTTCAACATGGTCTTACCTCCTGGGCCGTTGTTCGGCTCCGGGGAGGGGATATCGCAAGCGCGCCGCCAGGGGGCGGCTGTCTCTTTAATAGCTTTATTTTACAACTAGTTACCGAGAACGGTGGGATGGGTCGGCGGCGGGCTAGTGTCTGGCTGGACACACAGCCCGTGGGATGGCTTGTGTCCGAGAGGACACAGCTAGCGCGGCCGCCGGATGCCCAGACGGCGCATGATCTTCTGCAGGCTGGCGTGGTCGGCCAGGCCCAGGTCGGCGGCAGCGCGGGTGACGTTCCATTCCGCCGCCTCCAGCGCACCCACCACGATCTGCCGCTCGGCCTCGAGCTTCCGGTCGCGGAAACTGGTGGCACCCGACGGCGGGCTCGCGGCATCGGTTGGCGGCCGGATGTCGGCGGGCACGTCCGCGAGGGTGATCACCGCGCCGTCGGTTGCCAGCACCATGCGCTCCACGGCATTGCGCAATTCGCGCACGTTGTTGCGGTGCCAGTCGTACGCCATGAGCGCTTCGAGCGCCTCCCGATCGAGGTGCTTGCGCCGGGTCTTGAAGCTGGCACAGGTCGCGGTGAGAAAATGGTTGGCGAGTTCCGGAATGTCGGAGCGCCGGTCGGCGAGCGGCGGAACGGGCAGCAGGTGCACGTTGATGCGAAAGAACAGATCGCGCCGGAAGCGCCCTGCGTCCACGTCCGCCTCGAGATCGCGGTGCGTGGCCGCGATGACCCGCGCGGCCACCTTGATGCTCTGCTCACCACCCACGCGCGTAATCTCGTTCTGCTCCAGCACGCGCAACAGTTTGGCCTGCACCGCTGCCGGCAACTCGCCGATTTCATCCAGGAACAGCGTTCCGCCCGACGCGCGCTCGAAGGCGCCGCGGTGGGTGCGATTGGCGCCGGTGAACGCGCCGCGTTCGTGCCCGAACAGCTCGCTCTCCACCAGGTTGTCGGGGAGTGCGGCGCTGTTCACCGCCACGAACGGCCCCTCCGGGTGCGGTCCCAGGCGGTGCAGCTCGCGCGCCACCACTTCCTTGCCGGTGCCGCTCTCGCCCACGATCAGCACCGTGCTGGGAATGGCAGCCACGCGCGCAATATGCTGCGCCAGTGCCCGCGCCGGTGCGCTGGTGCCGATGAGGGCCGTGTCGGCGTCGCCGCGCAGGCTCTTTACTTCTTCGCGCAGCCGTGCGCGCTCCAGCGCCGTCTCCACCTCATGCACCACCCGCGCCATGGGTTCCGACTTGTCGATGAAGCCGGCGGCACCCAAGCGAACCGCCTGCACGCAGCGGTCGTAGTTGCCGGTGCCGGTGTATACGATCACGGGGATACCATGGCCCTCGCGGTCCATGGTGCGCAGCACCTCGAACCCGTCGATGCCAGGCATCTCCAGGTCCAGGATCACGCAGTCCACCGGATCCCAGGCGATGAGATCCAGCGCCTCCTTGCCCGATGTGGCCACGCGCGTCTCGAAGCCGCCCATGCGCTTGAGGTCATAGGCGTACTGGTCGGCCAGGTTCCTGACGTCGTCCACGATGAGCACGCGGATCATTCCTTCACCTCCGGTGCGGCCGCGGGCAATTCGACAACAAAACGGCTTCCCTTGCCGGGTTCGCTATCCAGCGCGATGGTGCCATCGAGGTCCATGACCATGCGCCGCACAATGGAGAGGCCCAGACCGGTGCCGTCGGGTTTGGTGGTGTAGAAGTCGCCGAAGATCTTCTCCTGCAGTTCCGGCGCGATGCCGCTGCCGGTGTCGGTGACGGCCAGCCGCACGCGCCCGGTGCGCACATCCCCCACCGCCGCGGTGGACACCGTCACCTGCCCGTCTCCGTTATGGATGCTGTCGATGGCGTTGCTCACCAGGTTCTCCACAATGCGGCGCAGCGCAACCGGGTCGGCATTCACGAACACGTCGGGCCCTTCGGCACGCAGTTTCAAAGCAGGTGCCCCCGAGCGGCTGCTCACCACGCCACGCACCACGTCTCCGAGGTTGGTGCGCGGCTTCCCACCCCGCCGGGCCAGTTTTGCATAATTCGACGCAAGCGTCTCCAGGTATGCGATGGAGGCGTCGATGGTCTCGCGGCGCTCGCCATACACACGCGGCAACGAGGTGGGCTCCACGGTGGCCTGCTCGTCGAGGTGACGGAACACGTTGCGAATGGGTGTAAGACCGTTCTTGATGTCGTGGTTCACCTGGCGCGCGATCTCTCCGAGGGTGGCGCGGCGCTCGGCGTCACGCAGCGCGGAAGCACTCTCACGCAACCTCGAAACCATGGCACCGAGCGATCGCTGCAGCACACCCACTTCGTCACGGCGTTCGCTGGCAAAATCCGCGTCGAGGCGATCGAGATCGACGCTCTCGGCCCGCCGCGCCAGCTCAACGATGGGCTGGCCCATGCGCGCGGCGATGATCCCGGCCAGGAGCACCGCGGCCACGCCGGTCAAGAGCACGGCGATCAGGATCCAGCGGTCGATGCTGGCGCGCAGCGCGTGCAATTCGCTCACGTCGTGCGCCACACGAATGGAAGCCATCTGCATGCCGGCTTCGCCGATAACAGGAACCGTGAGTGTTCGCGCCACCGCATCCCCTGCAGCGGCCGAGTCACCGGGCAGCACCAGTGTCACCCGCATGTCCTCTCCGCGCGACAGCCGCCCCAGCAGGCGCGACTCCGCCTCGATGCCGCCGACCAGCCAGAAGTGCTTGCGCCCCACCATCACCGAGTCCGCGCCCGCCAAGGCGAGAAACGAGGTCTCGGGAGTGCGCGCGCGAACCAAAGCCACGCCACCGGGGGCGCGGGAGAGCAGCACCGGCAGCTGCGCGTCCACGCGGTCGTAGTCGTTGCGAAAGTGCCCGGAACTGATGACGCGGCCGTCCGCGTCCTGGATCTGCAACATGGACAGACCCGCCAGGCGCATGGCGACGCCGGCGTAGTCGAGCAGGTAGCGACGCTCGTCGGTAGCACCGTCCACCGCGGCGCGGCGAAAGCGGGTGTCGTCGGTCATGCGGTCGGCGATGGGCGCAAGGGCGGCGTGGATGGCGTCCCGCTCCGCGGCCAGGTCGCGTTCCACCACGCCCGTCAGCGCTTCCACCCGGCGCTCGAACTGCGCCGACAGGCGGCCCGTCATCTCTCGCCGCACGAAAGCCCCGAGCACCAGCATCGGCACGATCGCAACGGCGAGAAAGCCAAGCGTGAGCCTCGCACGAAAACTCATGGCAGCTCCGCAGGCGGCGGTACGATACGTACGTTGCCGTAGATGTCCCACGTGACGGTAACGTTGCTGTTGGTAAGAATCACATATGACGACAAATCTACCAGCTCCAGCACGACGTCGCGTAAATCTGCGCCGCCAGCGGCCAGCCACGGCGCACGGCGGAAGAGGTCACGCGCGGATCCGCACGTGTCTTCCACCGGGTTGCGGACGCTGGTGACGAAGGCGAATGCCTTGCCGGCCTCAAGGTACCCCTGAAGCACTTCCGCGCTTATCCCTCGCGCGACCACGTTCCCCGGGCGAATCGCCGGCAGGCTGCGGAAGAGATCCCGGGCCGGCCGGGACTGCAACGTGTCGGTGGCGGTGAGTGCGACGATTCTCTCGGATAGATCGCGCGCGACGGCGTCCTCCTCGTCATAGAAGATCGTCTCCACGGAACCGTCGATGTCCGGCAGGCCCGCCATTGACGCGGGAACGGGTACCAGCGGGCCACAGCCATCGAGGAGATCGGTCCACCAGTTCGCCCTCCCGGCGGCTCGAACCTCCCCTTCGCGAACAGCCGCCGCAAGGTCGCGGCGAAGATCCGGACTCGGATGCGCGGGGCCGGCAGCAGCTGAAACATCTCTCACGCGTGACGGTGCGAGGAGCATGTACGTTCGATCGTATGGGAGCTCGAACACTACCATGCCCCTCTCCTCCGCGTATGCGACGAGACCGGGGTCTCTGGACAGCAGGATGGACGTTCGCGCCAGCATGTCGCGTGGATCCTCGGGGGCACCAAACGTGAATCCCGGCGCCCCCTTCAGAGGAGCAGCAGAATCCCGCGAAGAACGCACCATCAGATCCGGCGACGCCAACGCTTCGATTCCCGGCCTCTCCAGAAACACTTCCACGCGCCTGTTATCGAGCGCCACAACGGAATCCACGCCCGCCCCAAGGGCGATGGCCTGCCGCCAGGAGTCGACGACATCGCCGGGCCCGGCAATCTCGCCGTTTGCGAACCGGATGTCGTTGCGAATCTTCAATACCCAACGCCTTTCGGCACCACTCTCGATCTCTGCGAGCCCAGGGCGGATGTCTCCATTGCAATCGACTGTGATCAGCGTGGGAAACCGATTCACGATAAATAGCCGCATGTAATCATTGGCGCCCCATTCTGTCGGCGAGGCAGCAATCCACACCGTGTCGGGCCCCGTGCCATCGTGCGGTCCGGACACGCGGCAGGGATCGCCCACACCTGTGGTCGGCTCCGGCGGATTGCCCGCGCAGCCCGCGAGGATCGCGATGAGAAGAGGAACAATAGGTAAGTAACGGCGCATGCGTGAAAGCGGCTATCCTGTGCTCAAATGAAGGCTTACGTGGCCCGTTGTGTCAAGGCATTCGATGCCCCGGCGTACTTTTGACATCCAAACGCCCGCTGATTACGTTTCTGCTATCATGATACCCATGACACCTGCCACACCACCGCCACAGCCGCCCGCCGCCGAGCACGCCACCGCCGTCTTTGCCGGCGGGTGCTTCTGGTGCGTCGAGGCCGTTTTTGAGGAACTCGACGGCGTGATCGACGCCGTCTCCGGCTACACCGGCGGCTCCGCGGAGACCGCCAACTACGAGGCTGTGTGCACCGGCACCACCGGCCACGCCGAGGCCGTGAAGATCATCTACGACCCCTCGAAGATCAGCTTCCAGAAGCTGCTGGTGGTGCATTTTGCCACCCACGACCCCACCACGCCCAACCGCCAGGGCAATGATCACGGCACCCAGTACCGGTCGGCGATCTTCTACGCCAACGACGCGGAGAAGAAGGCGGCGGCGGACTACATCGCGGAGTTGACGAAAGAGCACAAGTACCCGCGCCCCATCGTGACCACGCTGGAACCGCTCAAGGAGTTCTACCCCGCGGAGATCTACCATCAGAATTACGTGTGCACCAACCCCAACCAGGGCTACGTGCGCGCGGTGGCGCTCCCCAAGGTGGACAAGGTGCGCAAGCTCTTCGCCGACGATCTCAAGGAAACGTCACCGCTCGAGAAGTAGTCTCCGGTCCGGAATTCCGGCATCCGTGCGGACAATCCAGCTTTGATCGGCGCGGCCATTCCCGCTAGAATGGCCGCGTCATTTCATTCCCAGACAGGAGTTCCCCGGCATGCAGATCAACCCCGGCACACGGCTCGGCCCGTACGAAATCGTCTCCCCCATCGGCGCGGGCGGCATGGGTGAGGTGTACCGCGCGCGCGACACGCGCCTGGACCGCGACGTCGCCATCAAGGTGCTCGCCGGCCACCTGACCGCATCGCCCGAGGTGCGCCAGCGCTTCGAGCGCGAGGCGCGGGCAGTCTCCAGCCTCAACCATCCCAACATCTGCACGCTGCACGACGTGGGTCACGAGGACGGCGTGGACTTTCTGGTGCTCGAGTACATCGAGGGCGAGTCGCTGCAGGACCGCATCGCGCGCGGTGCTATCCCCATGCGCGAACTCCTTGTCATCGGCATTCAGATTGCTGACGCGCTGGATCGGGCGCACCGCCAGAACCTGATCCATCGCGATCTCAAGCCCGGCAACATCATGCTCACCCCGTCGGGCGCCAAGCTGCTGGACTTCGGCCTCGCGCGCAGCGCCGAACTCGGCGCCGGCGGCGACCTGACCCAGTCGCCCACCATGGCGCGATCGCTCACCGCTGAGGGCGCCATCATCGGCACCTTCCAGTATATGGCGCCCGAGCAGCTGGAAGGCCGCCCCGCCGACGCGCGTACCGACATCTTCTCGTTCGGCGCCGTACTCTACGAGATGGCCACCGGGCGTCGCGCGTTTCAGGGAGACACCCAGGCCTCGCTCATCGCGTCCATTCTGAAAGACCAGCCGCGCGCCATCGCCGAACTGCAGCCGCTTACGCCGCCCGCGTTCGAGCGCGTGGTGCACCGCTGCCTGGAGAAGAAGCCGGACGATCGCTGGCAGACCGCGCGCGACCTCATGCTGGAACTCACCTGGATCCGCGACGCCGGGTCGCAGGCAGGCGTGGCCGCCCCGGTGCGCGCACGGCGCCGGAGCCGCGAGCGCACCGCGTGGATCACAGCCGCGGTGTTCGGCGCCGCGGCAATCGCTCTCGCCACCTCGACACTCATGCGCCCGAAGCAGACCCTGGAGGTCAGCCGCTTCGCGGTGGAGCCGCTGGACCGGGCCAACAGCATCGCGGCGTCGCAAGCCCAGATCAAGATCTCCCCGGACGGACGCTCCATTGTGTTCCTGGCGACGGACACGCTCGGGACCTATCGGCTGTGGACGCTTCACCTCGACGACCGCCAGGCGCGGCCGCTCCCCGGCACCGAAGACTCCGGCCTGCCCTTCTGGTCGGCCGACAGCAGGAACATCGCGTTCTTCTCGGCCGCGGGCAAGCTGATGCGCATGCCGGCCGGTGGCGGCACCCCGCAGGTGGTATGCGCGGCCCCCGACGGGCGGGGCGGGACCTGGAACCGCGATGGCGTGATCGTGTTTGCACCCTCGTCGGGCGGACCTTTGTTCAAGGTTTCCGCCGACGGCGGCGTGCCGGTGCAGGTCACCCAGCTGGATTCGACCCGCGGCGAACAGGCGCACCGCTTTCCGTGCTTCCTCCCCGACGGAAAGCACTTCCTGTACGTGTCGTTGCCGGCGCAGAACGGCACCTTCGACACGTTCGTCGGGTCCATTGATTCGTTCGACCGCAAGCTCGCGGTCAACGCGCGCGGGGCCGCGGTTTACGCGGAACCGGGTTTCGTGCTTTACGGCCGCGAGCAATCGCTGGTCGCGCAGCGTTTCGACACGAAGAAGCTGGAGGCGGCGGGCCCGCTGATCCCGCTGGGCGAGCCGCCCGGTTCCAGCGGAGGATGGAGCGGTTCCCCCAATCTCTCGGTGTCCGACAACGGTGTCATCGTGCGCACCACGTCCGCCGTTCAGTCGTCATTCATCCCGGAGTGGGACGCCTCGGGTGTGCAGCGCGGCAAGGTTCGCGTCGATGACGGCATGTACCTCGACGTCGCTCTTTCCCCCGACGGAACCCGGCTGGCGGCGTCGCGGCTGAGCGCCACCAACGCCGAGAACACCAGCGATATCTTCATCATCGAGCTGAGCCGGGGCGCAGCCTCGCGGGTGACCTTCGATCCATCGATCAACGGCAGCATGATCTGGTCGCCGGATGGGCGGCGCATCGCCTTTGCCAGCAACCGCGGCGGCAACGAGGGCATCTACGTGAAGAACGCCAGTGGCGCGGGCGAGGAAACCCCGCTGCTTACCCGCCGCGATCAACTGTTTGTGCGCCCAAACGCGTGGACACCGGACGGCGGAACCATCGTCTATCACACGCTCTCGCGCGACACCGGCTATGACATCTGGACGGTTCCCACGGATGGAAAGGGAGAGGCGAAGCCCTTCATCGTGACCCGATTCAATGAAAAGGGCGGCGCCGTTTCCCCGGACGGGCGCTATCTCGCCTATCACTCAGACGAGTCGGGCTCGTTCGAAACGTACGTGGTGTCGTTCCCCGACCTGCAGGAGAAGTATCGCGTGTCCGTCAACGGCGCCGGATCCTATGGCGATCTGTTTGCGGTGTTCTGGAACAAGGGCGGGCGTGAACTGCTCTACGAAGCCGCCGACGGTGCCACCATGATGCGGGTGCCGGTGGATTACACCCCGAGTTTCAGGGCGGGAACACCGGTGCCGCAGATGCGCATCTCCCGCAACCGCATCGGCACGCTCACCGGCGACGGCAAGCGCTACTTTGCCGCCGTCACCGCCGACGACAACGCCAATTCGCTGATCTATTTGGTCCACGATTGGCCGGCCCTGCTGAAGGGCCGCTGATATCCGTCACGCGCCCAGCGGGTCCGTCTGTGTCTGCTCCTTTGCATCGAAGCAGACGTTGCACACGCGGTTGAAGGCGCGGAAACCGGTGAGTTCCACGTCCGGCGAGAGGAATCCGTCCTTCACGGGTTCGTCGCGCAGGAGATCGGTGCTCAGGTACTTCTTGTTGTCGTCGCACAGGATCGTGGCTACCACCGCATCCGCACCCATCTCGTTCTGAAGTTTGACTGCGCCGAGGAAGTTGGCGCCGGAAGAGATCCCCACACCCAATCCCACCTCGCTGGCAAGCTTGCGCGCCATGATGATGGAGTCTCCATCGTCGACACCCACGACCTCGTCCAGTTCGGTCAGGTCGACGATGGCCGGGATGAACTCATCGGAAATTCCCTGGATGCGATGCTTGCCCACCTTGTGCCCGGTGGACAGCGTGGGGGAATTGGCGGGCTCGAGCGGGTGGACCTTGACGGCCGGGTTGTGGTGCTTGAGATAGCGGCCGACGCCCATGATGGTCCCACCCGTGCCGACACCGGCGACGATGGCCGCGGGCCGCAGATTGTGCGCTTCCAGCTGGAACCAGATTTCGGGACCGGTACCCACCGCATGCGCCTCCGTGTTGTGCTCGTTGGAGAACTGGCGCGGGAGAAACGCGTTTGGCGTCGCCTCGGCGAGCGCTTCCGCCTTTTCGATGCTGCCCAGGAAGCCACCCTCCTCCCGGGTCACCAGGTGAATGGTGGCCCCGTAGGCGCGGATCAGGTTCTTGCGCTCCTCGCTCATCCAGTCCGGCATGAAGATCTGCACCGGGTGCCCCAGCGCGCGGCCGATCCCCGCAAAAGCGATGCCGGTGTTGCCGCTGGTGGCCTCGATGATGGGATCGCCGGGCGCGAGCCGCCCGGATTCGTAGGCGCGGCGGATGATGTGCAGCGCCATGCGGTCCTTGATGCTGCCGGTCATGTTGAGGTTCTCGGCCTTGGCGTAAATAACGCGCCGCTCACCGCGGAAGCGGAACTCCAGCGCCAGCAGCGGCGTGTTTCCCACCAGGCGGCTCAACCCGAGCAGGCGGCGTTCGGTTTCGCTGTTCATGATGGCGGGCTTCTCCATTTCCACCGGCTTCAGCGCAGCACGACGAACTTGCGCGTAGCCTGTCCACCACTGTTCGAGATACGCAGGAAGTACACACCCGACGCGAGTTGCGACGTGTCCACCGTCTCGAAGGCAATACCGTTGTCCGCGTTGGAGACACTCTGTGAGGACACACGCCGGCCCTGCACATCGTAGATCAGCAGCGTGGTTGTGCCGCTACCCCCGATGGAGTACTGCAGCGAGAACGAGTCGCGCGTCGGGTTGGGGGCAATGGCCAGGATGCTCGGATACGACGGCACCGCGGCACTGGAGACCGTGTCGACGTCCGCGCGCAGGATCCAGTGGTCCGGATCCAGCGTGACCCACCTGGGCCTCGCGGGCACCAGGAAGTCGATCAGCTGATTCTGCTGGTTGTTCAGGACTCGCGTGCGCACCTGCACGGTATCTACCATGGTCTGCACCGCAATCTCGATGGGCATCTCGAACAGCGCCACATTTGATTCCGGGAGCTTCTGTGTCTGCGACAACGTCACCCACACCCGGTACTGCGACCCCTCCGCCTTCCAGTACGCGCTGAAACTGTACGCCGGGTAGCCCGTGCCGTCGGCGACCCACTGCCGGAAGAATCTATCGAGGTCCATGCCGGAGACAGTTTCCGCGACGCGCTGAAAATCGGCAGTCTCCGCCACGCCGTACTCGACCGACGGATCCGCCGCCCACGCGGTGAGAATGTCCCGAAACGCGGTCTCGCCCACCACGTAGCGCAGCATGTGCAACACCACCGACCCCTTGGCATACACGCGGGTGGGATCGAACATGTCGTTCACGCTCGACGTGTCCGCCAGCACCAGCGTGCCGGGCGCGCGCAGCGCCGTCCGGTAGCGCGACGCCAGCACGATCTCGGCGGTGCCGGCGTAGAGCGAATCGCACTCTGCGTTGCAGTTGCTCCAGTAGATGTATTCGGCGTAGGTGGCAAAGCCCTCGTTGAGCCACAGGTGCGGCCACCGTTTGGGCGAGATGCTGTCACCGTACCACTGGTGCGCCAGCTCGTGGGCCACCAGCCCCGGCCCCGAGCCACCCATGGAACTCATGGTCTGGTGTTCCATCCCGCCGCCAAAGGTGAATTCGGCGTGTCCGTACTTCTCGCCGGCGAACGGGTAGGGGCCAAACCAGTCCTCGAACACGGCGAGACCGTCGGTCACGTTCTTCCAGCCGTCGGGCAGATCGGAGTTGCTGTCGTTGTAAAGCAGGTGCTCGAGTGGCAACGACAGCGGACCATAACGGGCGGCGAGTATCGCGGGGCGATCGTAGCTGTCCAGGTAGCGCACGTAGTCACCGATGGCAACCGATACCAGATAGTTCGATATGGGATAGCGGGAGACCCACTCGTAGGTGGTCATTCCGGCCGCGGAGGTTTCGCTTTCCAGGATTCCCTGCGAGCCCACGCGGTAACCATCGGGAACCGTTACCGTCACCCGCACGGAATCCGCCTTGTCCGATGGGTGATCCTTGCACGGCCACCACTCGCGCGCGCCGTAGGGCTCTGACAGGCTCCAGCCAAAGCGCTCCGATGCGCGCGTCCCGAACACAAAATTGCCGTAGCCGGACACGACCGGTGTGCCACTGTACGTTATATCGACGGCGACCTGCGAACCCGCAACAAGCGGTGCGGGCAGGGTGATGTTCAACACATCGCCCGGGTGCGCAAAGACAAGCGGCGTCGCATCCGCCAGCGCCACGGCCGACACGATCATGGACGCGGCCAGATCGAGCGAAAGAACCGTGAGCGCGGATCCCACCACCTTGCCTTCCACGCGTACCGTTCCCGCCACGGTGCTCGCCACCAGATCCGGCGTCAAATCAAGATGGTAATAGGTGATGTCCAGATTGGTGCTCGCCTGCGACGCAACCACCCGCGCCGGGGACAGCGCGAACGCAGACTTGGCCTCGGCACAACCGGCGGCACCGTCACCGGCCGTGGGCGGGATACGCGCCGGCCGAACCCTCTGCGCATGGGCAATCGTCGAAGACGACAACACGAGCGCTGTCGCGAGGAGCAATATGGCACGATGGGATACGTGTTGCATGGGAACCGCGGCCGGGACGTCTCTCATTATAGTGGGTTTGCCGTTGCTGGCGCAACGCGCATCGCCACGGGCAGTCCATCAATTGGCGCCCGCCCGCATCCGTCCGGTGGTAAGCTCCGGTCGTGACGGCTCATCCCAGAATAGTCGCCCTGGCCACGGCGACGCCGCCCCACGTCGTGCCCCAGACGGCGGTGAAGCGTTTCGCGGAGGCGATCTTCTCCGACACGGTGGGTTCCGACCCGCGTCTGCTGGAGATCTTCGACAACGCGCAGATCGATGAGCGCCGCCTGTGCGTGCCGCTCGACTGGCTCGCAACCCACCATTCTTTCCAGGAGCGAAACGATCACTTCGTCGCGCACGCGGTGCCACTGGCCGCGGATGTTACGCGCGCGGCACTGCACCGCGCACACCTGGAGGCGCACGACGTCGACCACGTCGTCTTCGTAACCTCCACCGGAATCGCCACCCCCAGTCTCGATGCACTCCTGGCCAACGAGGTCGGCCTTCGCACCGATTCACGGCGCACACCGGTGTGGGGTCTCGGGTGCGCCGGCGGCGCGGCGGGCCTGGCGCTGGCAAGGGATCTCGCCCTCGCCGATCCGTCGGCGCGAGTGCTGCTCATCGCCCTCGAACTGTGCAGCATGACCTTCCAGCGCAGCGATCTCTCCAAGAGGAACCTGGTGGCGGCATCGTTGTTCGGCGACGGCGCGGCGGCCGCGCTCGTGGCCGGAGCCGGCGTGCCGCCCGTCACCAACCCACCCCACGTGCCGTTGGAACTCATCGCTTCGCGCAGCATCCTGTGGCCGGACACGCTCGATGTCATGGGGTGGACGGTGGACGGCGACGGTCTGCACGTGGTCTTTTCGCGCGACATCCCCGCCATCGTGCAGGAGAAGGTACGCCCCAGCCTCGAGTCGTTTCTCTCCGCGAACGGTCTCTCCATGGGAGACGTCGCCCACATCGTCACCCACCCCGGCGGTATGAAGGTTCTGCGCGCCTACGCCGATGCACTGGGTGTGGAACCCGAACGCTTCGCGCACGCGCGCGATGTTCTGCGCGAGTTCGGGAACATGTCGTCGCCATCGTGCCTGTTCGTGCTGGAGCGTTTTCTTTCGGCGCGCGACATCGCCACGGGAGATCACGCCGTGGTAGCGGCGCTGGGCCCGGGCTTTTCAGCCGAGTATGTGCTTGCGCGCGGGGCGGTGGCATAGGTGGAGTCCGCAACCCGTTGGTTCATTGCATTCCTGGCGTTTGTCATCCTGCAACGACTCTCGGAGCTCGTTCTTGCGGCGCGAAACGCACGTCGCGTGATGGGCCGCGGTGGGCGGGAGTACGGCGCCGGTCATTTCCCCTGGCTGGTGGGGGTTCATGTCCTCTTCATCCTCGGCATGGCGGGCGAGGTGCTGGTGCTGGGTGAGCGGCCCGGCGTGTCGTGGCCGCTGTGGCTGGCGATATGGCTGGGCGCGCAGGCGTTGCGCTACGCCTCCATTCGGGCGCTGGGGGATCGCTGGAACGTTCGCATCATCGTGGAGCCGGGCGTACCACCGGTCGCAAGCGGTCCCTACCGGTTCCTGAATCACCCCAACTACGTGGCGATCGTGGCGGAACTGGTGTCCGCGCCGCTCATCTTCGGCGCCTGGCGAACAGCGCTATTGGTGTCCATATTGAATGCGCTTGCGCTGCGAACCCGCATCCGCCAGGAGAACGCAGCGCTGCGCGGAGACGGGCACGCGTAGCATTCGACAACGCCCCCAGGTTTCGTGTAGGATGAAGACCGACGATTATTCACCCCATCGAAGGAGAGCATTCATGGCTGTGTACGCCTGCGAGAAGTGCGGAATGAGCATCGGGACCATGACGTGCGGAAAGTGTGGCAAGGACCTGGTGCACAAGACGCTGAGCAAACCGGATGGAACCTCCGTGCACGTTTCCGAGTGCCCGGAAGGCCACGGTAAGGTCAAGTCGCCAATGTGCTGCGGTCAGGATATGTCCTGCAAGGTCGCCTGACTCAGAGATCAACGGAGAATCCCAACGACAACCTGAAGTCATCGCGGCTGGGTACGACCCCGTCGGCGTCTCGGCGCGGGTCTTCCACCCGGTCCCAGGCGAGCGACGCCGACAACTCGAAGATATCCCCCACCAGGTCAACGGTGAAAAGCGCCTCGGCGTGCTGGGTGCTCTGCTTCGCGTCCGGCACGCCGATCTGGGCGGAGTAGCTCGCCGACAGTTCGATATCGTCGGATATCTGCGTCGAAACGGGTGTCGGGCACCACCGACCCGGTCTCCTGACTGCCAGCGGCTCCCGGTTCGACTGACTCGAAACGCGTCTTGCGGTACGACCCGCCGAGTCCCACCGACCACTCCAGGTCGCCGGTGCGGTAGAAATAGTAGCCCACGCCGGCGCCAACCGTCGTACGCAACGCGATGTTCTGGAACTTGTCCGCGTACGCTTCCAGGCCAAGCAACGTAATGTAGAACTTGCGGCTCAGGAAGATGTTGAAGTCTGTGGTGCCGCGGTGGTTGTTGGTGGTCTGTGACCGGGATATTTCGCCAAAGTTGCCGGTGTATCCCAGATTGAGCTGGGACAGGGTTGCCTCGCGCCGGATCTTCACCAACGCGTTCATGTCGCTCTGGTTCGTGTTGCCGGAACGGCCGGTGAACCCGGCGCTTGCCTTCGCCGACCAGAAGTTGATCTCGCGCGGCTCCCCTTCGATGATCGAAAGCAGCTCCTGGCGCCGGAACTCCATCTCGCCGGCGGCAGTGGTTACCCGAATCACGCCGTCCCGCATGGACACAGTGCCGGTGGCAACGCGGTTGCCGGTGAAGGCCAGCGTGAGGACGCGCGGCGAGCGGAAGGCGGCGACGTCCTCCCAATCGATGACGAGATCATCCAGGTCGTCGCTGTCGAGATACAGTCTGAGGTCGCGAAACAGGTCGATGTTTCCGCCAACCCATTCCCCGGAACCGAGTTGCACCCAGTCCTTGCCGCCCGCGACCGGCTCCGGCGGGTGCCAGTCCCCGGCCAGGGCCGGCGTCGCCAGCAGCGCGGCGACCACCCACAGCCGCAACCCGATGGCGATTATGGGGTTGGCCAGAAACACGGCCACCATTCTGCCATCCCGCAAAACAAAAATTCAAGAACTCCCCCCGGATCTCAAACTTTCTGGGGTCCCGAGCGTATTTAGAACGTGACTGCGCGCCGCAGGCGCTGTCTCACAAGCAGGAGGTAAATGAAATGATTGTCACCCGGGAATACTGGGGAGACGTTGCCGTCATCAGCATTCACGGGAAACTCGTGGGTGGTCTGGAGAACTCGGAGAAGTGCCACGATTGTTTCGGCGAAACATTGCGTGCGGGCACCAAGTGTATCGTGGTTGCGCTGGGCGATGCCCCGTGGGCCAACAGCCAGGGCATCGGCATGCTGATCGGCGCCTACACGAGCGCCCGCAACGCCGGTGCTGATCTGGTCCTGGCAGAGGTGAGCACGCGCATTCGCGACGTGCTCGACGTCACAAAGCTCTCACTCATCTTCAGAACCTTCGACTCCGTAGCTGAAGCCGTGACCAGCCTAGAACGTGAATTGCCGCCGCACAACGGACAGAGTGTTGCCCGCGCGGAACTGACACCGATCGACTCCCACGATACCCGCCCGGCTAACGACAGAGACGAAAAGCTTCCCGCGCCGCATTGAGGGTTCGCGCAATTTCCACCTCACCGTGTGCGGTGGAGAGAAACGCGGCTTCGAATTGCGAAGGTGGAAGATACACGCCACGATCGAGCATCGCCGTGTGATAGGTCGCAAAGCGGGCGGTATCCGAACGGGCCGCGCTCTCCCAGTCCGTCACCGGGTTCTTGGCGAAGAACAACCCGAGCATTGCACCCACGCGGCGGCACTGCACCGGCACGCCGGCTTCCGCCGCCGCCGCACCGAGCCCTTCCACCAGCCGGTCGCCCGCGCGGTGCAGCTTCTGCCACGCCGATGGGTCACGCAGCACGTCGAGCGCGGCGATCCCGGCCGCCATCGCCAGCGGATTGCCGGATAGCGTTCCCGCCTGGTACACCGGTCCCTGCGGCGCAACGAGTTCCATGATGTCGCGGCGCCCGCCGTATACACCGACCGGCAATCCACCACCCACCACCTTGCCCAGGACGGTGAGGTCCGGACGAATGCCGTACAGCGCCTGCGCGCCACCGGGGTGAACACGAAAACCCGTCATGACCTCGTCGAAGATCAACAGAGAACCGAACTCCTCCGTCACCGCGCGCAGTTCCGCCAGGAACCCGTCGCGGGGCGGCACCAGCCCCATGTTCCCCACCACCGGTTCGACGATCACCGCGGCCACGTCTTCCGGGAACGCCTTGAACAGGGCGCGCACGGATTCGATGTCGTTGTAGGACGCGATCAGCGTGTCCGATACCGCACCGCGCGTGACGCCCGGCGAATCGGGAAGCCCGAGCGTGGCCGCCCCGGACCCGGCCTGCACCAGCAGCATGTCCGCGTGACCGTGATAGGCGCCCTGAAACTTGACCACCTTGCCGCGGCCGGTGGCGGCCCGCGCCAGGCGGATGGCGGACATGGCCGCCTCCGTTCCGGAATTGACGAAACGCAACAGCTCGACGTTGGGCATCATGGCGGTGATGCGGCGGGCGAGATCCACTTCCAGCGGGCTCGGCGCGCCGAAACTGGTGCCGCGCCCCGCCGTTTCGCGGATGGCCTCCACCACCCGCGGGTGCGCGTGGCCCAGGATGAGCGGTCCCCAGGAGAGCACGTAGTCGATGTAGCGATTGCCGTCCACGTCCACCAGGTAGGCGCCCTCGCCGCGATCGATGAACAGCGGCTTGCCGCCCACCGCCTTGAAGGCACGCACGGGCGAACTCACCCCGCCGGGCAGCAGCGTCATGGCCTCGGCGAACAGTGTCTCGGAGCGCGCCGTGTTCCGGGCGCGGTTTCCGGTCAGCGAAGCCATTCAGCCACGTCCTTTGCATGGTAGGAAATGATGACATCCGCGCCGGCACGCTTGATGGCGGTGAGTGTCTCCATGACCGCCTTCTGCTCGTCCATCCAGCCATTCGCCGCCGCGGCCTTGATCATCGAGTACTCCCCGCTCACGTTGTAGGCCGCAATCGGGTAGCCCTCGAAGCGGTCTCGCAGCATACGGATCACATCCAGGTAGGCCAGCGCAGGTTTGACCATCAGGAAGTCGGCGCCCTCTTCGATATCGCGCTCGGCTTCGCGCAACGCCTCGCGCGCGTTGCCGGGATCCATCTGGTGCGTCTTGCGATCCCCGAACTTGGGCGCGCCCTCAGCCGCGTCGCGGAAGGGGCCATAGAACGACGATGCGTACTTGACCGAGTACGACATGATGGCCACGTTGTTGAAGTCGGCCGTGTCCAGTGCGGTGCGGATGCTGTCCACCATGCCGTCGATCATCCCGCTCGGCGCCACCACGTCCGCGCCGGCCGCCGCGTGCGACAACGCCACGCGATCCAGGATCTCCAGCGTTTCGTCATTCAACAGGAACCCTTCCGGCAACGAGGCATGCGCGCGCTGCTCGCCACCCATGTTGAGGATGCCGCAGTGGCCGTGGTCGGTGTACTCGCACATGCAGACGTCGGTCACGACCACCATCTCGGGCACCGCGTGCTTGATGGCCCGCACCGCCTGTTGCACGATGCCATCCTCGGCAAAATTCTCCTCGCCGACTGGATCCTTGTGAGCGGGAATTCCGAAGAGCAGCACCGACGGCACGCCGACTCGGGCGGCGTTCTCCGCCTCGCGCACCGCCTCGTCCACGGACAACTGGAAGACCCCGGGCATGGAACCGATGGGCTTTCTCACCTCACGCCCGTGGGTAACAAAGAGCGGATACACGAAATCGTCCGCGGTCACGCTGGTTTCGCGCACCATGCGTCGCAACGATGGTGTGGCGCGCAGGCGTCGTTCGCGGCGCGTCATCACGCGCGCACTGGCTTTTCTGGTGGTCAGCATGTCGTTGATCATCGGAGAGCACCGCCTTTCAAGAACGCTTCGGTAAGAGATTCCACAAGACCTGTGGTTGTGTAAACCGAGGCCACCGCGTCCACGCGCAGTCCAAGTTCGCGCGCGGCACGTGCCGTCACCGGACCGATGCACGCGATGCACGCGCGCTCGGTGAGCGCGGAGCCGGGCAACTGTGTCCGCACTGCTTCCAGGAAGGACCTGACGGTGGATTCACTGGTAAAGAGGATTGCGTCGACGCCCTGGCGCATTTCGTCCATCACGCCGGCACTGATCGACTCGGAAACGGTTCGATAAACCGGCAGATCCGTGACCTGCGCGCCGCGGCGCTCCAGCAGTTCCGCCGTTTCCCTGCGCGCGATCTCCGCCCGCGGCAACAGCACGCGCTGCCCGGGTTGGAGGGGAAGGTCGCGGGCAAGTGCGTCACCCACGAACTGCTCCGGCATGAAGTCGGGTTCAATGCCACGCTCCCGCAGCGCGCGGGCCGTCGCGGTCCCGATGGCCGCCACCTTCGCCGCGAACTTGCTGCAGCGTTCGCAGAATACCTCGACGGCGTTGGCGCTGGTGAACACCACCCAGTCAAAGGAATCGATTCGTCGAATCGCGTCTTCCATTGGCGCGGGATCCGCCATGTGTTCGATACGGATGGCAGGTGCGCAGATGGGCACCGCGCCCAGATCCTGCAACCGCATACACAACTCCGCGGCCTGTTCACGTGGCCGCGTCACCACCACGCGGCGTCCACGCAGGGCCGGCGTGGTATCCGCCGGATATGCCGCGCGAAAGGAATCCAGGATGGCGCGGGCGCCGTCCTCCAGCGCACGTTCCGCAAGCTTCGCCGCCAGTTGGTCTGCGTCCACCCCCTCGCCCTCCACACGCACGATGCGGGCGCCGTCCGGCGATCCCACCAGGCCGAGCATTCGCACCGCTTGTCCGCTTGCCACCGCGTATGCGGCGATGGGCGCCGAACAGCCGCCACCCAGCCGCTGTAGAAACACGCGCTCGGCGGTGACGGCGGTGCGCAGCCCGGGCTCGTCAATTGCGGCCAGAAGCTGCAGGGTTTCCCCGTCGCCCGCACGACACTGCACACCCAGCGCACCCTGACCGGGTGCGGGCAGAAAGACGGCCGCGTCCAGGAACTGGGTGATGTGGCCGCCGAGGTCCAGGCGCACGAGCCCGGTGGCGGCGAGGATGGCGGCGTCGTACTGTCCCTCGAGAACCTTGCGCACCCGTGTTTCCACCTTGCCGCGAATGGGCTTCACGGTGACGTCCGGCCGCAGCGCCAGCAGTTGTGCCTGCCGCCGGATGCTGCTGGTTCCCACCACCGCGCCGCGCGGCAGCGTATCCAGGGTCCATCCGTTGCGAGCCACGACGCAATCACGCACGTCTGAGCGGCTGGCGATGGCGCCGATGGTGAAGGCGGTCCCGGACTCCACCGGCAGATCCTTGAGCGAGTGCACGGCAAGGTCGATCTCTCGCAGTTCGAGCGCGCGTTCGAGTTGCTCGGTGAAGACGCCCTTGCCTCCGATTTCGGGCAGGGCGGACTCGAGGTTGCGGTCGCCCTCGGTCACGTAGGTCCGAATCTCAATGGAGAGATCCGGCCAGCACCGCTTCAGACAATCGACGATATGATGGGTCTGCCACATCGCGAGCGCGGATTTTCGCGATCCCACGACGAGATGATTCTTGAGGCGCGGCCGCATGAAACACCCCCGTCAGTGCCCGAAGAGGTCGTGCACCACCCCGGCGTGCTGACTCCAGTCGTCCTCCTGGACGATCTGCTTCAGGCGCACCGTCGGTTCGCGCAGCAGGTTGTCGACGATGGAGCGCGAAAGCAGGTGGAGGTGTTCGCGCGTGTTCGGATCCGGGTTGCCCATGCGCTCGATGACGTTTTCGATCTCGCGGCGCCGGATCATCTCGGCGCGCCGGCGCATGTCTTCGATGATCGGCTCCACCTCGAGTTCGCGCAGATCCTTCACCATGTAGGTGAGTTCCTGTTCGATGATGGCCTCAACCTTTGGAACCTCCTGCTGGCGCGCGGCGAGCCCCTCGTCCAGACGCCCGCCGAGATCGTCGGCATCGAACAGGAACACGCCGGGGATCTTCCTGACCTCCGGATCGACATCGCGCGGCACGGCCACATCCACGAACACGAGCGGACGGCGTTCGCGCGCCTTCATTGCCCTTGCCACCGTTTCTGCGTCCACCATCACGTGCGGACATCGCGTGGTGCTGATGACCACGTCGGCCCATTCGATGGCCGCCGGCAGATCATCCATGGAGAAGGTCCGGCACCCCCAGCGCACGGCCACTTCGTCCGCACGCTCGCGCGTTCGGTTGGCAATGGCGATTTCGCGGACCTGTCGTGAGCGCAGCGCCTTGACGGCGATCGATCCCATGTCGCCCAGACCCAGCACCATGACGCGCCGGTCGCGCAACGACCCCACCACGCTCTGCGCGAGTGACACGGCAACCGAACTCGCGCTGGCCGGATTTAGCCCGATGGCGGTTTCACTGCGTGCGCGGCGTCCCGAACGAATGGCACGCCGGAACACGCGGTGCAGCGAGGGGCCGGCGGTCTTTTGGGTGTCGGCAACCTCGAGTGCGTCGGAGACCTGGCCGAGGATCTGCGGTTCACCCAGAACCAGTGAATCGAGCCCGGCAGCGACCCTGCACAGATGACGAATCGCATCCTGTCCCCACAGCACGATGGCGTGAGACGCAAGGTCGTCGGGGTTGAAACCAGTTGCAGCGGAGAGGAACTCGAAGACGCGCCGCGCATCCTCGGGTGCACCGCCGGAGAGTTTCGCGAAGAACTCAACGCGATTGCAGGTGGAAAGAACCGCCAGTTCATCCAGCGCCGCGCCGTCGCGCGCATCCGCCTTGCGGAACTGCGGCAGCAGTTGTCCGCAGCGCTCGGGGAGGTTGCCGTCAAACTTCTCGCGGTATTCGACGGGCGCCGTACGGTGCGTGATCCCGACACAGACGATTTGTTTAACCATGTTGGAATGCCACCCTGTTTAGACGTTGGATAACAATAAGGGAGTTGTTAGTCCGTAATTCAAGTATAGCAGCAAAACTATCTAAGTCTACCCGTTTGTGAAATTCGTAGCTAAGTTCGGGAAAAATTTTTTGCGCGCCCCGGGGGCCGGGAATCCGGTCAACCTGTTTCTTTATTGACAGTTACAGATACAGGCGGCCGGCCGGCAATGCGGCGGGCCAGCGCCTCGGCCAGGGTGGGGTCCTCGTTGAGGCAGGGAAGGTGGACGGCCTCCTTCCACGCCTGCCCGCGGAGGGCAATGCGGCCCTCGAGCTCGCTTTCCGCGTTGTCCGAGTAGAACCCGAAGGGGACGTAAACCACCCGTTGGTACCCGGCCGCGGCCACCCGGGCCAGCGCGTCCTCCACCGGCGGTTCGGTCCAGCGGCCACCGAACTTGTGGTTGAGCCAGGCGTTGATGACCATTCCGAAGCGCCCCGCGAGGCGCTGGGAGATCCCCGCCGCGACGCACTCGGTGGCCGCGCGGCCGGTCTCGATTCCCGGACGCGGGTCGAGCAGCGTTCCGTGCGCGGCCAGCACCAGCGCCCAGTCCGGACCGCCGATCCCCTTCTCGTCGAGCCGGCGCTCCACAAAACCCGCAGCAATGGCGGCGAAGTCCGCTTCCTCGACCGGTGGAACCACGCGCACCGGCGCCGGGCGCGCAGCGCGGCGGCGCTCCCAGTCGCGCAACGTCATGCGCGAGATGCCGTGCGTGAAGGACGAATCCGCCACGTACATCGGAACCACGTCCACCGCTTCGCCGGCCGGGATACCATCCAGCACGTCCGTAAGCAACGGATCGCGGAACTCGTATGCCACGTGCACCCGCCAGTCGCTGCCGTCGCCCTTCTCGGCCAGGGCGCGTTCCAGTGCGCCGGCCTGCGCCCGGGTAATCTCTTCCAGCGGCGAGGCGTAGCCTTCCGTACGCCACAGGCTGCGACGCGAGCGCGCACGCGCCAGCGCGATGATCGGGAGCACGGGGCGCGGAATCGGCGCGACGGTCCGGGTGAGTCCCAGCAGGATACGCCACGAGTACTTGAGCTGCGCACCGTAGTCGGGCGACGGCGGCTCGCCGTAGGTCAGCAGAATGACGTGCCGCACCGTCATGCCACACCCGCCACCGTGTCCACACCCAGCCCCGCCAGTATCCGGTGCGCGGCTGCGGCGCCGGATGCGATGGACGCGCCGAACGCGATTCCGTCGTAGGAACTGCCGCACAACTCGAGTCCGGGGTGCCGTGCCGCGCACGCGCGCGCCTCACGCAGCCGGTCCGCGTGCCCGAAATCGTACTGGGCGATGGCGTGCGGCCAGCGCCGGACCCAACTGCGCAGGGGCGGCGCGGTGATTCCCATGACGCGCGCGAGTTCCTCGCGTGCGCGTCGTTCAAGTTCCTCTGGTTCGAGCGATGCGATTTCGGGCCGCCGCGCGCCGCCTATCATGATGCGCAGCAGTGCGTGCCCCTCGGGGGCGCGTCCCGCGAACACGGACGACTCCCACAGCACCCCGATGGACTGCAGATCCTCGAACGCAGGGATGAGATAGCCGTAACCTTCGAGTGGCCCGGTGTGCGAGGCGTGGTACGCGAGCGCCACCACCGCCAGGCTGGAATACGGGAACGCGGCCAGGGTCCGCGCGAGTTCGGCGTCCAGGGCGTCCACCAGACGCGTCGCCTCCCGGGCCGGAAGCGCGAGCACCACGCGGTCCGCCGCAATCGCCGTCCCGTCCTCCAGCGCCACGTGCCACTGCCCTCCGTCGTTTGCGATTCCCCGCACGGCGACGCCCACCCGGACACTCGCACCGCAGCGATCGCGCAGCGCGCCGATGAGCACCTCCATGCCACCGTCGAAACTCACCAGCCGCGCCGGCTTCTGGCCGCGGCGCGCCATCATGGCGCGCACCAGGCTTCCGTGGTCGCGCTCCATTTCCTTCATGATCGGAAACGCCGATGCCACCGACAGCGCCCGGCTGTCACCGGCGGAAATTCCCGACACGGCGGCGTCGACCAGCACCTCGGCTGCCTCGCGGCCGATGCGCCGTTCGGCAAACTGGAAAACGCTCTCCTCGCCGGCCGGCGCCTTGCGCGCCCACGGTTCCATCATGAGTCGCAGTTTGCCCGCGGCGGAGAGGACATCGGACTTGATGAGGGTGGCGGGGCCGTCGGGGACGAGGCGCAGCTTGCCCCCACGAAGTATGAATCGGCGCCTGGCGGCGGGATTGGCTTCGATGACGCGCGACTCGAGACCGAGCATGCGCACCAGCCGCCCGGGTTCCGGTTCGCGCTCCTTGTCCAGGTATCCGTTGGGGCCACCCTCCACCAGAAAGCCGTCTTCGTACACGGTCCAGGCGTGGCCGCCGGTGCGGGTCCGTGCTTCCAGAACGTCGAGCGTGAGATCCGTACCCGCCGCGCGCGTGCCTTCCAGCAGGTGCGCCGCACACGTGAGCCCGGTAATGCCGGCCCCGATGACGACGATGCGCATGTTCCTATACCGTCCGGCTGAAGACCGGCTTGTCGCTCGAGCGTCCGCGCAGGTAGCGGTCGAATACCATGCACACGTTGCGCACGAACAAACGCCCGCGCGGCGTCACTTCGATGGCCTGCGGCGTGACGCGCACCAGGCCGTCCGCCACCGGTGAACCCGGCCCATCGAGTTCGGACAGTTCCTGAGCGAAGGTGTCGGCGAAGGACAACCCGAATTTCTGCTCCACCTCGGCAATGTCGAGGTAGAGGTTGCACATGAGATTCATGATGACGTGACGGCGCACGATGTCGGCCTCGTCCAGCCGCACCCCGCGTTCCACCGGCAGGCGGTTCTCGTCCAGGGCGCGGTAGTAGGCAGGCAGCTTCTTGACGTTCTGGACGTACGCGCCCTGCACATCGCCGATGCCGGAAATGCCCACCGCGAGCATGTCGCGCGCGCTCTGCACGGTGTAGCCCATGAAGTTGCGGTGCAGGCGGCGACCCTCGATGGCGCGGGAGAGTTCGTCGCCGGGCAGCGCGAAGTGATCCATCCCGATGGTTCGGTAGCCCGCGGCGGTGAAGGCGTCGATGGTGAGGCCCAGCAGTTCCAGCTTGAGCGTGGCGCCGGGGAGCGCGTCCTTGCTGATGTGCTTCATGTGGCCCTTGATCCAGGGCACGAACGCAAACGAATACGCCGCCACCCGCTCGGGGCGCATTTCAATGACCTCGTCCAGCGTGTGGCGGAACGCATCCACACTCTGGTACGGGAGGCCGTAGATGAGGTCGATGTTGACCGAGGCGTAGCCCTCGGTGCGCGCGTGATCCACCAGAGCCCGCGTCATCTGGTAGCTCTGCACGCGGTTGACCGCCTCCTGCACCTTGGGATCGAAGTCCTGCACACCCAGGGAGATGCGGTTGAACCCCGCCCCGCGCAGCACGCTCACATGCTCGTGCGACGTGGCGCGTGGATCCACCTCGATGCTGATCTCGGCGTCCGGCGTGAACTCGAAGCGCTCCGCGAACGCGCGGAACACATGCTCCAGTTGCTCCGGCGAAAAATACGTGGGCGTGCCGCCGCCCCAGTGCATCTGCGAAACACGGCGCCGGTTGGGCAGGTGTTCGGCCAGCAGCGCAATCTCGCGCTCCAGGTAGTCGAGGTAGCGTGCCGCGACGTCGCGGTGCCGGGTGATGACCACGTGGCAGCCGCAGTAGTAGCAACGCTCCTCGCAGAAGGGCATGTGCGCGTAGATCGACAGCGGCTGTCCGGATTGCGTATCCGCGGCGGCCAGCCGCTCGCGGTAGTCCGCTTCGGCGAACCCGGGATGAAACTCGACCGCGGTGGGATAAGACGTGTAGCGCGGTCCCGGCCTGTCGTAGCGGGCCAGCAGTTCCGCGGTGGTGGGTGCGGGTGACGCGCTCATGCGCGGTCCTTTACGGAGTCTGCGGCGCGCGCGGCTACGGTTTCCACCAGCGCCTCCACCGACGCGATGGGTGTCTCGGGCAGAATGCCGTGTCCGAGATTCATGATGTGCCCGGGCGCCGGACCCGCGGCGTCCAGTACCGCGCCGGCCTTCTCGCGCACCACATCCGGCGACGCGAACAGCACGTGCGGGTCGAGGTTGCCCTGCAGCGCCACGCTACCGCCGGTGATCGCGCGCGCCTGATCCATCGGCGTGCGCCAGCACACGCCCAGCACATCGGCGCCGGTCGCCGCGGCGTCGGCCAGCGTATGGCCGGCGGCGGGGGCAAAGTAGATCAGCGGGGCGTCGCCGCGATCGAGACGGCCGACCAGCCGCTGTACAGCCGGGAGCGCAAACGCGCGGTAGTCCGCCTGCGAAAGGATTCCCGCCCACGAATCGAAAATCTGTAACGCCTGGGCGCCGGAGCGAATCTGGAAGTTGAGATAGTCGGCCATCCCGTCCGCGAGTTTCTCGAGCAGATGGGTCAGCGTGGCGGGCTCGCGGAACATCATCTTCTTCACTTCGCCGAAGCCCTGGCGTCCCTCGCCCTCCACCATGTAGGCGGCGAGCGTGAACGGCGCGCCGCAGAAACCGATCACCGGCACCTTTCCCGCCAGCTCGCGGCGCAGCAGCGCCAGTGCCTGCCCCACATAGGGAACGACCTCTTCCATGGGCGCCGCGGACAGGGCATCCACCTGCGCGCGGCTGCGAATGGGCGTCGCGAGCCGCGGCCCGGGATCGAAGTTGAGCGGACAGCCGATGGCCTCGACCGGAATGAGTATGTCGGAGAAGAGGATGGCGGCGTCGAAACCAAAACGGCGGATGGGCTGGAGCGTGACTTCGGCGGCGAGGTCGGGGGTCTTGCACAGGGTGAGGAAATCGACCCGTTGCCGGAGTTCGCGGTATTCCGGCAGATAGCGCCCCGCCTGGCGCATAACCCACAGGGGAGGTCGGTCGACCGGCTGTCGCCGGCAAGCTTTCAGGAAACGATCATTCACGTGCAGCCACCCGCACACAGTATATGCCCTGGCGGTCACGCATGGAAGCGGACTGTGTGAAAAACTTCACTTCTTTCGCAATCACGCGGCGCGTGCCGCCGAGCGATTCCAAATCGCATGTCATTGTCGATTTGGTCGGTCGCGCGCGACATGCGGGTTGACCGGAGGGCCCCCGGCGGGTTTTCCTCCCGGTTCCGGGGACACCCGAAGGAGGACATCTGCGCGCCATCCCCATCATTGTGCTGACCGCCCTGCTCGCCGCCGCGCCGTGTCACGCCGACTCACCCTACAGTCTCAATCCGAAGTTGGAATGGACGCTCCTTGGCACCGGTGCGTTGCTCGACGCGGTGAGCGTCATCCTGGTGGGCCAGGTTGAACCGTTCACGGTCGACGAGCTGGACCGCCTGGATGTAAACGACATCAATTCCTTCGACCGCAACGGCATGCACCCGTATCACGACGGCAGCGTGGGCGATGTTCTGGTGGCGACCACGTACTTGCTGCCCCTCACCTTTCTCGCCAACGACGACATGCGCCGGGACTGGCGGACGCTGGGACTCATGTGGGTGGAAGCGAACATGATCAACCTGGGCATCGACGGGGTGGTGAAGGCCACCGTGAAGCGCCCGCGTCCCTACGCGTATGACCCGAACGCGCCACTGGACAAGCGAACCGACAGCAGCGCACGCCTTTCGTTCTACTCCGGGCACACCACCGGGGCGGCGCTGAACTGCTTCTTCGCGGCGCGGGTCTTCTCCGATTATATCTCCAGCAAACGCGCCAGGATTGCCATCTGGACCGGCGCCGCCGCCATCCCCGCCGTGGTGGGCTATATCCGCGTTGACTCCGGCCGGCATTTCCGCACCGACGTGATCACCGGCTACGTGGTCGGCGCCGCGATCGGTTACCTGGTACCCGAGTTGCACCGGCACCCGTCCGATCGACTTTCGCTCGAGCCCGCGGCGGTGCTCGGGGACGCCGGACTCGCCCTCAACGTATCCTTCTGATCCAACCCTGCTGCTGCACTGCACTTGATCCGGTCCGGGACATTTGATGCCAATGCATCATGGCGCCGCGCGATGCCAATGACTATGGGTAGAGGTGAGATAAGCTGCAGAGCAATGACACTGGGGGCGGCTCTGGCTCCCAATCAATCAGTATCCTTACAAGGAGACATTGGAAATGTACGGACGGAAGGTTTCATTCGACTTGAAGCCGAACAGCCTGAATGACTTCAATCGTCGTCAGGAGGCCGACATTGTCCCCATTCTGCGCAGGCAGAAGGGTTTCCAGGACGTGATCACCCTGGTAACGCCGGATAAGAAGCATGTCCAGGCGATCAGCCTGTGGGACAAGGCCGAGAGCGCCGAGGCGTACGATCGCGCCGGCTTCCCGGAAGTAACCAAACTTCTGGCAAGCGTGATCGATGGCAAACCGCGCGTCGAGACCATGGAGGTAGCGACGTCGACGATCCACAAGGCGACTAACAAGTAGCCATCGGTGTTGTTCGCTTCAACCTGGGGGCGGGGCTCAAGCCCGCCCCCTTGTTTTTCTGTGGGGTAGAAGTCAGCGCATGTTGCGCCGCGACGCCGTGTACTGGCGCTGCAGGCGGTGGGTGGCCTTGCGAACATCGCGATCCGAGAACGTACGTCCCGTCGCGTCCGCTGCGCGCCGCACCTCATCTTCGGTGACACCACCCCGGCTCGCGCGCCAGTCCATCTCGTCGCCGTATTCCTTCTCAAACCTGGTTACGAAGTTGGTTGCGTTCCAGGACACGTGCGGTTCGGGGGGGCGGCGCTGCAGAACCGTCTCGATCATCTTGTCCACCGGCATGCCGGTGACGAAGAGCTTCTCGTGACCATCGCGCTGGTCCAGTTCCTGTCCGGCCGGCGCGGTGGTGATGGTGAACCCGTGCCCCGCCTCGTTCATGGAAGCAATGTCCATGAAGCTCGCCGTGAGCGGGTGCGTGTAGACCACCGCGCACAGCGAGTGGCGCGTGTGCCCGAAGGCCGTCAGGAGCACGCCCTTCATGGGATCCGCGCGATAGGTACCGATGCGGGTGAAACCGTGCGCCTCCAGCGGACGCGCGAACTTCTTCACGTCCGCGGCGTGCCGGCGACTGGCCGTCACCGGAACCAGGTGCACACGCGGGGGCGGAACCATGGCCGACATGAAACGGCGGATGGTGCGGACGATGGCCAGCACCAGGCCGGCGACTAAGACGATCAGAAATAGATTGAACGTGAGATCCAAGGGGGCCTCCACGGCACATCCGGCTCCGCGGCCCGGTCCCCGGGGCGCGGCAGCAACGGCCCGGCGGACAATGCATCCCGCGTGCCAGCGACGGCGGGCAGCCGAGACGATCTTGCGGTCCTTCATGGGAAGCCGGGGTTATTCCGGTAACAGTTGCAGCGCGGTGGCAACACCCAGCACGCCATGTCCCCTCTGTACGCCCCCCCGCCGGCGATGTATCATCCCGCGATCCTGGCCCGGTGCGGCCAGGGTCACCCCAACCAGGAGGACCCGTGCAAACGGTGGAAACCAAATCGCTGCCGGAGAATGCCTACACCACGCTCGCGCCGGGCGAGGTCTACAAGCCGGTCGTGCCCGCAACGACCGTCATCCCCGAGGTGACCTTCCGCAGCGTCCTCTGGGGCACCCTCCTGTGCATCGTCTTCACCGTCGCGTCGGTCTATTCCGGCCTCAAGGTGGGCCAGGTGATGGAGGCGGCAATTCCCATCTCCATTCTCGCCATCGGCATCGCGCGCGCCTTCCCGCGCCGCTCGACCATTCTCGAGAACGTCATCATCACCGGCATCGGCGGTGTCTCGGGTTCGGTGGTGGCGGGCGCCATTTTCACCCTGCCCGCGCTGTACATCCTGAACCTGGATCCACACCCGTTGCAGTCCACTTTCATCTGCCTCGCGGGCGGCTGCCTGGGGATGCTGTTTCTCATTCCCTTGCGCCGCTACTTCGTGCGCGACATGCATGGCCAGTACCCCTACCCGGAGGCCACCGCCATCACCGAGGTGCTCGTCACCGGTGAGAAGGGCGGTTCGCAAGCGAAGCTCCTGCTGCAGGCCACGTTCCTCTCCGGCGTGTACGACTTCCTCGTGACGACATTCAGCGTGTGGAAGGAGATCCTCACCTTCCGATTCATCCCCGTCGTGGAGAAACTCGCCACCAGTGCGCGGGTGGCGGTGAGTTTCGATGCCACGGCGTTCATTCTCGGGCTCGGCTACGTAATGGGCCTGCGCTCGTCCATGATCCTGGTGGCGGGCGGTGTACTGTCCAATTTTGTCATCGTTCCGCTGGTGTGGATGATCGGTCAACACAACCCGGCGATGCTGGTGCACCCCGGCGCCGTCCCCATCGCGGAAATGGACGCGACCCAGATATTCCGTTCCTACGCGCGCTTCGCCGGTGTCGGCGCCATCGCCACCGCCGGCATCTTCGGCATCGTCAAGTCGCTGCGCGTGGTGGCGGGATCCATCGGTGTGGCACTGAAGGCGTTTCGCGGGGGCGAGGGCTCCGCGCTGGCGCGCACCGACCGGGATATCTCCATCATGGCGCAGCTCATCGGCGTCGTGCTCAGCGCGGTCGGCGTGGCGGTTCTGTTTGCCACCCTCGGCACGTCTCCCGTCGTGGTGATCATCGGTCTCCTGCTCGCTTTGTTCTTCTCGTTCTTCTTTACCTCGGTGGCAGCGCTGTGCATCGCCACCACGGCGCGCAACCCGGTATCGGGCATGACCATGCTGACCATCATCGTCTCCTCGGTGGTGCTGTTGCAGTTCGGGTTATCCGGGACGACGGGGATGTTCTTCGTCATGATGATCGCGGGCATGGTGTGCACCGCGCTTTCGGTGTCCGGCCAGGCCATCACCGACCTCAAGACGGGGTACTGGCTGGGGTCGTCGCCCTACCAGCAGGAACGCTTCAAGTTCATCGGCATTCTGGCCTCGGCGGTTGCCGCGGCGCTCACCATCGCGGTGCTGGCCAAGGTGTTCGTGTTTGGAGAAGCGGTGCCGGGCGACGCGCGGCCCATTCTGGAATCGCCGCAGGCGGCGATCATGAAGGAACTCGTGCACAGCTTCATGAGCCGCGAGCCGGTGGCGGTGATCCTGTTCTTCGCCGGGGCCATGGTGACGGTCATCATGGAGATGCTGGGCGTGCCGGCGCTTATCTTTGCGCTGGGCATGTACCTGCCGCTGTATCTCAACTCCCCCGCCCTGGTGGGCGGCATTCTGGCGCACTACCTGAACCGGCGCGCCGGCAAGGTCGGGGGCCACCGTGGCGCCTCGATCCGCGAGCGCGGTGTCGTCATCGCCTCCGGGCTGATGGCCGGCGGAGCGCTGGGCGGCGTGCTGGGCGCGGCAATGCGGTTGATTCCGGGGTACTCCGAGACGTGGATCAAGACGCCGTTCTTCGACATCGACCCGATCTCCCAGACCGTTTCGGCCGTGGGGTTCGCCGGCTTCGTGGCCTACACGTGGTGGGCGGCGCAGCGCAACGACAAGGCCTGAGGCCCCCCACCGGAGGGCCCGGGGGTGGCACAGCTGCCCCGTGCTTTCGGGGGTGGCCTGTGTTAGAATCGCCCTGGAGACGACCCCTCTCCCGGGTCATCCAAAGCGCTCCTCGTGAATCAGTAACGTCAAGACCTCGAGGCAACTCATCCTCGACCTGGAGCGCAGTGTCAGCGTGCGGGCGGTGCCCAGGGTATTTGACCGTGCACGCGTAGACAAATCTCACATCCAGAAGAAAGTAGACGCATGTCCAACACCGCCAGTGGTGTGATCGAAATCATGGAACGCCGGGGCGGATTCCTCCGCAATCCCGATCGTTCGCTCCAACCGGACCGCACCGATCCCTTTGTTTCCCCGCAGCTGATTTCGCGCTTCGGCCTCGTCACCGGCGCCGCCATAACCGGAACCGTCCAGCCGGGCGGAAAGGGGCCAAGCCTCACCGGCATCGAGACCATCTGCGGCCAGACGCCCGAGGAGTTCCGTGCGCGCAGGCCGTTCGCGAAGCTGCTCGCGGTCAATCCCGCCGGACGTTTTCACATCGGCAAGGGGGGCAACCCGTCCATGCGCATCGTGGAGCTGTTCGCCCCCATGGGGCGCGGCACACGCGGACTCGTGGTGGCGCCACCCAAGACCGGCAAGACGCGCCTGCTGGAAGAGCTCACCATCGCCATCCACGACGACGCGCCCGAGGCTCGCATCGTGGTGCTGCTGGTGGACGAACGGCCGGAAGAAGTGACGCACTTCCGACGCCAGGTTCCGGCGGAGGTCCTGGCGAGCAGCAGCGACCAGTCCACCCAGGAACACGTGCGGCTGGTCAACATGTGCATGGCACAGGTACGCTGCGAGATCGAATGCGGTCACCATGTGGTGGTGCTGGTGGACAGCATCACGCGCATGGGCCGTGCCTTCAACGTGCACGGCTCCGGGTCGGGGCGCACCATGTCGGGCGGGCTGGATTCGCGGGCCCTGGAGATTCCACGCAAGTTCTTCGGTATGGCGCGCAACGTGGAGGACGGCGGTTCGGTGACGGTGCTGGCCACCGCGCTCATCGAAACCGGCTCGCGCATGGACGACCTGATCTTCGAGGAGTTCAAGGGCACGGGCAACAGCGAGATCGTTCTCGACCGGCAACTGGCCGACAGCCGCGTGTTCCCCGCCATCAACCTGCGCACCACCGGGACGCGCCGCGACGACCTCCTCTTCTCCCCGGAGGAACTCAACGCGGTCAACAAGCTGAGGCGCACCACCATCGACATGCCGCCCGCGCAGGCCATCGAGGGCATGCTCAAGCTACTTGAGAAGTACCCCACCAACGAGGAACTGCTGAAGAGCCTCGCGTAGCCAGGGCTCCACGACCCACCCCCCCCCGCAACCACCGGGCGGACCGCCGTCGCGGTGCGCGTCAGTGACCCTTGCGGGGGCTGGTCGGAAGCAGGGCGCTGGCCGAACCGCGCCGCGGCTCGCAGATGGCCGCCAGGGTGTCCACCACGCGGACGTCGTCCTCGTGGGCCCGGGCGGCGGCACGAACGATGTCGTTGAACGAGACCATCCCCACGGGGCGGCCCCGGTCGTCGATCACCGGTACGCGACGGATCTTGTTATCCGCCATCAGCTTCTCCACCGACTCCACGGAATCGCGCGGCCGCGCCGCCACGATCTTCGTTGTCATGGCCTGTTGCGCCCGGATCCCGTCCAGGGGGAGCCGCTCGTTGTGCGCGGCCAGGCAGACGTCGCGGTCCGTGACGATGCCGGCAATGTGCCCGTCGGCGCCAATCACCGGCAGCGCGCCACAGTCATACTCGATCATGATCGCAACAACCTTGTCCAGGGAGTCCCCGGGCCGGCAGGTTACGACCGGCTTCGACATGATTTCATCGATTCTCATCTCTATCACCTCACGTTCGCCACCCGTGACTAACATAATCGAAAAACCGGATCCTTCCACGGTTGCCATCGACACACCCCGGTGTCCACCATCCCCACCGAATCACACCAGAACATGCCGATGGCCGGGATCACAGCGATACCTTGTGTATCCTTTTATTGCGCGCGTGCACGTGCTATTTTTGGTGAGCGCCGCACGAATACCGGAGTCCACCCATGTCCGTTCGCAACCTCGGTAACATCTTCCGTCCCAAGAGCATCACCGTCATCGGTGCCAGCCGCACGCCCAACAGTCTCGGGTATACGGTCTTGCACAACCTCAAAGAGGGCGGCTTTACCGGACCAATCTACCCGGTCAATCCCAAGTACAAGCGCATCGGCAACGCCCGGTGCTTCGCGAGCATCGCCGATCTGCCCGAAGCGCCCGACCTGGCCGTCATCTGCACACCGGCGAAGACCATGCCGGCCGTGGTACGGCAGTGTGGCGAGCGCGGCATATTCGGGCTCGTAATTCTGTCTGCCGGTTTTCGCGAGATCGGCAGCGACGGAGAGGCACTCGAGCAGGCGATCCGGCAGGAGGCGCAGAAGTTCGACGGCCTGCGCATCCTGGGACCCAACTGTCTCGGCCTGATGGCGCCGCACGCTTCGCTCAACGCGTCGTTCGCCAACGCGACGCCCGCCAAGGGTCACATCGCGTTCCTCTCGCAGTCCGGCGCGCTGTGCACGGCGGTGCTCGACTGGGCGACCAAGGAGAAGATTGGTTTCTCCAACTTTGTCTCCGTGGGCAACATGCTCGACGTGGGCATGGGTGACCTGATCGACTACTTCGCCAACGACCCCCACACCAAGTCCATCATTCTGTACGTCGAGTCCATTACCGAAGCGCGCGAGTTCATGTCGGCGGCGCGCGCGTTCGCGCGCCGGAAGCCCATCATCGCCTACAAGGCGGGACGCTTTGCCGAGTCGGCGGAGGCGGCCGCATCACATACCGGCGCCATGGCCGGCGTGGACGCGGTCTACCAGGCCGCGTTTCGGCGGGCCGGCGTCGTCCGCATCCTGGAGATGGCGGACATGTTCTACTGCGCAGAGTTGCTGGCGCGGGAGAAGTTTCCACGTGGTCCGCGCCTGGCCATCGTCACCAACGCCGGCGGCCCCGGCGTGATGGCAACCGACGCCCTGTTGGAGCGAAAGGGTGTCCTCGCGAGACTCGACGAGAAGACCATCGACGCGCTCAACGGGGCGCTGCCCCCGACGTGGTCGCACCGCAATCCCGTCGACGTCATCGGGGATGCCTCCCCGGCACGACTTGCCACGGCGTTGACCGGCGTTCTCGACGACGGGGGCGTCGACGCGGCACTGGTGGTATTTGCGCCGCAGGCGGTGAGCAAGCCCACCGACAGCGCCCGTGCCGTCATCAAGGTGGCCAAGGCGTCGCCCAAGCCGGTGCTCGCCTCGTGGATGGGCGGGGTGAGCATGACACAGGGCGTGGATCTGCTCACCGAGGCGGGCATCCCCGCGTACTCGACGCCGGAACAGGCGGTGCGCGCGTTCATGTACATGGTGGAATACGCGCGCACGCGCGAGGTGCTCTACGAAACACCGCGTGACATTCCCATGGAGTTCAAACTCGACCGCGGCAAGTTGCGCGCGGTGTTCAACACCATCCTCAGCGAGGGGCACGACACCCTCACCGAGAGCACCTCCAAGGCGCTGTTGGAGGCATACGAGATACCGGTGGCCAAGCCCTTCGCGGCGCGCTCGGTGGAAGATGCCGTGCAGTTTGCGCGGCGCATCGGCTACCCGGTGGCGATGAAGGTGATGTCCTCCGACATTACCCACAAGACCGAAGTGAACGGGGTGGCGTTGAGCCTCGCCACCGACGATGCGGTGCATGCGGCCTACCATGAGATCGTGACGACCGCGCGCGAGAGGCGGCCCGACGCGCACGTGGAGGGCGTGACCATCCAACCCATGATCACGCATCCCACCGGTTACGAGCTCATCGTGGGCGCCAAACGTGATCCGGTGTTCGGAACGGTGCTGATGGTGGGAACGGGTGGAACGGCGGCTGAGGTGTTCAAGGACCGCGCTCTGGAACTGCCCCCGCTCTCCGAGCGGCTGGCGCGGCGCATGCTGGAGTCGCTGCGTTCGTGGCCGCTGTTGCAGGGTTACCGGGGACGCCCCGCCGTCAACATCGACCGCCTCATCGAAGTTCTCATGCGGCTTTCCTACCTGGTGGCCGATTATCCGGAGATCGCGGAGCTGGACGTGAACCCGCTGCTGGTGACACCGCAGGACGCCATCGCGCTCGACGCACGCATCATCCTGGATCACGAGTCGCTGTTGCACCCGGTGCGACCGTACTCGCACCTGGCCATCCGGCCCTACCCCGAGGAGTACACGCGCATCGCAAAACTCAAGGACGGCCGCCGTGTTCTGCTCCGGCCCATCAAACCGGAGGACGAACCCATGTGGCACGAGTTGCTGGCGAGCTGCTCACAGCAGTCGATCTGGTTTCGCTTCCGCTATCTCTTCAAGCAGACCACGCACGAAATGGCCACGCGCTTCTGCTTCATCGACTACGACCGCGAGATTGCCATCGTGGCGGAACTCGAGGAGAACGACCGGCGGCGGCTGATCGGTGTGGGACGCCTGGTGGCCGACGCGGACCGCACCGACGCCGAGTACGCCGTGCTGGTGGCGGACGCCTTCCAGGAAGCCGGCCTGGGCTCGCTCCTCACCGATTACTGCCTGGAGATAGCGAAGGAGCAGGGCATCCGCAAGGTGTTCGCGGAAACGACACCGGACAATCCGCGCATGATCGAGCTCATGAAACACCGCGACTTTCAGCTCGACTATTCGATATCGCCCGACGCCGTTCTGGGGACGCGCAAGATGGATACGTGGAAGCCGCCCGTTCGGCGCGCGGATGCCGCGCCCGCGCAACGGTGAGAGGGATCAGAAGCCGCGGGCGGAGAGCCAGTCTTCCAGCAGGGCAAAGTACTCGAGCGCCAGCGAGAGCGGAAGGGCGGGGTTCTGCGGTGCTTCGGGATCCATCACCAGCATCCCATGTCCGGTCCGTTCCAGCACGGCCATATGAAAATCGGCGGGGCCCCGTTGGGCAAACACGCTGCCCAGGGCGACGACACTCTCCTCCACGGGCACCGTGTAGTCCAGGCGGCCGTACACCACCAGCACCGGGCAGCGCAGGAGTCGATACGGTTCCAGCGCGTCGCGGTCCGGGTCGAGATGGAGGAACCAGGCGGGATCGCCGAAGGGTTGCTGCGCGTACAGCGAGTCGGCAATGATGTTCTCCGACGTCAACGTCGCGAAGTCCTCAAGCCCGGCACGTCCAATGGTCTTCGCAACGGCCGCGTCGAGTTGCGCCGCCGTCGCCTTTCCCCGCCCGTAGTCGTACAGCGTGTTGAGGGCGGCCACGGCGAGGTCGATGTCGTCCGGCGGCACATCCTGCATCTCCAGCACCCGTGACATCATGAAGGTGTCCTGGCGCCGCAGGCTCGTGGCCGGCCCCGAATGATTGATGACGAAGGCCACGCTCGTCCAGTGGGATGCGGCAATCGGCGCCACCCACCCACCCTGGCTGATCCCCCACATCCCCACACGCGTTGGATCCACGTCATCACGCGCGCGCAGGATAGCCACGCCCACCAGCGCGTCGCGCGCGAGTTGGAGCAGATCCGCCGTCTTCCAGTCGCCGGTGGATCCTCCGCAACCGCGCTTGTCGTAGCTCAGAGTGGCAAAGCCGATGCTCACGAAGAAGCGCGCCATCGACTCCACCGACTCGCGCCCGGCCGGTCCGGAGCCGTGCACCAGCACGATCCCGGGAAACGGCCCATCGCCGACTGGAATCTTGACGGTTCCCGACAGCGTGGCGTCGCCGCTGGTGAAGAGGAGTTCTTCTTCGTGAAAGGTGACCACGCGCGGGGCATGGCGCGGCACCTGCCCGGGCGTCTCGAGGGTGAGGGCGGCTATGGTTCCGCCAGGGCTTCTGTCAAAAGTGATGGTGGGAGTGTTGCCGTCCGCGTCCGGCGGCGACATGGTAAAGCGGTCGAGGGTGTCCGCAAGCAACGCGCCCACCCGTCCGCTCTCCCAGATGGTCGCAACCAGGCGCGTGGTCCCGGCCGTGGTGCCTTCTGTGAGAACCGAGACCAGCCCCCCCGACGCAAACCGGTACTCGCCGCAGTAGTCCGCGTCAGCGGCTGGCAGCGTGTCCGCCACCAGCAACAGCGCCACGGCAAGCGCGAGCGCCCCGAATCCGGCCCGGCTTCTACGGCTGATCGCGGCCCACACCTAACGGTTCGTCTCCCATGCGAGATACAGCCTCGCCTGCGGAACACGCTGGTTGGTGTCGACGAAATCTTCGCGCGAGAAATAGCTCTGGCGGAAGAACACCGAGCTGTCGAGTCCCACGCTCATCGCCCCGCGTACAGGGATGCGCAGCGACAGCCACAGGTCCTCCACGAAGTGATTCGCGTCGGAACCCGGATTCCCGGCCGGCACCCAGACGGAACCGTTCTTCACGTTGATCCATTCGGCGCGATACGCCGCAGCAAAGATTCGCCGGTTGGAGCGCAGCAAGGCGGCTTCCACCGAGAAACCGGCACCCGGACCGTAGTCGTACTCACGATCGCGTTCCTGGTTCGGTGTCTCGACCACATACGAGTACTCGGTGTTGACCGCCGCCATCAGCGTTCCCATCACGTCGACACGCGTCTGGATTCCCGTCCTGGCCGACGGCCGAAAGCGCGAGAACAGCGCCAGGCCAAAACTCTGACCGCCGAATTCGTAGGCGTTATTATTGACGTAGTCGAAGTGCTGAACGACGGCCCATGCGTGCTTCTCTCCGTCTTCTCCGCCGAACGCCCTCGAATACAGATCGCCGCGGATCTGGAAGCGCCCGATGGGCACCTTGTCATTGCCGTTCATCTGCACGCCCATGTCGAAATGGTCGAACGGCTTGCGGCGCTCGTTCTCCCACGGGCTCCCGTGGTTGATGTACAGGTCGATGACGGCCTGCGTCTGCGTGCTGTCGGTGATGGACTCGCCTCTTCCCGTGATGCGCGCGCCCACGCCCAGAGCGGTGAAGTAGCGAGGGGGGCGATAGTCGTATGCGCTCGAGGGATTGCCCTGCACGCGGGTTGCGCGGCCGGACACGAAGCGGTTGAAGCCGCGCACCGGGTCGATCAGGAAGCCGCCAATTTCCCGCCAGGTTCTGCCGCTGCCGGTCGCGGTGTTGTCGAGGACGGCCGACGACAGCCGGTAGGTCGTTTCACCAAAGGCGACACCGCCGATACCGGTGGCGACCATGTCGTTACCGGACATGGGGTGCGTCTCTCCCATCGCCTCCCAGATGAAGGCCCCGCTGAGCGCGTACAGAGTCGAGGGCCAGAACCCGAGCCCGTTGGCACGGCCAGCGTTGAAGTAGGTGCTGCCATTGAACGGGTGGATCATCTGGTTGGTCTTGAACTGGTTGTCGTCGTAGGTGAAACCCTCTTCGATGTTCGCCCAGAAGCTGCGCGGGCTGACCTGGTTGAAGTTGGCCTGGCGCACGTACTCGTTGAACATCGATGCACCGAAATTGATCATAATCACCTCGCCCGCGGCCCAGCCCGGGCTCCGCGTGACGCCCCAGGCGTCCTTTGCGCTGCTGGCGAGCGGAAGCGGCGAGGTGTCGGGGGAAGCGCTCTTGACGGGCTCGTCGAACGAGATGGGGCGCCAGGTGGCGCCCACGCGCGCCCCGTACTCCAGCCCGCTGCTCGGATTGGGAACGTCGCCCAGCGGACGGTTGCCTTCGTAGTCCTCGAGGTTGTATTCCCCGGCGATAAACCAGTTCACGTATGCGGAAACGTCGACGGCGAAGCCGTTGGAGATATCGAACTCGAGACCGGGGATGAACGACAGGCCCACACCGTTCTTGGCGTCGGTCGGGCTCTCGCCCGAGGCGAGGTCTTCAAACGGCGCCTTTTGAAAGAGCTCCGAGCGCGGGTGTATGCGCACGATGCCCAGGCGCCCCTGCAGATAGGGGCGCACGCTCTCGTCGTTGCGGAAGACGCGGGAGGCATAGCCGAAGGTTTCAAAGTGCGCCCATTCCTTTTCATGCTCGTAGGGCGACTGCCAGCCGAGCGAGCCGAACATCAGGCCCACGCCGTAGCGCCACTCGCCCTTCTGCTTGAACAGGCTCATATCCCACGCGGTGCCCTTCTGCAGAAAGTCACCATAGTCTCCGCTTACGCCTCCTGCACGAATGACCCAGCTCACACCCCAATCGCGGTGGGTGCCCGGCGGATCCTCGGAAGACGCGCGTCCATCCGGCGCGGAAAGAAGAACCAGCGAGAGAACAAACAGAACCAGAGCATATCTTGACGCGTTACCAGTCAGCATGGGAGCCTCCTCGATGCCCGGAGACTATCGCACAGCGGCTGTTCGATCAAGACGATCCGACCCCAGGTGAAAGGCGTGACATGAGCAGCAGGATTGCAACATTGGTGACGGCCGTCCTTGTTGTGGCGGCCGGCTGTGCGGACACAAAATCTCCGCGCGTCGAGGAATGGCGGGACGGCGCATGGAAGGCACTCACCACCAGCGATTACCAGATCAGCGGCAAGCGCGACGGCGCCCAGACCTCGGCGATGGCCGTCTTCACGCTGCAGGACGGCCGGAAGCTTCGCGTGGAGTTGAGCGTGGTTTACAATCCCACGCCGTCGCTGGCTGCGGGCCACTGGCAGATGGGAGACGCCGGCGGAGAGGTGGTGGCTGAGTCGATCAAGTTCCTCGGCGGCCAGGGGGAGGGACCCAGCCTGGGCGGCCGCCTGCGCCTGGAGTGGAAGGGATCGCCGCGTTTCCTCGCAACGCTGCCGCTACGGCCACTGGAACAAGATGGGCGGTAGCCGGGCGTCGGATCTCCGGGCGCGCGCGCCGATCCTCGCGCGTTTCCTCTTCCTGATCGTCACCGTCTGCGTCATCGTCGCAATCATTATTCAGGACCATACCCGCGTGGTCCCCTTCGGCGTGTTCAACACCGGGAGCGCGGCGCTCGGCCGCCTCACCGACGCCTGTCTAGTGGTGGCAATCGGCGCACTGGCGGTACAGAGCATCGAGCTGGCCACCGGCAGGATGTCCCGCGCGGGCGGGCTCATCCGCGGGACCTACGTTTCCCTGTTCATCCTCAACGGCCTGCTGGCGTTTGCCGACCGCTTCGTCGTCGCGCGCATCCCCGCGAGCCGGCTGGGGCAGAGCTACCAGCTGCCGGCATCCGGACGTCCACCGGTCATCCTGAGAAAAAACCTCACCCGGGCGCCGGCCGGACCCTGCCTGGGTGCGAGGAGCGGGGGCGGAGGTCCGCGGATTCTGTTCCTGGGAGATTCCTACACCGAGGGCAGCGGACATGCGCGCGCATGCAACTACCCGGATGTCGCGGAGGTCACCCTGCGCGAGTCCTGGAACGAGGCATGCCGGGTCGTGAACGCGGGGCTGTCGGGATACGGGGCGGTCGAGTCCCTCGCCCTGCTGCGCTGGTATCTGCGCAACGGGTGTCCGGTGGATGCAATCGTGTTCAACCTGTTTCTCGAGAACGACCTCGCCGACAATTTGCCCGGAACCGAACGCCGTGTGGTGGGCGGGTTCATCATGCGCTTCCCGCGCTCGTGGTTCCTGTGCACCTTTCATCCCCTGAACACGCGCACGTTTCGCTGGGCGGTGGTGGCGACCGTCCTCAAGCGAAGTTCTTCACCGGACGTCATGGACGCGGTTGGCATCGGCGCGGGGCCCTGCCAACCGGCGCCCGATCCGCTGCGCGCGGTGGTTCCGTTTCTCAAGGAGACGGTGCTGCGCGACCTGGAGATCGCCCGCCGGGTCCACACCTCGTCGTACGGCATGGACGAATGCCTGCGCGCGGTTCAGGAGATGCGAGCCCTCGCCGACGCGGCCGGGGTGCCATTCGTGGTCGTCTTGTTCCCCAACCGCGCGCTCGTCGACCCGGACCTGCAGGGGCTCATGGAAATGGACGAGCAGCGTCTTGCGCCGCTGACTGCGAACCTGGGGTTCGTGCGCGGCTCCCTCCCCGGGCAAATGGTGGTGGACATGACCCCCGTGCTCGCGGGGCGCCAGGGCATGTATCGCGTCTACGACACACACCTGTCGGACGCCGGCAACATCCTGGCGGGCCGTTTCGTGGGCGAAACACTTGCCGCCACCGGTCTGCAGGGCATTCGTTGACCGCCCGCGCGAGCGCGTCAGGCGTGAATCTTCTTGTAGCGTATCCGGTGCGGCTGGTCCGCGTCGTGGCCGAGCCGGCGGTGCCGATCCGCCTCGTAGTCCTGATAGTTGCCCTCGAACCACTTCACCTGCCCGTCGTCTTCGAACGCGAGCATGTGGGTGGCGATGCGGTCCAGGAACCAGCGATCGTGGCTGATCACCACCGCGCACCCCGCAAACTCAACCAGCGCGTCTTCCAGCGCACGTAGCGTGTTCACGTCGAGATCGTTGGTGGGCTCGTCGAGCAGCAGCACGTTGCCGCCGGTCTTGAGGAGCTTGGCCAGGTGGAGCCGGTTGCGCTCGCCGCCGGATAGTGCGCCCACCTTCTTGTTCTGCTCGGTGCCCTTGAACATGAAGCTCGCCACGTAGGCGCGCGAGTTCATCTTGCGCTTGCCCACCTCGATGAACTCCTCGCCATCCGAGATTTCCTCCCACACGGACTTGGCAGGATCGAGTGCATCACGGAACTGATCAACGTGTGCAAACTGCACCGTCTCGCCCACCTTGAGATCGCCCGCGTCGGGCGCCTCGGAACCGGTGATCATGCGAAACAGCGTCGTCTTGCCCGCGCCGTTCGCACCGATGATTCCCACGATGCCGCCACGCGGCAACGACAGATCCAGCCCGTCGATAAGAATGTTCTCGCCGTATCCCTTGCGCAACCCGCGCGCCTCCACCACTAGGTCGCCCAGGCGCGGTCCGCTGGGGATGGCGATTTCGAGGCGGTCGCGCCGTTCGCGCGCCTTCTCGCTGAGCAGTTCCTCGAACTGGTTGATGCGCGCCTTGCTGCGCTGGTGGCGCGCCTTGGGCGTCATGCGCATCCATTCCATTTCCCGCTGCAGTGTGCGGCGCCGCGCGGACTCCTGCTTTTCCTCGGTGGCAAGGCGGCGCTCCTTCTGCTCCAGCCACGACGAGTAATTGCCCTCCCACGGAATCCCCTTGCCACGATCGAGCTCGAGAATCCAGCCGGCCACATTGTCCAGGAAGTAGCGGTCGTGCGTGATCGCCACCACCGTGCCCGGGAACTCCTTGAGGTAGCGCTCCAGCCACGCCACCGACTCCGCGTCGAGGTGGTTGGTGGGCTCATCGAGCAGCAGCATGTCAGGCTTCTGCAACAACAACCGGCACAACGCCACGCGTCGCCGTTCGCCGCCGGAGATCTTGCTGACGTCGGCGTCCGGGGGCGGGCAGCGCAACGCATCCATCGCGATCTCGAGCTGGCGGTCCAAGTCCCACGCGTTGGCGGCGTCGATCTGGTCCTGCAGCCTGGCCTGTTCCTCGATGAGCGCGGTCATTTCGTCGTCGCTCATGGGCTCTGCGAACTTCGCATTGACCGCCTCGAAACGCTGCAGCAACGCGCGGGTCTCCGCCACCGCCTCCTCAATATTACCGAGCACGTCCTTGGACGGGTCGAGTTGCGGCTCCTGCGGCAGATAACCGATCTTCAGGCCGGGCAGCGTCTGGCACTCGCCCTGGATGTCGGTGTCGACGCCGGCCATGATGCGCAGCAGTGTGCTCTTGCCGGCGCCGTTGTGACCGAGCACGCCGATCTTGGCGCCGGGGAGAAAGGCGAGGGTGATGTCATCCAGGATGAGCTTATCCGGCGGGACGACTTTCTTCAGGCGATACAACGTGCAGACATACTGGTGCGACACGGACACTCTCCGGCGTGATGGGTTGGAAACCGCCGCGCGGCGCGCGGCCAGCGGGCCATCATACACGAAAACCGGGGCGTTCGGAAGCCGGGCAGGCTACTTGATGAGCATCATCTTGCGCGATACCGAGTAGGTCCCCGACACCAGGCGGTAGAAGTACATCCCCGACGACACGGGCTGGCCGTCGTCATCCTGCCCGTCCCATTCGACCGCGTACGGTCCCCTGGCCAGCTCTTCGTCGACCAGCGTGCGCACGCGCCCGCCCGACACGCCGTAGACGACCAGCGTGGTGGCCGCGCGAGCGGGCAGCGTGAAATGGATGGTGGTGCGGGGGTTGAACGGGTTGGGCCGATTCTGCGACAGGCGTCCCTCGACCGGCCCCGCGGTGGGCATCACCAGCGGTGACAGGTGTTCGCCCTCACCGTCCACCACACCGAACTGGTAGCGATACGCGTGGCCGGAGATGACGTCCCGGTCGATGAACTGGATGGCGCCGCAGCCGCACGGCGGCACCGTGCCGATCCGATCCATGGGGAAGGCGACGTCCTCCGGCCCGCGATAGACGGCCACCTCGCGCACGTGCATCCCGGCCTGGTAGGTCGCCCGCAGGGCGATGACGCCCTCGTCGGCCGTCGCCGACACGAAGCCAAAAGCAACCGTTTCCACCGTGTCCGTGGGAAGATACCAGTGCTCGTTGTGTTCGCGGCCACGGATTCCGGTGAGCGGGTCGCCGTCGATGTCGAACCAGCGGCCGTGGTACACGTCGGCGGCCCGCCGCACGTTGCTGAAGTCGTCGCGCGGGGTCACCACCAGCGCAAAACTGAAGCGGATCGTCTCCCCGGGATACAACTGCGCGAAGGGCCCCATCGCCACCAGCGTGGTGACGTCACCCCCGATGTTCTGCCCCACCTTCCCGGAGGACATGAGTTCGTAGCGCTCGAAGTCGTTGGTCGGCGGACCACCCTGCGGATACGACAGTGAGCCCAGCATGTTGACCGCGGACGTGGCGCGTACGCTGGGTGGCGCATCGATACCCAGCGGATCGGTGGGGTGGTCGAGGATGAGAATGCCGGCGTACCCCGGGGCCTGGCCGGCGTCGCCGTCGACATCGTACCAGTACGCAAAGTCGTGGCGCGTGGTGCCGGGGGCGTGGTCGACCATCACCGTGTCGAAACCCGTGGCGTCGTCGTTCCAGTAGTTGTTGCGGGCACGATGGCCAACGTCCCCGTCCGTGTAGACACCGACGTATACGCTGCGCAAGGTATCCTCACCTGTATTCGTTATCCAGAACGTGAACCCAACGAAATCGTCGTAGGCACTGTCGCGCCACTGGTAGCTCTCCTCGCGCACGGCGAGGTGCATGGGGCGGTGCTGGGGGTAAATGGCGGTCGCCTGCGGCGTGTCATCCTGGAAGCGGCGACTGAGCATCTGGTCGGATATGGCCGCGAAGTCCTCGTCGGCGAAACGGTCGAAGTCGTTGTCGTATCCCTCGTGCCAGTCCTCATCCACCGACCCGTCATGGTCGTCGTCGGCGCCGGGCATCGGAATGCGTGCCCCGCCCGCGTCCCCCTGCGCCGCGTAGTAGACCACGTCCCCCGGCTCCACCGTGGGCCGGTTCTCGAGTTGCTGGACAGACGTGGATACGGCCGGCGTACCGTCGAGCAGGGCGCCCACCCACAGACCGCCCTCATACACGTACTCCACCTGCGAACCGGCGGGCCACTCGCAGGAAGGCGCGCCGGCGTAGGGGAGACCGGTCCCCGGAGAGGAGCCGAATGCGCCCCAGTTGGAGGCGTGAACGCGCACGTTGCCCACGTCGTGAACCGGGGACCCGTCTACGACGAACGTGCGGGACGGCCCGGTATTCCGTTTGGCAGGCGTCTCGTCCCGGGCCGGGGCACCGGTGACGGCGAGAAACAGGAGTATCGCGGCGACAAAGAGGGTTGCCGGGCGGATTGGCCGGTCGACGTTCATGGCAGCCTCCCTGGGGAGAACGGGGTCTCCTGTGGCCGCGCGGCGGGGACACAACGACAACCAACGATACCCCCCTGGCAGACGACGGTCAACCGCACCCTCCGCAGCGGGTCTGGCCGCGGCCGATGGGGGAACATATGGTACGGCAGCGCGCGTTCTGGCATGGTGAGACCATGCCTGCCAGCAACCCCGACGAGCACTTCCCGGCTGGAGAAGAACTGGCCCACAGCGTCACCCACGGCGCGGGGCTTATCCTGTCAATCGCCGCACTCGTGGTCATGGTGGTCGTCTCCGTCAAAGAGGGAGGCACCATGCGTGTGGTGGCATGCAGCATTTATGGAGCGACGCTCGTTATCCTGTACGCCTCATCGACTTTCTACCACGCCCTTTCAGCCGGCCGAGGCAAGCGCGTTTTTGGCATTCTGGACCACGCGGCCATCTTTCTCCTCATCGCCGGCACCTACACCCCGTTCACCCTGGTGACGATGAACGGGAAATGGGGGTGGAGTATCTTCGGGGCCGTGTGGGGGCTGGCCATTGCCGGTGTCCTGCTCGAAGTGTTCACGCGCGGGCGGGCGCGCCGCCTGCAGTTGATCCTCTACCTGGCGATGGGCTGGGCCATTGTTTCCGCGGTGAAACCGCTGCTGAGGGGGCTGGGGACGGAAGGGCTGGTGCTGCTCGCGGCCGGCGGGCTGGCGTACACATTCGGCGTGGTTTTCTTCGTCTGGAAGAAGATGCCCTATCACCACGCGGTGTGGCACCTCTTTGTGCTCGCGGGAAGCATCTGCCACTTCTTTGCGGTCCTGCTCTACGTTATTCCCTAGGCCACACACCGATTCCGGGCGGCCGCGTCAACATTTCCTTGTCAGAACCCCTGATCCGGTGCGAGGATACGGGTTTACGGGCGGCCTCGCATGGCCCCGGACTTCCGGCTGTCGAGCCGGCACTCTTGCCCCGCGGAGGAACGATGGATCACACGACAGTTGCGGCTTTCCTCAATCAGAAGGGTGGCGTCGGCAAGACCACCACGGTGGCCAATGTCGGCGCGGGGCTGGCGATACTGGGAAGCCGCGTACTGCTCGTGGACCTCGATCCCCAGGGTCACCTGACGCGCTTCCTGGGCATTGACCGCGACGAAATCCACCACACCATCCACGACGTGCTGCGCGGCGACATCAACGCCGCGGCGGCGATCATGAGCAAGCCGTTGAACGCCCGGCTGCACATGGAAAACCGCGTGGACACCATGTCGATGTCGCTGATCCCGGCCTCACTCGATTTCGCGGACGCCGAAGTGGCCCTCGTGCGCGCCAGCGATCGCGATTACCTGCTCAAGCGTGCCATCACCAACATGGATCGGGAGTACGACTACATCCTGTTCGACTGTTCCCCGAGCCTGGGTCTCATCACGACCAATGCGCTGGTCGCCGCAAGCACGGCGTTCATTCCGGTGCAAACGGAATACCTGGCCATGGAGAGCATCGAGGACCTACTCAAGTGGATCGAATCGGTGCGCGCGCGCTTCAATCCGACGCTGGAAGTGGGGGGGATGATCGCAACGCGCTTCGATGGACGCAAGGTGCTGAGCCGCATGGTGGTGGAGACTTTGCGCGAGCGTTACGGCGCGCTGTTGCTCGACGCAATCATCCGCGACAACATCGCGCTGGCGGAGTCGCCGCGCTACGGCAAGGATATCTTCAGTTACCGTCCGCGCAGTTTCGGCGCGGATGACTACCTGGGACTGTGCAACGAAATCATGGACCGCGTGAGCGCGCCATCGGAGGACGATTCGCTCGATCTCGACGAACTGGAGAGCTACGTCAGCGAACCCTTCCGGCCCACCGGGGCGGATTACTGACGCGCGGTCGCGCGGATCAGTCCGCGCGAATGACTGCGGGCTGCTCCGCGGGCGCAGCGTGCCGCATCCTGCGCAGGAATACCACCACCAGCGCGAGCCCCATCAGGCCCAGCATCCACGGCGTCTTGAACAGCCAGCTCGCCGCCCCTCCCTCCGGGACCACAAGAATGCGCTTTCCGTATTGCTGGACCATCGCGGCCTTGATCTGCTTGTCGGACTGGCCGGCGGCCACCATGGCCTTGATATCGGCGCGCATCTGATCGGCCTTTCCGGACTCATGAATGGTGAGATTGTCGCGCCAGCAGCAGGGGCCCACGAATGACGCATAGAGCTCCTGGAGCCGCGGATCTTCAGAGCCGTAACCGGCAAGAGCGACGGATGTGAGCGTTATCAACAGGAGTGCGGCCGCAAGAGACGTGCGTTTCACGATAATCCTCCCGCCGATTCCCGCGGCCCGGGCAACCGGCTCTGCCGAATTATAATGCCCCGCACCGCCGCACGCCACCTCGGCCTCGCGGCGGGGAAGAGGCCTTTCGCGCCCTGGCTGCATGCATTACACTCCGTCCCTGCCGCCGCGGGACAGCTGGGTATTGCGACGGCCGACCGGCGTGAGCCGCGCGCCGGATCCAGTGGCGGGGGTTGGTCCCCGGACGCGGCACGTCTGGCACTCTCAGGGGCATGACCGAACCTCACGCTTCCGGACAGAAACGATTCCTCGACCGGCTGCTGACGCCGTTCGCACCGGTCCGTCCCGGCGAGGGCCTGGACGCGATCCTGCTCATGCTCGCCGTGTTCCTGCTGCTTACGGCCTACTACATCATCAAAGTCGTGCGCGAGCCGCTCATCCTGGCCGGCGGGGGCGCGGAGTTGAAGAGCTACACCTCGGCGACCCAGGCGGTACTGCTGCTGTTCCTGATCCCCGTCTACAGCGGCATTGCCAACCGTGTGAACCGCATGCGGCTCATCGGCGGCTCCACCCTGTTCTTCCTTTCCAATCTGCTCATCTTCTACTCGCTCGCCCACGCCGGCGCGCCCGGCCTGGGGGTCGCGTTCTTCATCTGGGTGGGCATCTTCAACCTGATGATCGTCGCGCAGTTCTGGTCGTTCGCCAACGACGTGTACACGCCCGAACAGGGCCGTCGCCTGTTCGCCATTCTCGGATTCGGCCAGACCACGGGTGCCATCGTGGGCGGCGCCATCTCGCGCGCGCTCATCGGGGTGCTCGGCGTGTACGAGCTCATGCTGGTCGCCGCGGGATTGCTCGCACTCTACCTGTTGCTGGTATGGGTTGTGAACCGGCGCTCGGGACTGGCGGGCGCGGCGGACGGCGCAATCGCGGAAGCGCCCATGGCCGACCGACGCGGCGGATTCGCGATGGTGGCCCGCGACCGTTACCTGCTGCTCATCGGCCTGCTGCTGCTGGTGTTGAATTTCGTGAACACCAACGGCGAATACATACTGGGCCGGGTGGTTTCCGGCGAGGCCGCGCGTCTGGCCGCGGACGGCGCCACCGCCGGCCTGCCGCCGGAGGAATTCGTCAGACAGTTCATTGGCTCGTTCTATGCGGAGTATTTCACGTGGGTCAACGCGCTCTCCGCGGTCATTCAAATTTTTCTGGTTGCACGCATCCTGCAGCGCTTCGGTGTGCGGGTGGCGCTGTACGTACTTCCCCTGGTCGCGTTCGGTGCCTACGGTATTGTTGCCTTCCTGCCGGTACTGGCGCTGATTCGCGCCGCGAAAATCAGTGAGAACTCGCTCGACTACTCGCTCAACAACACCGCGCGGCACGCCCTGTTTCTCCCCACCTCGCGCGACGCCAAGTACAAGGCGAAGGCCGCCATCGACACCATCTTCGTACGCGCGGGCGATCTTCTGTCCGCGGGACTGGTGTTTGCGGGCACGCTGCTTGCGCTTGGGACGCGGCAGTTTGCGCTCATCAATATGGGACTGATCCTCATCTGGTTCGTGATTGTCGTGGGCATCGGACGGCGGCACCGCGCACTCGTGCCACGGGAGGAACTGCGTTGAAGCACCGCCCCGGTCGCGCTCTCTTCCTGGCCGGCGCGGCAATGCTCGCCTCTCATGGCGCCGCACATCCGGCGCACGCGACACCAGCGGCCGAGCGCGACAGCACGCTGGCGCCCGCGGGGCCGACCCTGAGCGTCACCGCGGGCGAGCACTACCAGGCGGGAAGCTTTCATCGCTTCCTGCTGGGCGCCGACTACCGCCACCTGTGGACCACTCCCATACAGATTCCGGAACTCGACCTGCACCGGTTCGCGGGCGGGCTGCGTCCGGTACGGCGGGTGGGCGGCCAGCAAACCCTCGGGCTGGCGATGAAAGGCGCGGATGGCCGCGACTATACCTTCCGCGGTCTCGACAAGGATCCCACCGAGATCCTTCCCGCCGAATTCCACGGCACCTTCGTGGACAAACTGCTGCAGGACCAGATCGCGTCCAGCTTTCCGGGTGGTGCGGTGGCGGTTTCACCGCTGATGGAGGCGGCCGGTGTGCTGCACACGCAGCCGTTCCTCGTGGTCATGCCGGACGACTCGCTGCTGGGCGAATTCCGCGAGACGTTTGCCGGACTGCCCGGCACCTTCGAGGAGTATCCGCGGCCGGCTGGCAACGGTAACCCCGGCTTTCGCGGCGCCACCGAGATCATCAACGGCGAGGAAATGTGGAAGCGCATGGATGCGAGCCCGGCCACGCGCCCGGACTCGCGCGCGTTCCTGATCGCGCGCCTGGTCGACCTGCTGGTTGGTGACTGGGATCGTCACCGTGGTCAATGGCACTGGGCGATGTTTTCCGGCGAGGAAAAGTGGCAACCCATTCCCGAGGACCGCGACCAGGCCTTCGTGCGTTTCGAGGGTTTCATTCCCGCCGCCGGACGCCAGCACCTGCCCCAGTTCGTGAGTTTCTCCGACACGTACCCGTCCATTGAAGGGCTCACCTGGAACGGCCGCGACGGCGACCGCCGCATTCTCGTCGACCTGGAGAAGCCGGCGTGGGAGCAGGCCGGCGCGGAGTTGAAGGCACGCATCACCGACGACGTCATCGCCTCCGCGGTGGCGCGCCTTCCCCAGGCGTATCGCGCGAAGGAGGGGGCGGCACTGGAGAAGGATCTGCGCAGCCGCCGCGATGCGCTACTGGAAGTGACGGACGCGTTCTATCGTTTTCTCGCGCGCGACGTGGACGTGCACGCCACTGATCAACCCGAACGCGTCACCGTGTCGCGCAAGGACAACGGCGACGTCGAGGTCACCGTAGCACTGGCAGCGGCGGACGCACCCTACTACCGGCGCACCTTCCACCCGAACGAGACCGGCGAGGTCCGCATCTATCTGGGGGGCGGCGCGGACAGCGTGGTCGCATCGGGCCGCCACGGTCAGATCACCGTGCGCGTCATCGCTGGCGGCGGCGCCGACTTCATCGACGACTCCGCCGGAACCGGCCTGCGCGTATCGGCTGCGCACGGCGAGAACCAGGTGCTGCGCGGGTCCGGAGCCCGCCTCGACACCCATCCCTACACCCCGCCCAAACGTGAGAAGGCGCAGTGGATTCCACCGCGCGACTGGGGGCGGCGCAACATCTTCATCCCGTTCATCGGAGGCAACAGCGATCTGGGGGTTCTATTCCTGGCAACGCTCGAGTCCGAAGGCTACGGCTTCCGCAAGGATCCCTACGCCGACCGTCAGAAGTTCCGCATCGGTTACGCGACGCGTGCCGGCGCCTTCGGGGGCGATTACCGCGGGGAGTTCCGCCGCGAGAACTCCCAGACGCGAACCGGGCTCTACCTGCGCGCCTCCGGTCTCGACTTCCTGCACTTCTACGGCTACGGAAACCAGTCCCCGGCGGATGAGGGCGAGGACTACTACAAGGTGAAGCACACCCAGTACGTCCTGGAACCATCCCTGACCGCTCCGCTAGGAGCAAGCTGGGCGGGAACCGTGCGCGTCAATGCGCAGTACGGTAAGACCGATCTCAACGAGGACCGCTACATCGCCGCCAATCCACCGTACGGCACGGAGGATTTCTTCCAGGTGGCGGCGGGCGCCGGCATCGCCTTCGATACGCGTGATTCCGACGCGGCGCCCTCGCGCGGCTTCTACCTGAGTGTCGACGGCAACGTGTTTCCCGAGGTGGGCGCGGTGGTGAGCACCTTTGGCGAGGTTCACGGTGAGGCCGCCTTCTACCAGCCAATTCCGTTGGGACCCGCTCCCACACTGGCGCTGCGCGCCGGCGGCAAACAGGTGTGGGGCACGTACCCGTGGCAGGAGGCCGCCTACATCGGCGGCGCGCGCTCGGTGCGCGGGTTCGCCCAGCAGCGCTTCGCCGGCGATGCGTCGGTTTATGGAAGCGCGGAATTGCGAATCCCGCTGGCGGGCATCTACGTGTTCGTGCCCGGGAACATCGGCGTGTTCGGGCTTGCCGACACCGGGCGCGTGTTTCTGGAGGGTGAGGATTCGAAGCGCTGGCACGCCGCGGGCGGCGGCGGGCTGTGGCTCTCGTTTGTCAGCCCGGAGAACACCATCAGCCTGTACGCGGCCGCAAGTGACGAAGGCACGCGCTTCTACCTGCACGCCGGCTTCTCGTACTAGCCGCCCCGCGCCCACCTATTGCCCGCGCGACGGGCTCATGCTAACCTCTTTCCTCACAATGGTGACACACCCGCCGGGACGCACTCCCGGTCGCGCGGCACCAAGGAGAGTGGCGTGGCCGCCGAATTCGACGTACGACCATCCGACCAGTCCAGTAACCCGAGCGATCCGTCCAACTTCGCCGATCTGGATTCGGGGACGCAACGGACCTCCTTCCGCGGACTCTCCGCGGCAGCGTGGATCTACGCGTCAATTTTCTTCCTCGGCTACGCGGCCGACACCTTCGTGCAAAGCGCCGCGGCGGGCCACTTCCGCTTCCTGCCCCCGTTCGACACCATCACCGCCGCCATTGCCATCGGTTACTCGCTGTTCGTCGCCTGGCGTTGCAGCCGCGCCACGTGCGAGGCGTGCTTCTTCGCGTCCATGGCCACGATCTTCCTGGTGGTGACCTCGCTGGGAATCGCGGTACAGGCGTGGGGCTGGGAGCAGGATCCCCGCTTCGACATCGAAACCGTGAGCTGGGTGGGCGTGTGGCTCGTCGCCTATCCCAGCATCGTCACACTGGGACCCCGACAGGTTCTGAGGGGATCCCTGCTGGCGTGGCTCACCGTGCCCTCCGTCGCCATTCTCTCGCTCGTCGTGCACGGACTGCCGGCGGGTTTCGAGGGATCACCGTGGATCGAAATTGTCAAACTGTCGGTGCCGGTTCTGTTGTGCGTGGGCGTCGGCTACGCCATTGCCTACCGCGTCTTCTGCCTGGCGCGCGATTTCTCCAAGGCGAAGCGTCTGGGAAGCTACCAGCTGACCGAGAAGATCGGCGCCGGTGGAATGGGTGAAGTTTGGCGGGCGAAGCACAAGATGCTCGCGCGCCCCGCGGCGGTAAAACTCATCCGCCCGCAGGCGCTGGGAAACGTGGACACGGCCGCCGCGCAGACCACGCTGCGTCGCTTCGAGCGCGAAGCCCAGGTGACGGCCATGCTGACCTCGCCTCACTCGATCCTGCTGTACGACTTCGGAACCGGCGACGACGGGGTGTTCTACTATGTCATGGAGCTCCTGGAAGGCCGTGACCTGAGATCGCTGGTGCAGGATGCGGGGCCACAGCCCGCGGAACGCGTGGTGCACTTTCTGCGCGCGGCCTGCGATTCGCTCGCCGACGCGCATCACCGCGGCCTGATTCACCGCGACATCAAGCCGGCCAACCTGTTCACGTGCCGACGCGGCCGTGAGTTCGACTTCATCAAGGTTCTCGACTTCGGTCTGGTCAAGACCGTCAACAGCGGCGGAGAGACCGCTTCGCACCTCACCGGTGACGGATCCACCAGCGGCACCCCCGGATTCATGGCGCCGGAAATGGTCACGGCGGAGGGTTCCGTCGACGGGCGCGCGGATATTTACGCGCTTGGTTGCGTGGCATACTGGCTGCTCACCGGACAACTCGTGTTCGAAGGCAAGAACGCCATGGCCATTCTGGTGCAACACGTCAAGGAGGAGCCGGCGCCGGTTTCTTCGCGCACCGAGATCGAAGTACCGCGCCGCCTGGAGGAGATCATCCACGCCTGCCTCGCCAAGCGGCCCGAAGACCGGCCGGACTCGGCCGCGGCGCTGGGCGCGGCGCTGGCCGAGGTGGCCGCGACACTGCCGCCCTGGACCCAGGAACGGGCCGGCAAGTGGTGGCAGACCAACCTCCCCCACCTGCATGCCGCTCCCCAGGCACGGCGCCACGACAGCACCGCTCCAACGGTGATCAATGCCTGACCCTGCGCGGCGGACAACCACCGCCTCGTTGACAACGGCGTCGGCGTGCGCGTTCGCCATCATCGCCACGCAGGTTGCGGGCAAGGCCACCCGCGACACGCTCTTCCTCACCAATTTCGACATTTCGGCGCTTCCGGTGATGCTGATCGCGTCGGCGCTCCTGTCCATCGGCGCGGTGCTGCTGTCCTCGCGTGCCATGACCATGCTGGGACCGGTGCGGGTCATTCCGCCGCTTTTCTTTTCGAGCGGCGTGCTCATCCTGGCCGAGTGGCTCCTCGCCACCCGCGACCTGAAGCTGGCGTCCGTGATCGTGTACCTGCACGTCGCCGTGATCGGCTCCATCCTGATTTCCGGTTTCTGGTCGATGGTCAACGAGCACTTCGACCCGCACACGGCCCGCCGCAACATCGGGCGCATCGTCGGCGGTGCGACCGCCGGCGGTCTTTTTGGTGGATTCCTGGCCGATCGCGTGGGCGCGTGGGCGGGAATGCTGTGGGTGCTGCCGGTCATTGCGGCACTCCACCTGCTGTGCGCTTTTCTCCTGCCGGGGCTGAAACCGGCGGATACGGCCGCACCCGCAACGTCGCTGCGCGACCTCTTCTCCGTGCGTCCCCGGAGCAGCAGCACGGAGTCCGGTCTGCAGGTGCTGCGCCGCGTCGGCTACCTGCGCAACCTCGCACTCATCGTCCTGCTGGGTAATATCGCCGCCACCCTCATCGACTTTCTGTTCAAGGCCCGCGCCACCGAGATCTTCTCGCGTGAATCGGATCTGATGACGTTCTTTGCCATCTTCTATACCGGCGTGTCTCTGGTGACACTGGCGGTGCAGTCGGGCATGACCCGGCGGCTGCTGGAGCGGATTGGCATCGCGAACACCATGGCCATTCGTCCCGCCGTGATGACGGTGGGCGGCTTGGCGATCCTGCCGCTGATGGGACCGGTGGGACTGGGCATCCTGCGGGGCGTGGAGGCGGTGTTGCAGAGTTCTCTCTTCCGCTCCGGTTACGAACTGCTCTTCACTCCGGTCGTTCCCCGGGACAAGCGCAGCGCCAAGACCTTCATCGACGTGGGCGCCGACCGCATGGGGGACATCGTGGGGGGCGGCCTGGTGCGCGCGGTGATTCTCCTGCCCGCCACCATATCCGGGCGGGTGCTCGTGATCCTGGCGGTGATGATCTCGGTGGCGGGCTTCATTGTGGCGCGGGCGCTTCGACGCGGTTACGTGCGCGCGCTCGAGCGGAGCCTGATCGACCGCGCCGACCAACTGAACATCGAGGATACGGTGGGAACGCGGTCGATGATGGATTCGTTTGCGGGCATCAACCTGTCGATGACGATCGACGGCGGCAGTCTGGACAAGCTACGCGCCGAGGCAGCGCCACAGCCGGATGCGTCCGCGGTGGCAACCAGCGATGCACCGCGTCCGGCGCCGTTCACCCCGCATGCCCCCGTGGACCCGGAACTGGCGCTGCTTCTCGAGCTGCGCTCCGGCGACGCCGGCCGTATCCAGGCCGCGCTGCGACAGAAGCGTTCCCTGACGCCGGTGGTGGCGGCACAGGTCATCTCGCTGCTCGCGTGGGACGAAGTGACGGGGTGGGCGTCGCGGGTGCTAGCGCGAGCGGCGCCCGGCATTACCGGACAGTTGATCGACCGCATGCTCGATCCCGTCGAGGACTTTGCGATCCGCCGCCGCATCCCCCGCGTCCTCTCCACCTGCGCGACGCCACGTGCATTCGACGGCCTGATGGCCGCGTTGCAGGACAAACGCTTCGAGGTGCGGTTCCAGGCCGCGCTCGCCATGGTCCGTATTCACGAGAATGCACCATCGCTTGCGTTGGATGAATCCGCCATCTATGCATCGGTATTGCGGGAGACCAGCGTGAAGAGGCAGCTGTGGGAGGACCAGCGCGTTCTGGATGAACCGGAGGGCGGCGACACGCCCTCGTTTCACGAGGAAGCATTGCGCGTGCGCGCCAATCGCAGCATGACCCACGTGTTTTCCCTGCTCTCACTGGTGCTGCCGCGTACGCCGCTGCAGATCGCCTACAAAGGACTGCTCACCGACGATGCCATGCTGCGCGGAACCGGGCTCGAGTACCTGGAGAGCGTTCTTCCGCGGGAGGTGTGGAGCAACCTGCAACCGTTGCTGGTGGATACGCGGGAGACGACGCCGGCTTCGCGATCGCGCGAGGAGGCCCTGGAAGCCCTGCTCCGCTCCAGCGAATCCATCGAGTTGAACCTCGCCGAGTTACGCCGCCGCGTCAACGAGCCGTAGCGGTCAGCGGACGGTTTCATCCCGGGTACTCGGCCTGTCAGTGGCATTCAGAATATTCTCGAACCGCGCCACCAACTCACCCACGTTGCGCACGACGTCGAACATCGATTCCACCCGTGCCCGTCCCGCGCGGCCCAGCGCGCTTCCCCGCGCCGGATCCCGCAGCAGCGCTTCGATGGCATCGGCGAGTGCCGCCGCATCGTGTGGCGGAACCAGCAGGCCGGTCTCCCCGTCGATGACGAGTTCGGGGATTCCGGAAATCGGCGTCGACACCACCGGCACTCCCAGCGCCAGGCTCTCGATGAGGATGTTGGGAATGCCGTCCATGTATCCGCCCCGCGTCTCAATGCATGGCAGCACGATCATGGCCGACGTACGCATGCGCTCTACGAGATCCTCGTGCGGCATCGATCCCACCAGCGTCACCGCGTCACCCAGGCCGTGGCGCGCAATTTCCTGCTGGAGCCGGGTGCGCTGCTCGCCCTCGCCCACCATCTCGATCTGAAACGGCACCCCGCGGGTGCGCAGCAACGCCGCCGCCTCGACCAGCACCATCAGCCCCTTCTTCTCCACCAGGCTGCCGCCCGCGACGATGCGCAGTGCGTCGCGCCGGTTGGACGACACGTAGCGCGAGAGATCAAGGCCGTGATAGTTGCGCCAGATCTTGTGGCGGTCGGCGTCCGTCCGGCAGAAACGTGCCAGCACCGTGGTATTGAAGGCCGTACATGTGGCCACGAATTCGGCACCCGAAATCTTGCGCGAGAGCGCGGCCTGGTTGACGGGAACGAAGATGTCCCACGCGTGACCGGTGAAGCTGTACGTGATACCGAGCACCCGCGCCGCAAAGACGGCGAACGTTGTTGGAATATTGGCAAAGTGCGCGTGGACATGCACGACACGCCCGCGCTCCATCTCACGGGTGAAGAGAAACATCTTGGGCTTCGCCACGAGCATCTTGAGGACGGCCGACGGATACCTCGCCTGGTCCGCCATGTTGGCGAGGAGAAATCCGAGGCCCCTCAGCATGCCGAGCGGATGCCGCACGGCCAGCGAAAAGAACGCGCCGAAATGCGCCAGCCCGATCCACGGCGCGTAATGGGTCTTCTCCAGGAACGGCAGGGCGTCCGCGTGCAGCCTTCCCTTCGGCCGGGGGCGGACGGAGAACACCGACACCGGGATGCCGCGGCGCTCCATCTCCATCACTTCGCGCAGAACGAACGTCTCGGTGAGCTTGGGGAATCCGGCCGCCACGTACGCAACGCGGCCTCGGCGTGGCTGCGTGCTCATGACGCGGCGGCCTCCACGCGGCTTCCGCTGCGCAGCCACACTTCCAGGCACAGCAACACCCACACCGGGAGCGCAAAGCGATCCTCACCCCGGAGAAAGCGCCCCGCCAGCGCGCTCACCACGCGCGACTCCAGCCACTGCGCGGAGAGCGCGGCCGGGTCCAGCAGGTTCTCCTCCATGTAGCCACGCAGGCTGCCACGCATCCACACGCCTATCGGTGGCGTGAATCCGTGCTTGCGGCGGTTGATGATATCGGGCGGCAGGACACCCTCCGCCGCCGCCTTGAGCAGCACCTTGCTGCGCCCGCCGCGGTGCTTCCACGCCGCGGGAAAACCACTCACCTGTTCGACGATGCGGTAGTCGAGGAACGGTACCCGCGCCTCCAGTGAGGCGAGCATCGACATCTTGTCGACCTTCATGAGCAGATCGTCGGGGAGCCACTCCAGCGTGTCGGCGCGCAGCGACGCATTGAGACCGTCGGCGCCAGAGAAGTGCGCCGCCACGCGCGCCTCCAGGTGGTCGGGGGGCAGTTGCGCGGCTATCTCCGGCCGCAGCAGCGCGCCGCGCAGTTCGGGTGGCATCACCGAGCGCAGGAACACGAAGCTCGCCGCCGAATCCATGGTGGCGGCGTCGAGCGCCCTGGCGTAACGCCGTCCCGCCACCGGCTTCCCCACCGCCCGCAGCGCGCGGCGCGCGCCCGGCGGCAACCACACCACCTTGTCGCGCATGGCCTCGAAGCGGTAGCGGTTGTAGCCCGCGAAGAGTTCATCGGCTCCCTCGCCGGTAAGCGCCACCGTCACGTGCTCGCGCGCGAAGCGCGACAACAGATACGTCGGCACCGCCGCCGGGTCCGCGAGCGGCTCGTCCAGCTGCGCCGCCACCACCGGCAGCAGCGAGCGCATGTCCAGCGCCGAGACGGTGAGCGTCTTGTGGTCGGTCTTCAAGTGCTCGGCCACGCGCGCGGCATACGGAAGCTCCGAATACCAACCCTCGGTCTCGAAACCGATGGAGAAGGTCTGCACCGGCCGGTCCATCGCCTTCGCCATGGCCGCCACCACCAGGCCGGAGTCGATACCGCCGGAGAGGAACGCGCCCAGCGGCACGTCGCTCATCAATCGCACGCGCACCGCGTCGTCGAACAGCGCGCGAAACTCGTCGCGCGCGCGGTTGAAGGAACGCGGCGCGGGGGCGGGTTCGAGTGTCCAGTACGGCTCGATGGTGATTTCGCCGGATTCCGCCACCAGCGTGTGGCCGGCGGGGAGCTTGTGGATGCCGCGGTAGATGGTGCGTGGTCCGGGAACGTATTGCAGCGCCAGGTAGCCGTCGAGCGCGACCGGGTCCACCGTGGTATCCACCCCGGGACACTGCAAGAGCGCCTTCATCTCGGAGGCGAACGCCAGCGCGCCGCCAGCCAGCTCCGCGTAGTAGAGCGGCTTGATGCCCAGGCGGTCGCGCACCAATACGAGCCGCTGGCGCGGGGCGTCCCACAGCGCAATGGCGAACATCCCGTTCAGCTTGCGCGGAAAGGAGAGTCCGTCCTCCTCGTAGAGGTGGACGATGCTCTCGGTATCCGTGCGCGTGCGGTAGCGATGGCCCTTCTGCTCGAGATCGGCGCGCAGCGCGGCGTGGTTGTAGATCTCGCCGTTGAATATGGTCCAGACGGTGCCGTCCTCGTTGGCAATGGGCTGGTGGCCGGTGGAGAGGTCGACGATGGAGAGGCGGCGATGACCCAGGAAGGCTGGCGCAGCGGCGTGGAAGCCCTCGTCGTCGGGGCCGCGGTGGCGGATGGAATCTGCCATGCGCTTCACGCACGCGCCGGCCTGTTGGGGGTCGAGATCGCCCAGGAGTCCGCAGATACCGCACATGGCGGGGACTCTACCAGAGGCAACGCGCTTCAGACTACGGCGATAAGGGCAGGTTCTTGCGCTCCATGTAGGCCAGGTACATCGGGCATGGATCCCAGATGGGCGATCCGCACATGCCGTGCATGGTGCAGTCGAACTGCACCATCGACTCGCTCCCCTCGGCGGTGTGCTTGAAGCGGGCGGTGACAGTGACCATGCGGTCACACTGCGGGCAGCGGAAACGGTCCTCGTGGCTTTGCTGATCCTTGGTGTCCTTCACGCGGCTCCTCCTTGCGGGTAACCGGTGCCAGGCGCGGCCTGCCAGGCGGGTGGCTCGTGCGGCACCCTCAGTATAGCGCAAATCCACCCGCGCGGCCCACGATCGTTTCACGCGCCCCTTCCAGCGTCCGCACCACCCGGCCCGGCGGCGCCCGCGCCCGGGCCCTCCGTGTACAGGTGCACGTCGCGCTGCGGGAAGGGAATGGAGATTCCCTCCTTGTCGAAGCGCATCTTCACCGTGCGCGTCAGATCCCAGTACACCTCCCAGTAGTCCGTGGTGACCACCCACGGCCGCACCACGAAGTTGACGGAGGAATCCCCCAGCTCGTGCAGGCGCACCACCGGCTCCGGGGTTTCCAGCACGTTGGGGTGTGCCTTGACGATCTCCATGAGCACCGCCTCCGCGCGGGGAATGTCGTCGCTGTAGGAGATGCCGAACTTGAGGTCCACGCGCCGCCGGTCCTGGGTGTTGATGTTCTTGATCACGTCGCCCCAGATCTTGCTGTTGGGCACGATGATGGTCTGGTTGTCGAAGGTGAGGATGGTGGTCGACACCAGGCTCATATGACTGACGACGCCCGTTACGCCCCCCGCCTCCACCGCGTCGCCCTCATCGAAGGGCTTGTAGAAGAGAATCATCACGCCGGAGGCAAAATTGGCGAGCGTGTCCTGCAGGGCAAAACCCACAATGAAGCCCGCCACGCCCAGACCGGCCAGAAGCGGCGATAGCGAAACGCCGAACTGGGATAGCGCCACGAGTATTCCGAAGAGCAGAATCAGGTTCTTCACCACTTTGGACACCATGCTGCGCATGAGCTGCGAGGTCTGCACCGGGGACTTGTCGAGGCTTCGGACCACCGCCTTCCGCGCCAGCCTTCCGAGTATTCGAAACGCGAACACGATGATCGCGAAAATGATCAACTTGAGAACGAGGCCCGGCGCCTCGCCCATCAGCCAGTCGCGCAGGCGCACCAGCCCCCGCTCCAACAGGCTGAGCGCCACCTTGCGATCGCCCAGGCCGCGAAACAGTTCTCCGGTTGCCTCGACCAGCAGGGTTCGGTACTCGGTTACGTCAAGACCAAGCCCGCTCATCGTGGTCGAAATCCGCTCCAGGCTGGCAACGTAGTTATCGATGGCGTTCTGCGCGGCGGTCGCGGCTTCCTGCGAGCGCGTGTCCGCCGTTTTCTGCATGGCTCGCTTGGAGTACTTCTGCCGATTCTCCATGGCCAGCCGGAGTTTCCCCGAGAGGAGCTCAGCGCGCTCGCTGATGTGCCGCACCAGCTTGCTCCGTTCGGCGGCGACGTCGTCACCGACTTGTTCGTAGATGGCGATATACTTTGCCTTGGCGCCGTATATGCCATCGAGTTCAGCGTTGAGGTCCGCGATATCCGTTTCCAGCACGCGCAGTTCCGCGGCGGGTGCCCGCCGGGCCCCGTTTTCCACCACCCCCAGTTGCTTGGTGAGGTCGGTGCGCATGAAGTCCAGAGCCGCCGGGATGGGAGCCTGGATGTCGGCCAGGTACGCGCGCAGCCGCGACGCATCGCCCCCGGCCTGCTCCTGCCGTACCACGATATCGGCCATATGTTTCACGTCATCCAGCGCAGCGATCAGGATGCTCGCACGGCGCCGGAAGATGACCAGGCTGTCTTCGCCCGCCAGAGAGTTGAGCCGGCTGGTCAGGCCGCGAATCTCCGCGCGCGCGCGATCCAGCTTTGCAAGCGCCGAATCGGCTTCGGCGGTGAACGCATCGTTTGGTTGCGCTGCGGGGTTCGTGGCGAATGCACCGCCCGCTATGAGCAGCATGGCGGTCACGAGAATCTTCCAGGTCATGCAGGGCCTCCGCGTGGGATCTGAAGTGTGATGGTCATGGGTTGTGCCGCTGAACTTAACACGGTAACCGATGAATTTCCGCCGTTTCGTGCCCCGATCGGACCAGGCCGCGATTCCGCACCTATCTAGCTGTCATCTAATGGCTTACATCCCACGGCCCGGCGTGCCCGGAGCCGCCATCCCGTGCGCGACAACTTGCGGCGGTGGCGGCAGCGCGGCATACGTTGCGAAGACGCGCGATTTTTGGGATACTGTGGAAGTCCTCGAAAGCACGAGCCCTTTGAGAAAGGAACACGGTGGCACGGAAAACAAACTACAGTTTCGAAAAACGTCAGAGAGAAGCAAAGAAGAAGAAGAAGAAAGCAGAAAAGCTCGAGAAGAAGCGCATGAAGGCGGCCGGACTGGATGGTACGCCCACCGAGGGTGCCGACGTGGAAGCCGTCGATCAGGAAGCGGCGTCGGCCGAAGAATCGGAAACCTCGTCCGAGAGCCGGTAGCACGTACCGCGTCGATTGGTGGGAGTCCCCCCGCCCGACCCCGAAGAAATCATTGCGTTGAAGCGGCCCGCGCACACCGGCGGGGCGCTCCGCTTGCCTTGGTGCAGGTCTTGCATCTTATCCCTCCGGAACCAACCGTACCCGGACAATTCTGCCCAGTTTCCAGCGGCCGCGAGGCGTCGAGGTGAATCGTGGAAACCCTTATCAAGGATGATATTAAGTCGTCGGCCGAGCCGGCCGCCAAGCCCGTCCGCCAGATCCCCGAGCGGGGCGAGGAGATCGACGAACTTCTGCGCATCAAGCGCGCCCACCGGTTCGATGCTGGCCAGGTTCCCTGTCCCAGTTGCACGGTGGTGGTCGACATGACCATCAACCGCTGCCCGTTCTGCGAATCCGACATCGCCGCGGAGACCGCTCTGGCTCGCGAGACGACGCGGCGACTGCGCGAACTCTCCGGCGAGCTCGACCTGGAGCACGCCGCACGGACCCACGAAGATGAACCCGCGCAGCGCGGCTTCTTCGCACGCCTGAAGTACCTCTTCGAGGGCGACCCCGAACCCGATCCCGCCGACGCCATGAAGGTGGATCCGCACGCCAGGCGCCTGCTGGGTGTCGTTTCTCCGGGGGACTCGCTCAAGGTGCTCGAAGAAGAGGGGCCGTGGCTCAAGATCAAGACGGCCGGCGGCGCCATCGGCTGGGTGTACTCCACGGTGCGCAAGGACGCCTGATCCCCTGCTGTAGCCCGCTGGTACAGGCTGTGCAGGTACCCTCCTGAGACACGCCATGGAGGCCCATGGCGGTCGTTGCTGTCCGATTGCTTCCCGGGAACAGCATGCACCATGGTCGGCGAAGTGCCGTTTTGCGTCTCCTTCCCCCGGGTATCGCAGATTTTACGGCGATGCGATGCCCCATCGCCCGGCATCCGACGAAAGGACCAGCCATGAAGCGACAGCTTTCCGCGCGCGCCACCCTGGCCCTCATGGCGATCACGCTGGCCGTCAACCTCCCGGGACACGACACCCCGCTCAATAGTATGGAAGCGACGGCGGGCATCGCGCAGATGCCCCCGGGTACCGCGGCGTTGCGCGCCTATCTCAACCCCGAAACCGGCGGGATCGATGTGGGTGTGGCACCCGCCTCCGAACCCGGCCTCGACGCGGAGACCCAGAACGCGCTGCGGCGCGACACCATCGGACTGGTCGAGGTTCACCACCCCGATGGCTCGGTCTCGATCGATCTGCAGGGTCGCTTTCAGTGCGCGTCGGTGGCGCGTGTCGACGAATCCGGAAAGATCATCGTGTGCACGGACCACGTCGACGGCGCAACCCATGCGCTCCACGGCGACGCCTCCAGCAGCCCAAAGCCGGAGGTGAAGTGATGCGGCGCATCCTCACGCTCACGGCGGCATTCGTGATCGCAATGGCGCACGCGGCGAGTGCGGCGACCATCGTGGTCGTCAACCTCGACGGCGCCGGCGAGGGCTTCAACGACCCGACACCTGCGGCACCGGTGGGTGGCAATCCCGGCACCACCGTGGGTCAGCAGCGCCTCAACGTCTTCCAGGAAGCGGCAAACATCTGGGGCGGGCTCCTGCCCAGCGACGTCACCATCTACGTCGACGCCCAGTTCAACCCGCAAACCTGTACGTCGACCAGTGCGGTGCTTGGGTCGGCGGGACCGCGCAGCGTGTTTCGCGATTTCTCGGGCGCGGAGTACACCAACACCTGGTACCACGTGGCGCTGGCCAACAAGCTCGCCGGTGTCGACCTCACCGCAATCAGCGACATCAACGCCACCTTCAACAGCAACCTCAACGGCAACCCGGGGTGTCTGGGTGGGGCGAGCTGGTACTACGGCTTCGATGGCAACGAAGGCGCGGACGTCGAGTTGTTGCCGGTGGTGCTGCACGAACTCGGGCACGGCCTGGGATTCAGCACGCTGGTGGGACCGAACGGTGCGGAATCCACCAACGTCCCGGACCTGTACGAGCGCTTCATCCGCGACAACACCCAGGGCACCACCTGGGACAACCTGACGCAACAGCAGCGGGCCGCGTCCGCCATCAACACCGGCAACGTGGTGTGGAACGGTTCTTTTGTTGCCGCGCATGCGGGGCAGTACCTGGGCGGAACGCCCAAGATGTTCGTGAACAGCCCGGGTTCGCTCCCCGCCACCATTGCACTGGGGCTGGCGTCATTCGGACCCGGACCGAGCGAGCCGGGCGTTACCGGCAATGTGGTGCTGGCTGACGACGGCACCGGCACGATCAGCGACGGGTGCGAACCGCTCGTCAATGTGGGGCAGATCAGCGGCAACATCGCGCTGATCGATCGTGGCACGTGCACCTTCGTGAGCAAGGCACTCGCCGCGCAGGCGGCCGGCGCAATCGCGGTGGTCGTCGTCAACAACGTTTCCGGCGCGCCCCCGGCCATGGGCGGCACAGACCCGACGGTGGTGATTCCGGTGGTGAGCGTGTCGCTGGCGGACGGCAACGCCATCAAGGCCGAACTGGGCACGGGCGTCAACGTGACCATCGGGCTCGATCCCGGCGAACTGGCCGGCGCGGACACAAGCGGGCGTGTGAAACTCTATGCGCCCAACCCGTACGAGGGTGGTTCGTCGATCTCGCACTTTGACGTGTCGGCGTTTCCAAACCTGCTCATGGAGCCCGCCATCAACGACAACCTGTCGAGCAGCGTGGACCTGACCCTGGCGCTCTTTACCGACCTCGGCTGGCTGGACGAGCTCCCGACCGGTGCGCGGCCGGTGGCACCGCGGGTTACGCTCTCCAACTATCCGAATCCCTTCAACCCCTCCACCACGATTCGCTACGAGGTGGCTCCCTCGCAGGAGGTCGCGCTCGCCATCTTCGACGTAAGCGGACGCCTGGTGCGGACGCTCGACGCGGGTGCAAAGTCGCAGGGCATGCACCAGACGACGTGGGACGGCCGTGACCATCGCGGTCGCCCGGTCGCCTCGGGCGTGTACTACGCGCGTCTGTCGAGCCCAACGCAAACACTCACGCGCAAGGTCGTTCTTCTGAAGTAGCAACGGGATTCGTCGGGACGATTGCAGGCCCAGTCACCGTGCGGAGGCTCGCCGGTGGCCGGGTCTCTTCTTGCGAAGCACGCTGATCCTGAACGGAAAATGTACTATGATGAGAGGCAATGACCGCCCACCTCCCCATCCTGATAGTTGCCATCGCGCTTCGCGTGGCGACGGTTGCCGATGCGGGCGCCACCACGCCGCTGCGCCTTCCGCCTGCGCCACGCATCGTGGCCATCGGCGATCTGCACGGCGACCTCGACGCCACCCGCCGCGCGCTCAGGCTGGCCGGCGCCGTCGACACAAATGATCGCTGGACCGGCGGCAACCTGGTGGTGGTTCAAACCGGCGATCAGGTGGATCGTGGCGACGACGAGCAGGCGATCCTCGATCTCTTCTCACGGCTGGCACAGGAAGCCGCCCGGGCGGGTGGCGCCGTGCACGCGCTCAACGGTAACCACGAGTTGATGAATACCGCCCTCGACTTCCGTTATGTGACGCCCGGCGGGTACGCGGACTTCGTGGACGCGGTAACCTACGACAACGCGGATGCAAGTATGGCGAGCTTTCCGGACTCGATGCGGGCGCGGGTCGCGGCCTTTCGTCCGGGGGGAGACTATGCGCGCGATCTCGCGCGACGGAACGTCGTAATCATCATCGGTGACAATGTCTTCGTCCACGGTGGCGTCCTCCCCGAGCACGTTACATACGGACTCGACCGGATCAATACCGAGGTGCGGGCCTGGCTGCTCGGCGAAGGGCCGATGCCCGAAATCATCCTCGCGCGTGGAAGCCCGGTGTGGGCCCGCGATTACTCGGACGAACCCGACGCCACCGATTGCGCCGCGCTGCAGCGGGTGCTGGACTCCCTGGCCGCAAAGCGTATGATCGTGGGGCACACGGTGCAGGAGCAAGGCGTGCGCTCGTACTGCGACGGGCGCGTGTGGTGCATCGACACCGGCATGGCCGCCTGCTACGAGGGCAACGTCGAAGTCCTTGAGATCATCGGAGACTCGTTGCGGGTCCTCGCACCGGAGGTGGAACCCGCGCACTAGAAACATGGCCGCGCCTTCATGCCAACCGGCAGGATCGAGAGATATCAGCCATGAGAAGGGGCGCGCTCGCCGTCATTTTTCTGATGACGGTTTCGTTGACCGGTCTGGAGTTCGTCTGGACGCGGTTGTTTTCCGCCGAGTTCTTCTACACCTTCGCGTTTCTCACGTTGTCGCTCGCCGTCATGGGGCTGGGGTTCGGTGCCCTGGCCCTTCGACTTTTCAAGTTTCTCGGGGATGACCGCTGGTTCGGACTGTCGATGTCCGCCGGGGCCGCCGCGGCCCTCGCGGGGCCTCCATTGGTGTTCAAACTGGGCCTGGACTTCAGTCTGCTCTTCAGCAGTTGGGTGATGATCGGGAAGCTTGCCGTTACCACCGCCCTGTTGAGCGCGTCCTTTTTTTTCGGCGGCATCGTGCTGGCCAAGTATTTTCGTAACGACCACGATAGTCTCCCGTCGTTGTACATGGCGGATCTGGTTGGCGCCGGTGCGGGCGTGGTACTGGCCGTGGTGCTGATGAACGGCATCGGTGCACAGGTGGCAACTTTCTGGGTCAGCTTTCCGTTGATCGTGGCTGCGTTCATCGCCAGCCGGCGCTGGATGAAGCTGTTGCCGGTGGCGCTCGGCGTGGGACTCCTGGTTGTCAACGGTTCCGCCGGATCGCTGCTGGAAGTGCCACGCGAGGAGCGCGCGCCCGTCATCTACAAGCACTGGGACGCCATGGCCAAGATCAAGATCTACGACTTTGATGGACAGTATCGCGGCATCAACATCGACAACGTGGCCAACACGCCGTTGATACCGTTCGACGGAGACTGGGACGCCTGGTACGCGGACTCGACCAACTCGCAGTGGGACATCGACATCGGTTATCTGGTGGGTCTGTTCGATCGCTGCACGTTCCTGTCGCTGGGCTCCGGAGGCGGTATGGACGTCCTGCAGGCGCTCGACCAGGGCGCCGCCGAGGTGCACGCGACCGAGGTGATACCGCAGATCAACCGGCTGCTGCTGGAGGGTGACCCCGCGGGGTACGTTGTCCGGGATTCTTCCGTCACCGACTCGACCGGGCGCCTCATTCTTACCCCGGAGTACACCGGGTACCTGTACCGGGACCCGCGGGTGACGGTGGTGACCGAGGATGCGCGCACCTATGTGCGCCGGCACCGGCAGAAGTTCGACGTGATCTACTCGCTCAGTTCCAACACCTGGGCCGCGCTGGGATCCGGCTCCTTCGCGCTGGCCGAGAACTACATATTCACCACGGAGGCGTTTCAGGACTACTGGAACGCGCTGACGCCCGGCGGGTTTCTGTCCATGGAACACCAGGTATACGTGCCGCGGCTGGTGTCGGAGGTGATCGACGCCCTGGATGACCTGGGGATCGACGAACCCCGCGATCACTTCGCGGTCTATGATCTTCCCAAGATGCGGCGCAAACTCATCCTGCTGTCAAAGCGGCCCCTCACCGACGAACTTCGCAACAACGCCTATGGGCCGCTTACCCCGGATCGCTACGAGGACATCCATCTCCTGTACCCGGCGCCGGATTCACTCAGGGGCAATCTCATCAACCAGATCGTGCTGAACGGATGGCAGGCGGAGGCGGACTCGTCGGCGATCGACCTGTCTCCGGCCACGGATGACCGGCCGTTCATCGCGCACATGGGGCTGTGGAAGAACCTCACCCGGGATAGCGCCGCAAAGGTCAGTCAGTACGCGGAGTTCACCGGCTTCCCCATGTCGAGCCTGATCCTCGTCATCGTGCTCGCGGTTGTCATGGTGGTGGCTCTTCCCCTTTGTCTTCTTCCCTACGCGCTCAAGGGCGAAAAACTGCGGCTGGTACCGTGGTTGTACTTCTGCGTGATCGGGGTGGCGTTCATGATGGTGGAGGTGGTGCTGATCCAGCGCTACACGCTGTTCATCGGGGCGTCCACGTACAGCATCGCGGTTGTCCTGTTCACGTTGCTGCTCGCCTCCGGCATCGGGAGCCGTTTTTCGGGGCGCGTGGGCGCGGTCACCGCCTTCGCCGGGATCGCCGCGTGGCTGTTGCTGGAAATCGTGGTGTTCCGGCAGCTCACCAACGGGCTGGTGCACCTGTCGCTGCTGCCGCGCGTTCTGGCAAGCTGCATGATCGTGTTTCCGCTGGGCTTCTTCATGGGCATGCCGTTTCCCAGGGCCGGCGTGCGCGTGAAGGAGCTTGTCGACTGGGGTTTCGCCGTGAACGGCGTGGCATCGGTGCTGGGCGCAACCGTCGCCGTGGCGCTCGCGTTCACGCTGGGGCTGAGCGCCACGCTGGCGATCGCCGCTTTGCTGTACCTGGCCGCATTCGCGCTGCTGGGGATGGAGTCGCGATGGTAGCGCGGATAGCGCGGCGCGGCTGCTACTTCAGGAGCGCCATCTTCCGATTTACAACCGTCGCCCCGGCTTCAAAGCGCGCAAAATAGATGCCGCTGGCCACCGGTGATCCGGCGTCGTTGCGGCCATTCCACACGAAGGCATGAACACCAGGCGTGATCCCTCCGCTGAACATCCGCCGCACCAATCGCCCCCCCACGTCGTACACGTTCAGAGTGGCCCGAAGGGGCGCGCCGGCCGGCACGCTTATCTTCAGCGTCGTAACCGGGTTGAACGGATTGGGATAGTTGGGTGACATGTCCAGCGCCCGCGGCAGGGCCACGGCCGCTGACGAGGCCGGGGTGCCCTCGATGAATTTCAACCCATCGTTCACCAGTTCCGCCCGCTGTGGCGCGCTGGCCAGATTGGCGATATTTACGGGATAAAGCGCCTGCGCACGCCCGACATCGGTCCGCTTTGCGAATTCAACCTTGTCTCCGGGCGCCAGCATCACGTCTCGTGGGTCAAAATCCTTCCCGGTGTCATCCAACATGGCACGAGCCGCCACGAAGGCACTGGCAAGCTGCGGAACGGCCTCGGGCTGATAGCCGAAGAACACCACATTGTTCGAATCGATGACGCGCTGCACATCCCCGGATGTCGGGCCATACCAGTCCACGATAACCGCGCGGTAGGCGCCGAGAACATCAGCCGAAGGCAAACCCGTATCGTCCGCGCGCCAGAGATCGACCTCCCGGCCGGTGTCGCTGAATGCCTCGCGATAGTCCTTCCGCGACAGTGGTGTCTCCCCACCCACAATGAGCAGGTAATCCCCACCGGGAACAACGGTGAACATCTCCGCGGACGTTCTTTCATGCTGCGTCCTGTTGGCGGCACCATCCGTGGCCTGAACCACGTACTGAATACGCGCACCGGGCAGCTGTCCGGGAATCCGGCCCGCAAACCTGCCCGTGGCTTCTGCCTTCATCGGGACAACCTGCCAGTTCTCGCCTTCGTCCACGGTGTATTCAAGCTGCGCAGACCCGACACCGCTGTGGGCATCGGCGATCGTGGCCTCAACGAGATAGCCGGCAGCGTCGCCCGTCACACCGTAGGGCGCCTTCACACTCACGATTGCCGGGGCCTGGATGTCGTTGGTCCCCTCCACGCGCACGTCATCGATGTACCATCCCGCCTTCTGTACGCTGGGGTCGCTGCCAAAATGCCAGCGGATGACAACCGTCTGCCCGCGATATGGCGTGAGATCGAAGACCACCCGCTGCCACAGGGCCGCGTTGTAGCCGGTGAAGCATGGCTCGTTGGGAATACCCCTGTTGCCCGCGCGCGCCGTACCCGGGTAACCGCCAACCGGCGTAAGGATTGACCACGTCGCACCGCCGTTGTTCGAAATCTTGACGTTACCGCCGTCATAGTTGGGCTCGATGGAGTACCACTGCCAGTAGGAGAGCTGGGCGTAGGTGGCGCCATCCGGAACGCGCAGGGACGGCGCATCGAGCGTGATACTGGCCGCCCCCGGGTAGTTGTCGGCAAGGCGCGTCGCCCACACGTTCGCACCGGAATGGGCGTCACCCGGTCCGGTACTCGGCGCGCCGTGCTCCCAACCTGCTCCGGTCGCCCGGTATCCGCCGTTGTCCATTTCGAAGTCCCAGGCGAAGAAGTCCATGATCTCAAAGGAGTAGGTTCCAGCCACGGGCGCGCGTGCCACGTTGGGCGTCTCCGCTCGGTCGCGGGCGGTGATGAAGTAGTCGAAGCGATCCCCCGCCGAAGCCGGTCCCGGGATATCGCCCTCGTACTGATCACCGCCGGTATTCGTCATCGGCAACGGCGATTCAGCCCCGCCGTTGCGCCGATAGGTCAACGTGACGCTCCCGGTCTCCACGGCAATGTTGTCGGTGATCGTCGCCGATACATGATAGGGGCCCACCACATCGGCGCTCGATTCGATGGGCACATGCACGATGCGGGGCGCTTCCGTGTCTCTCTCTACGCGGAAGGTGTGCCGCACGTCCGGCGCATTCGGTGGGTCGTAGGCGGTATTGCCATCGCTTTTCTGCGCGCTGATGAAATAGCTGACCACGGTGCCGAGCGGCTGGGCGGGTATGGATGCTGCAAATTCGCTCTCGTTTCCGGTGGGGGTCATGTTCACCGTCACCGGCACGCCACCGGTGTCATACGTGAGCTGTACCTGGACCGCACCGGGGTCGTCCGAGTAGACCCGGGCGATAACCTCGTACCCCGACACCGCATTCTCCGTGTCGCGCAGTGGCGTGTGCACGATCCTCGGAGCCTCGAACCACGCCATCACCCGTCCCATCAGGCCGTCCCGCTGTGATGCATCAACGATGTAGTCGTAGTTGAAGGTCAGGAAGACGCTCCGGTAGGTGCCGGCGTCGTAGCGGATACCGGCGGCCGCGTCGGGGCTCTTCGGCACCTCGGGAGCATCGTTCCCGCCGATGGCTGCGTCCGTCAGGTATGGCCGGTTCGGCGTGACGCCATCCGTGAGGGTGACTTCACCCGTGAACTGATAGACGATCTGGCCGCCGGGATACTGCAACGACCGGCTCACTTCGTCGGGAAACGCCCCCGAAATCACGAGCACTTCGCCGATGCCAATGGGATCGTCAGCCACACCGGTGAGGCGACGGTAGCCGGGATCGTCCTGGACGAAGTCCGCGCGCAGGTACTGCGCCGCGAGGTTGCGCGACGACGCACTCAGGGCAACGTCACGACCCAGCACCAGCAGTCCCCTGGGCTGCGTTTCCGTGCCCGCGTCGAGGTATCCCTGGTAGGCCGTCACTTCCGCCGCCGTCATTGAACCGCGCTCGTCCACAATCAGTTGCGAGTAGGCGTCCAGGTGGTCGAGCACCGCGGGCCCTTGCTGCAGCAGATTCCAGTAGTCGGCGGCCCGGCCCGTTTTGTCGAGCCCCTCGCGGAACATCTCCTCCGTGGCGCCCTCCGTGTCACTGAGCAGCACCAGGACGGGCGCGCTCGGCATGACATTGAAACGATGGTACTGGCCGGATGCATTGGAGTCGGTCTGGTTGCCATCCGCGTCCTGCGCGCGAACGTGGACAAGCACGCGACTGCCACGCGGCAGTCCGGGAATGTACCCGCGGTACCCGGTGCCGCCGGTGCCGGCCATCGGTTCTTCGCTCCAGGTAACGCCGTCGTCGGTGCTGTAATGCAGCGCCACCACGGCCACGCCTGACAACGCGTCGATCACTTCTGCGCTGACCGGATAGGGACCGGCCGTATCAAACGTTCCCGGTGGGCCGCTCAGGCTCAGGATCTCCGGCGCAATGTCGTCCATGTCGATCGATCGCACATTGACATCGTCAATGTACCAGCCGTCTCGCGTGACAAAATCGTTGGCTCCGGCATGCAGGCGCACCCAAACGGTCTCGCCGGCGTAAGCGGACAGGTCGAAGATCTCCTGCTGCCAGAGGCGATTGTCGTACCCGGTAAAAACGGGCTCTCCGGCAACGCCGCGCGCGCTCTCCTGCGCAATGCCGTCATAACCGCGCAACGGTTCAACGACGCTCCAGGTGGCGCCGTCATCTGTCGACACCTTGACGTTGCCCCCATCGATGAGCGTTTCGAATTCATACCAGTGCCAGAACGAGAGAACAGAATACTTCTTGTCCGCTTCAAGAGTGATGGCGGGAAAATCGAGCACCGCGTTCATTCCGTTTGGGTAATCGCCAGCGAGTGCTGTTCCCCAGACACGGTTGCCCGAGTGTGCGCCGCCGGGACCGCTGGAAGGCGTCCCCCACTGCCATACGACCCCCGGCGTGAAGAAGCCGCCGTCATTCGTTTCAAAGTTCCATGCAAAACTTTCGATGACACCGTAGCTCAGCTCGCCGGCGGCCGGATAGCGCGTGGCATTCCCGAGCACCGAAGCATCGGCCGCGAGGATGAAATACTGGACCGAGTCACCGAACGCAAACGGGCCGGGGATCGAGCCCTCCCACCGCCCTGCATCCACCTGCATCCTGACGCGGTGCAATGCGCCGCCATTTCGGCGGTACACCAGAAAGACCTGGCTGACACCCACGTTGTCGGTGACTGAAGCCGTAACCACATGCGGGCCAACCCGGTCGTTCGTATCGAGAATCGGTTTATGGGCAATGGCGGGCGCCTCGTGGTCTTCACCCACCTTGAAGCTGTGCTGGACGCGGGGGGCGCCGGACGGTTCGGTGGCAATGTGCCGTTTCACGTCGCCCGCGGCCAGGTAGTAATGCACCACCGACTCCCGGGGTTGCGCGGGGATCCAACCCTGAAAGACATCGCCGGCACCGGCCGGATTCATGGCCACCGTCACGGGTCCGTTGCCGGTGTCATACACGAGTGTCACGGTACCGGCATCGATCGTGGAATTCTCGGACGTGACCGCGGCGCGCACCAGGTATGGCGAGTCCGTCTGCTCGGTGTCCGGCAGCGGTTCGTGGGCGATCGTGGGATAGCCCTCCAGCCAGCCCAGGATTCGGTCCATCACGAGGTTGCGCGAGTCGCCATCGGCAATGCCTTCAAAACCGAATGGCAGATAGACGAGGCGATACACGCCCGTATCCACCGAGAGGCCGGCCGTGCCCCGCACGGACGTGGCTTCCAGCGGAGCAGCGCGGCCCGGATCGAGGGGCGTTTCCGTGTTCAGCGCGGGGACCTGTTCGTCGTACCAGAAGACGGGCTTCGCGGGCGCGATCGGATTGATCTCGGCAGGGTATCCCTGGTTGTTGGCCCCGTCGCCTCCCCGAATGAGGAACTCGAAGCCACCGCCGACGGGACTGTCGGCGTCGCCCCTTATTCCACGCAGGCGCGAATCGTCGACAACGAACTCGGCGTGTAGATAGTCGGCGTAGAAGGGCGAGGCGTAGGTACCCCACTCGATATCCTGACCTGAAATCAGCAGGTGCCCACCGTTGTCGAGATACGCGGAAAGGACCGCTTGCTCGAGAGAGGTGAGGGTCTGCTGATAGTCATTTCCGGTGAGCCACACGACCGAATCGAACTTCAGCATGTCTTCCGGGCTGATCACGCGATCAACGGTGAGGTATCTGCGCCCGGTTGCCACGACTGCCACCTCGTAGTAGCGCTCGAAATCGTCGCCCTGGTCGTCGTCCACGATGAGCACACTGGCGGGCGCAACCACAGCATCGAACGTGACCAGCCCGTCCACGATCACGTCAACCGTCCCCGTGAATATCTCGTACGGATATCCGGCAACGACACGAATTCTCTGCGCCCCCGCGGGGAGCCAGAGCGAATAAGCGCCCGTGGCCGCGTCGCTGACGGTCTCCTTGACGACTTTCGTGCCCACCATCACCTGGACGGCGGCCTTGAGTGGCTCACCCGTCTCGGCATTGCTAACCACTCCCGCCACCTCGCCCCCCGGCAGGCGCGTGAGAACGATATCGCCGGGCACAACCCGGTTGGCGGAGATGATGGTATTCAGGGTCGCGGACTTGTGGCCGTACTCCTCGAACAGAATCTGGCGGCGCCCCGGGGTGAGCTGCATGCCGTAGCGGCCGTCCGTGTCGGTGACGGCCGTCAGCCCGGTGACAAGATCCTTCACCCGCACTGCCGCCACCGCCTCACCCAGGTTGTTGGTGACGGTCCCGGTGATCTCCCCCACACCCCTCACCGCAGCCGCCACCGCCGCGTACGCGTCGAGACGGCCGTAGCCCCAGTTGTTGTCCTTGCCCGGCGTACCGTAATCGATGGCGGTGGTCACAAGGAGTTGCTTGAGGGTTGCAACGGTGAGGCCCGGGTTGGCCTGCAGCATCAGTGCAACCGTGCCGGCCACGTGCGGAGACGCCATGGACGTACCGTCCCAGCCGGACCACTGCCAGCCGCCGCCCGGTACGGTGGAGAGAATCTCCACGCCGGGCGCAGAGATGTCCGGTTTGATAAAGGTGCCCACATAGGGTGGCGTGTTCCAGGTGACGGGCCCGCGGCTGGAGAAGTCAGCGATGTCGTCATGGTCGTCGGTGGCTCCGGCCGCGAATGCGCTGGGTACATTGCCGGGACAGCCGGTCGTGCCCGGCGCCGGCCCGGCGTTGCCAATCGCCATGCTCGGAAAGATGCCTGCCGCCACCATATTGTCGGTGGGCGCAACCAGAACATCCCAGACACCGCCGGCACCGAGCGACATGTTTACCACCTGCGCGCCGTCGTCGGTGGCGGGGTTGCCGTCCGGATCGATGATCCACTCCATGCCGGCGATGATCTGAGCAAACGTGCCGCTTCCGCCCACAAGAATGAGACCGTGCATCAGCCGGGCACCGGGCGCCACCCCCACGTCATAACCGCTGGCGGTTCCACCGACCATCGTTCCGCTCGTGTGGGTACCGTGCTGATCGGTGTCGTGTGGTTGCGAGCCGGGCACGCGTTCTCCCAGGAGGTCGAACTCCGCCCAACCGCCGGGGTAGGTGGCATCCGAGGGGTCGTTCGTCACCATCTTGCCCGCAATGTCGGGGTGGGTGATATCAACGCCCGTATCGAGTCCGCCTATGCGGACACCGTGCCCGTTCAATCCAAGCTCGGACCAGACGCGCTTGGCGCCGATGTGAGCAATGTTGTCCCATGGTTGCACCGGGCTGGTGGGCTGCGCTTCCAGCTTCTGCGGAAACTCCGGCAACGTGTAGACGTAATTCTCGAAGACACGGGCAACGTCATCGCGGCGCGCGATCTCCTCGATCACATCCGCAGTCGCCTGGACCAGCACAACGTTGTCGATCCAGAACGGCCGAACGAGTCCCACCTTGCCGGCGGATGTGCGCGTCCGCAGGACCTGCAGGAGCGCGCCTTGCGACACGGATGCCGTCTGGCGCAGGGCGGACAGCGCCTGCACCGGCTCGCCTTCCACCGCGGCCAGGTCGCTGCGGGCCTTCATCTTGACGATGACAGTAACGCGCTCGCCACGCGCAGCCCGGGCGGCCATGGCGCGAACGCCTTCCGTGACCTTGTCGGTGCTGCGCGCATCGGTCTGGGCCACGGCGAGCGGCACCAGCCATATCATGGCCGATAGGACGAGGGCAGACACGACGCGGATTCTGTGGAGCATGTTGCGGACCCTCTCGCTAGTCGTCGCGCTTGTTGCGCCGCACTTCATACTGGACCCGGTAGTCTTCCACATCCCCGAACAACTGGTCGCCTGCCGGGCCCACCCGGGCGTCGCCATAGGCCACCGTTCCCCGCACCCACAGGTCCGCCACTTCGCCGCCGTGGCCATGGTCGAGGGTTCCCCTGGATGTGGGCGGGATGTCGGGCACGCGGAACGCCGTGATAAAGAACACCGTCACAGGCTCGCGACGCTTCGTGATCTTGCCGGACACGTCCACGTTGCGCTGGACGACGAGCTCGTCAATGCCCCAGGCGTCGTTCCGGTTCCAATCCACCCATAGCGAAACGGTGAGGGGGTCGCCGAAGTCACCGGGTATGCGCGTGGAAGCCTCGGGCAGGCGGATCTTCCACATGACGACGACAAGATGGTTCTTCTTCCACACCGGCCCTGAACCAATGAAACGAATGCCATCCGCACGATCCGGGTTCATGCCGAGCTGCTCGAAGCCCGGCTGCAGAATCCGCAGCGGCGGGTAGGCGGGGGGGACGGGAAGGGGGTCTCCGCAGGTAACAACGGGCTCGCCGGAGCGCAGGACAACCTCGCCACTGCGCATGAACTGCTCGACGTCGATCTCGTTCGCGATCGCCTCGTCGTAAACGTACACTTCGTCGGCGGGCGCGGCATTGCCGGTGGTGGCGGCCATCGCCGCCGCCACCACGAGCAACACAATGACCATCCTGCCAGGGGTCATTTCAAGAGCACCATGCGACGCGTCTGCTCGAGCCCTCCCGCACCCTGCAGGCGCGCGAAGTACACTCCGCTCGCCTGCGGCACGCCACGATCATTCACGCCGCTCCACGCAAAGCTGTGGATTCCGGCGCCGACGAAACCGTTGTGCAGCGTGCGCACGTGCTGGCCGGCGGCATTGAAGACGTCGAGATGCACGTTGCCGGCCGTGGTCACGGTCAGCGGAATGGACGTTGCAGGGTTGAACGGATTCGGGTAGTTCTGCCCGAGTTCCATTCCCGCGACACCGGGTGTACCGGCAACGCCGGTCAGCGGGTCCAGGTAGACCAGGAAACTGCGATAGGCGAAGGGGAAGGTCGTGTCCTGGCCAACACCGCATAGCACCTTGCCATCATCTGACACGCCGTTGAGTCCCAGAATGTCGAACTGCGGCGGCAGCGTGACGCCGTTGGCCACGAGGAAGGTCTCGAGGTTGACCATGCCCCCCGCCTGCGTCCAGATGAAGCCGGTTGCCGGCGCGGGCGCAAAGTCGAAGCGGTTGTACCCGACGACCATGCTGCCGTCCGGTGTCACGTCCATGCACTTGGCGAGGCCGTACCCCGGAAACGTGCCGGGCAGCGCGCCAATCAGCTGCTCATCCCAGGTGGTGCCGTTGAAGCGCCAGATGGCGGCGACCAGAGCGTTGGTCGTGGTGTTGTACGACTCACCCACCACCATCTTGCCATCCGCCGTGACTGCTTCCGCATCGTGAAAAGCATCCTTGGTTGACAGGTGCGTGAGCAACCCGTCATCCCACACCGTCGGCTGCCAGTTGCCGAAGGGAGCTTCGTCCCAGCCCACAATGACAGACCCATCTGCGTTCGCATCGTTCGCGCGGCTGTTCCTGCCACTGCTACCCAGGCTCACCGCACCGGTGGCCTCGGTCCAGAAAACGGCGTGCGCGGTCCCATCCGTCTGGCCCGGGCGCCAGTAAAGGCCGACCACTGTCTTGCCGTCGTCCGAAATGCCCCACGCGCTACCGTAAGCCGTGCCCAGGATCCCACCATCGGGGGGTGCGGGCGGCAGGCACTCCTCCCAGCCTGCGCCTTCCGTCCAGCGTCCGATTGTCGCGTATGTGCTGTCCAGGCTGGAGATGGTCGCAGACACCTGTGTTCCGTCGGAAGAGACGTCGGGCGTGCCGGCCTGAACACCGGCCCAGATTGCCGGGCGGCCGAGCGGCACGATGCCCGTGAGTGGTGTCCACCGGAAGGCTTCGAAGGTGCCGTTCATGTTGCCAACGACCACCCTGCCGTCCGCGTTGATGCCGGTCGCCTGCCCCTCACCAATCATCCGGAATGCGACCTGCCCGTTCGCTGCACCGCACAGAACAACCGAGCCGATACAGAATGCTCCGATAGCGGATGTGATACGTTTCATTCCAGGACTCCCGTAGAAAAGTTGTCTCGATTCATCGATGAGCAATGGGGGGGGCTGCATCGCGGAAACCGGAAACGGGCCACCCATGTGGGTGGCCCGTTTCACACTCGAAACTACCGGTACAACGACTTGACCTTGCCCCAGGTCGAAGTCTCTGTGCTCACCGGGCACGAGCCCTCGATCTTGATGGCGATATCCAGGCCGGGGTTGAACACAAACCACGCCGGCGGACCGGGGAACGCGTACTGGTCGTACGAGGCCGGATCAACGCCGAGGTAGGTCGTCGAACCCAGCGCGAGTTCGCCACCCCCCGGGCCGGACGGCGCGTTCGGGGTGATGCTGATCCAGTAGTCACCCGCGGGCAAATTGATGTTGAGCCCACAGGCGGTCAGGGCGAAGTACTCGCCACCCGCGCCGGACATCAGCGTGGCCGTCATCGGCACCACCGCTCCAACGGTCGGGTTGTCCGTCCCGTCAATCGGCAAAGCGCCTGTCCGCGGGAACACATTGACGACGCCCTGCGAGATTGCGCCACCCCAGCCCGGATCGAGGGCCGAGTAGTACATGGTCACGCAGTCAACCACGCACTGGCCGGTAAGTGTAACGTCTGCAACGGTATACACCGTCATTCCAAACGGGGGGCCACCGGAGATGGTGTTAAAGAAGCCGGCACCCAGGGGGTCGAACGTCGACTGGTCCCAGATGGTGGTGGCGTTTGCGATCGGCGCAACCGCGACGAGTGCAACGAGGGCCAGGGCTGCAAATCTGATAGCTGCCTTGTTCATAAGGATTTCCCCTCTTTATCGAGGTTGAGGGAGGCCGAATCCCACTGCCCTGTCTGGAATACCCAGGTGCTGGATCCGACGAATGTACGATTTACAGTGGAGATTGTAGAGAAAACGCCCTTTGGCCCGCTAGCAGGCATGTTGCGGACTTTAGCAGTATTGTCTCTATCGGCGGCGCTGGGGGTAGTCCGAGGGCAGAACCCCGTACTGGGCCCGGAAGCTCTTGGAAAAGTAGGAGAGATTCTGGAAGCCGACGGCCAGCGCCACCTCGGTTACGTTGCCATAGCCCCCCTTGAGGAGCTGCGCGGCCCGCTGGATCCGATGGGTTCGAACGAACTCGCTGGTGGACTTCCCCGTCAGTGCCTTGAGCTTGCGGTGGAGTTGGGCGCGGCTCATGGCGACCTCCTCGCACAGGTGCTCCACCCGGAAATCGGTATCGTCCAGGTGGGCCTCGATGACCTCGCGTGTCCGCACAAGGAAGCGCTCGTCCGCGGACGTCACCGGCATGGCGTTCGGGGCGAGAATCGCAACAGTGCGCGCAAAACGTTCGGCGAGCTTGCGCCGCTGCTCTATCAGGTTGTTGGCGCGCAACTTGAGTTCTTCGGCATTGAAGGGCTTGGCGATGTAGTCATCCGCGCCGGTCCGAAGCCCTTTCTTGCGGCTCTCCGCTTCGACACGCGCGGTGAGAAGGATGACCGGAATGTGGCTGGTCCGCTCATCTTCCTTGAGTTTCTCGCACAGTTCGAAGCCATCCGTTTCCGGCATCATCACGTCGCTCAGCACGAGGTCTGGGATTTCGGCCACGGCTTTTTCGAAACCCGCGCGTCCGTTCTCGGCTTCCAGAACCCTGAAATCGGGCGAGAGTTCGTGACGCAGATATGACCTCAGGTCCAGGTGATCCTCGACGACGAGAATCATCGGCGCGTCCTCGACCGTCTCCTCTTCTCCGCCCTCTGCCCCGTCCGTATCCGCCGGCTCGTAGGTGAGCGACTCTCCTGCCCCGGCCAGCATTCCCTCCGCCTCTGCGAGTTCGGCGACAGGCGCCTCCGTGAATACCGGCAGCACCACCTGAAAACGGGTTCCCGACTGCGGATCGCTGTCGACGGAGACATCGCCATACATCCAGTCCACGAGTTCCTTCACCAACGACAGCCCGATGCCGGTTCCGCCCGAGGGCGACACTTCGTGAAAACGGTTGAAGATCCGTTTTCGTTCGGCGGGGGGAATGTAGGACCCGGTATTGCTGACCGTGATCTGGACTCTGCGCGCGTTCCCGTGACGGCTACCCTCCACACTGGAGCGGCCCATGCGCGGCACGCGTGTCAGGACGGTTTCAGGCGAGACGGATACCCCGATCAGAACAGTGCCACCTTCCGGCGTAAACTTGAACGCGTTGGACATCAAATTCGTGACGATCTTCTCCACGATGTCCGCATCGAACCATCCGTCACCTGCCTCCACAGGGATGTTCGTCTCCATGCGGACGCCGCGTGTGCCCGCGAAGGAATCGAACGACATCACCAGTGCCCTGAGAAACGCCAGGTAATCTCCCCGTTGCCATTTGACGGGCAGGCGGCCGGCCTCCAGCCGCGACAGATCCAGCAACTGGTCGATCAACTGCCCGAGACGCCTGGCATTGCGCGCCATCGTCTCGAAGAGGCGCGAATCCCCCGACCCTGGATCGGTCGCAAGACGCTGCAGCGGCGTTTCGATGAGGGTCAGCGGTGTGCGGAACTCGTGCGATATATTGGCAAGGAAGCGCGACTTCACACGATCCAGCTCGTGAAAATGCTCCGCCTCGGCGCGTTCGACGGCGAGCGCGGTCCGCATACGCGCCCGGTGCATGATCTGCCGGTAGACAACCGAGAGAACACCGACGCCCAGCAGGAAGTAGAGCGCGTTGGCCCAGTTTGTCTGCCACCAGGGCGGGGCGATACGGATCCGCAGGGATGTGCCTGCTTCATTCCACACACCGTCCCGGTTGCTGCCCTGTACCCGGAACACATAGTTGCCCGGCGTCAGATTGGTGTAGGTGGCCGTTCGCCTCGGGCCAGGCGTGCGCCAGTCGTTGTCGTAGTCATCGAGGCGGAAGCGATAGCGATTACGTTCGGGCCGGCCGTAGTCGAGGGCGGCGAAGGAGATCGACAGATCGTTCTGGTTGTGATCGAGCCTGATATTCTCCGTCATGTGCAGTGCCGCGCTCAGGGGCGACGCGCCACCGATTCCCATCGGCCGGTCCGACACGGTCATGCTGGTAAGCACCACCGGCGGCACGAAGCCGCTGTCGCGGATGTCACTGGGCCGGAACGACGTCAGCCCTCCTGCTCCACCAAACAGCAACGTGCCATCGCCTGCCCGAAAGCTCGCGAACTGGGCGTCGTTACCCGGCAGTCCGTCGCGCTCCTCGTAGGTCTTGACCACGCCCACGCCGGGCATGTAGCACGCGATTCCCTTGCCGGTCGCCAGCCACAGCCGCCCCGCGTCGTCCTCCAGAATCGAAACCACGAGATCATTGGGAAGACCATTGTTGATGCCGACGGACTGGACCACGCCGTTCTTGGCATTGAAGCGCAGCAAGCCGGCGAAGGTTCCGAGCCACAGATCACCGCCTTCGGCATCGTGAATGTCCACGATGGAATCGAGCCCCAGGCGAGGGTCGAAGAAACGCGTGAACGTCTGCGTACCTTCGTCAAACAGGTTGAGCCCGCGCGCGTCGGTGCCGGCCCAGACACGCCCACGCGGGTCGACATGAACCACGACCACCGCCTGCTGGCTGAGGGACGTCGTGTCCGAGGGATCGTTGGCGAAGTTCGTGAGCTGGCCCGTCCGCTTGTTCAGACGAAACAAACCATGGTTGGTCGTTCCCACCCAAAGGTCTTCCCCCTGCGATGCCATGGACCGCACATTGGCGTGGCCCAGCTTGTCGGCCACGGGCCCGGATTCGATCCTGGCGGGGACGGGCGCGCCGTCCCGCAAGTACCAGACGCCCCGCGACGTACCAACCCAGACAACACCGTCATCGTCCCGGTGGAAACTGCGCACCACGCCAAACGCGCGCCCCGCGTGCTCCTCCACCGCCCGGAAAGGCGCATCGATGGTGGCCGCGCGGGACAACGCGCCCACATCGCTGTCGCGTCCGTAACGTCCGGTCGACACCAACACTGTGCCTTCGCGATCCCGATAAACCGCCTCAACCTGGTCATAGGGAAGACTGCCGCTGTCGGAGGGGTCGTGACGGCGCACCCGGAAGCCCACGCCGGCCGGATCGATCTTGTTGATGCCGGCCAGCCAGCTGCCGGCCCATATCAGACCGGAGCGATCACAGTACATCGCCAGAAACGGGCCGTTTGCGAGCGTTGGCAGGCGTTCCGGATCGTACGCGAAACTGCGAAACCGCCGCGCCACGGGGTCGAACGCATAGATACGGGCCACGGAGCCGATCCACAGCACGCCGTCCGGGGCGGCGGCAATGCTCAGCATGCGCAATTCCCGGGCACCGCCGGTATCGGGCTGCGGGACAAACGGAACGAATGTATCCGTGGTTGGGCTCCACAATGACAGCCCCAGATCCGAAGCCACCCACAGCGCACCGTCCGGCGACAGAAATATATCCCGGATGATGGTCTGGTGGAGCAGTTCGGTACCGGGACGGGTGGTATCGAAAAAACGTGCCTGCGCGGACCCGCGCTCCACGACAGCGATGCCGTTCGACTCAGTCCCCACCCACACGTTTCCGCGCGGGTCGACCCCGAGCGATGAAAAGACGACCGCGGTGCCATCCTCGGAGCCGTCCTGTGGCCAGATCCAGGAGATTACTCCGGTCTCGGGGGCCAGCACCGCAAGGCCGTTGTCGAGTGCAACCCACAATCGTCGGTCGGAATCCTCGGCCACATCGCGAACGTGGCCTCCGCCCGCGCTGCCATCGCGCCGGAAGGAATACCCCCGGAAGGTTTCGGTTGCGGGATCGAAGCGCCACAATCCATTGAGAAAGGTGCCAATCCAGATGTAGCCGGCTTGATCCTCCATGATGGACTCAATGGTCCGATCCCCGAGTGCCGTGCTGTCGTCGGGCGACGGCAGAAACACCGTCATCTCGTAGCCGTCGTATCGCGCCAGGCCGTTCTGCGTTCCGAACCACATGAAGCCGCCGCGATCCTGTGCGATTGCGCGGACGGAGTTCTCCGGTAGCCCGTCATTGACGGTGAGCTTGTCAATGGTGGGCTGGTAGGCACTGGAGAAGATGGACTCGTTTTGCGGGCCGTTACCGACCGGAGACGAAGACGCCATCGCGGGGCACAGAAGCAGCAGCACGGCGGCGCAGATGCCGCTGCCGCCGCCTCGCTTGAGCCTCGAGATCCCGCGGAGACGCCCTTCGAGCATAGGCTTCTATTATAGCAGTCCCGGTACCCTCTACGGTAAGCTGTAGCAATCGCAGGGGGGGGCAACGAGTACCGTTGAAGGAGGGGTCGAATTGCTGAAGCTGAAGCGAAGAGATATTGACGAAGTTGTAGTCGTGGAGATGTCGGGGAATCTCATGGGCGGACCCGGCCACGATCGGGACGATTTTCACGCCTTTATCAAGGCGTCGCTGGAAGAAGACAAGAGGCTCTTTGTCATCGACCTGGGCAAGGTTGCCTGGGCCAACAGCCTCGGCGTCGGGATGCTGATTGGCGCGCTCGCGAGCGTCAGAAGCGCCGAAGGAGAAATGGTGCTCGCCCGTCTGGCTGACAGAATGAAGAGTATCTTCATCACCACGCAACTGACCCGTATCTTCCAGACATTCGATAGCACCGATGAGGCCATCCAGTATTTGAAGCAGAGCAAGGCCGCCGGAGCCCAGTAAGCCGGATCAACGGGCGAATGGGCCTTCGCAACCCATGCGGTGCCTGACCATCATTTCTCACCCGCTCGTGAGGATCAGACTGCAGCACGTCACGCCGCCCTCGGCCTTGGCCAGCTCCGAGGCGTCGACCAGACGGAGCAACATTCCCTTTGAATCGAGGTGCGTCCGCACGAGAGCTGCCGTGCGTGAATATGCGCGCGGATAGATGACGCCGTCGCCAACCCATAGCGCATTCGCCGCATGTGGTTCCGCGGGATCCACATCGATCCACGCGACATCGCCAAACGCACCCCGGTCCACCCACGTGCCGTTTCCCAGGAGCGTGCTCTCCCCCACCGCCGTTACCGCGGACTTCAGGTGCAGACAGCCGCGCACGTCCACCGCATCCACCGAATAGCCGTGCTCTGAGACCAGAGCGCGCAGGTGCACGATTCCCGCATCATTGGTCCGGCTCGACCGCCCCACAAAGAACCGCCTGCCCACAAGTAGAACGTCGCCCCCATCCAGTGTGCCCGGGGCTTCGATGCGCACCACGTCGCGGTAGCGCGCGAGCAGCGGTTCCACCCCCGGCAACTCGGCGCGGCGCGACTCCGCGCCCGGGCGGGTCATGACGGCCACCTCGTCCATCACCAGGGCCACGTCTTCCACGAATACGGCGTCGGGCAGGTCGTGCGCCGCGGGTGCGCGCACGATCTCGCAGCCCAGTTGTACGAGCGCGGCTTCGTAGGCCTCGTGCTGTTCGACGGCGCGCGCGTAGTCGATGGGCTCACGGGCGAGGTGGGTGAGCTCGCAATGAACAATACTCCTGCTGACTTGACGGGTTATGGCAATGCGGGACATGGGACGCTCCTGACCGGTTGGGGCGAACCCCACACTACCAGAGCAGAAGGCCTCCGGCAACGCCGCGCTTGGCCGGCAAAATCAATGGCATTAAGCGGTTAGAGTGTTCGCCAGGATGTCGCAGGCGTGCCATCATTCCTCGATTCCATCCAAACCTTTTCCCGACTCGGAGCGACTCAATGGCTGAGATGAGCGCGCCCCAGGAAAGCCTCCGGACCGACCGCGAACTGGTCGAGGCCGTTCTCCAACGCAGGGACGAACGCGCCTTCCGGGAGCTCTACCGCCGCCACACGCCACGCCTGTTCATGCTGGTGGCGCGGCTGCTGGCGCGGGGCGATCACGAAGCGGAGGATGTCGTGCAGGAAATCTGGGTCCACGCCTTCGAGAGCCTCGACCGCTTCCAGTGGAACTCCGCATTTTCCACCTGGCTCACCGGCATCGGTCTCAACCGCGTGCGCGACCGCGTCCGCAAATACGGACGCTCGCGCGAAACCGGTGTGGCGGTGGTTCCGGACGTGGCCGTGGTTCCGGACCCGCACGAGGCGCGGGTCGACCTGGAACGCATGATCGCGCGCCTGCCCGACGACCAGCGCATGGTGTTCGTATTGCACGACGTGGAAGGAATGAAGCATCGGGAGATATCCGACCATCTCGGCATCCCGGAGGGAACGTCCAAGACGCTCCTCTCCGGCGCGCGGCAGAAACTCCGCGCCCTGATGTCGAACAAGGGAGCAGAGCGATGAGCGACGAACTGACGCCAGAAGAACGCAAGGCACTGGACAGCCTTCCCCGCGAGCGCATACCCGCCGGGCTGGAGGAGCGCGTGGTGGGCGCCATGCGCGAGCACGGCTTCCTGGAGAAGCGGCGCCCGGCCATTGTGCTCACCCAGACGCGTATTGCGGGGCTGCTGGCCGCGTGCGTGGCGCTGGTGATCGGCGCCTATTCCGTTGGATTGCACCGGGGCGGCGACGGGCAGGCGCCCCCTGCGTTCGAACGGGTGAAGCCGGACGAACCGGGGCGTTTGAATCAGCCGGCCGCGACGCTGCCCGAAGAGGAAGCGGCTGAACCGGTCGCAACCGCCAAGACGCTTGTCGCCGACCAGCCTGCGAAGGAGCAGCCGCGACAGGCGGCGCCATCGAAGGATGAGGCGCGCGAGGACGAACAGAAGTTGGCGGAGGGCTCGCTGGAATCGAAGCAGAAGCGCAGTCGCGCAGCGCAACCCGCGGCACCGGCACAGTCCGAGGCGGACCGTGCTGCCCGGAACGCGGCGCTCGAGAAGGGGCTCGCGTCGCGGGACAACGAGCTGGACGACGTGCTTGAATCCGCAGAAACCCCCGCAGCCACGGCCGTCCTCCAGGAGCAGGCTGCGCCCGCACCGGACGCGCGCGAGGCTGCAGGCAAGAAGAACTCCACACCCACCTTCACGTTCGTGCTGAACGGCGTGGCGGTTACCGTCGAGACGCCCGACAGCGTGCGCGTGGTCCAGGACGCCCAGGGCAGGATGCTCCTCATCTATACCTCGGACGGCATCATCCGCATCCGCGTGGCCGACGAGGACTGATCCCGCCCGCCCAAAAAGCCGCCTTTTCCAAAAACCAAACGCGCGCCCGCGGCGACTCAGGGGTGCAATCGAGAGTCACCGCGTCAGTGGGTGACCTCATCCTTATAGAAAGGGGCATCCCATGAAGACCATCATCTGGATCAGCATCATGCTGGCAATAACGCTGGGCGCGGTTTTCTCCAGCGCCAAAGGAACCGGACGCATCACGGGACACGTCTATGATCCCGCCACCCAGGCGCCCGTTGCGGGCGCCACGGTGGTCGTGGTGGGCACACAGCTCACCACGCACACCGGCACCGACGGCGCGTATACCATCAGCAACGTGCCCGCGGGCGTCTACATCGTTCGTGCCGAAAAGACCGGTATGCCGTCGCTTCTGCAACGGATTTCCGTAAACGACGGACAGACGGTCACGCTGGATTTCGGGCTGGTGACGGTTCAGGACCTCCCCGCCGTGCTGGAGAGCACAACCCGGAAGGATGAAGTGAAGGCCCTGGAGCGGCAGCGCAACTCGCAGCCGTCGATGCCGCAGGTCCCGGGTTCTGCGAGCGTGGGCAAGGTCAAGGGCATGTCGTGCGAGAGCCCCGCGATGTCATGGCGCTCGCCGGGATTCGAGTCCTACGACACCATCACTGAGAACAGCTGGCTGTCCGCACTCGCCAAACCACTCTCGACGTTCTCCGTTGACGTGGACGCCGCATCGTACGGCAACGTGCGCCGCTTCATTACCAGCGGCCAGCTGCCGCCGGTGGACGCGGTGCGCATCGAAGAACTGGTCAACTACTTCGACTACGACTATCCCGATCCGCGCGGCAAGCATCCCTTCTCGATCACCACCGAGGTGGCCGAGTGCCCGTGGAACCCCGAACACAAGCTGGTCCACATCGGCCTGCAGGGCGAGCGCGTCGCGGTGGAGGATCTGCCACCGAGCAATCTCGTCTTTCTCATCGATGTGTCCGGCTCCATGAATCAGCCCAACAAGCTGCCGCTGCTCAAGTCGTCGTTCCGCATGCTGGTGGATCAGCTGCGTCCGCAGGACCGCGTGGCCATCGTGGTGTACGCGGGCGCGGCCGGGCTGGTGCTGCCCTCCACCAGCGGGAGCGACCGCGAACAGATCCTGTGCGCCATCGATCGCCTCGAGGCGGGCGGTTCCACCGCGGGCGGCGCCGGTATCAAGCTGGCCTACCAGGTGGCGCAGCAGAACTTCCTCGACGACGGCAACAACCGCGTCATCCTGGCCACCGACGGCGACTTCAACGTGGGTGCATCGAGTGACAGCGACATGGAGCGACTCATCGAAGAGAAGCGCAAGAGCGGCGTGTTTCTCACCGTGCTCGGGTTTGGCGAGGGCAACCTGAAGGACTCCAAGATGGAGACCATCGCCGACAAGGGCAACGGTCACTACGCCTACATCGACAACATCGTGGAGGCCAAGAAGGTCCTTATCAACGAGATGGGCGCCACGCTGCTCACCATCGCCAAGGACGTCAAGCTGCAGGTGGAGTTCAATCCCGCGCGCGTGGCGTCGTACCGGCTGGTGGGTTATGAGAACCGACTCTTGCAGGACCGCGACTTCGACGACGACACCAAGGACGCCGGCGAGATCGGCGCCGGGCACTCGGTGACGGCGCTGTACGAGATCGCACTGGCCGATCGTGACGATCGCGACGGCACGCCGCTCAAGTACTCGGATCGCACGGTGCGGCACGACAGTCGCCACAGTGACGAACTGCTCACCGTGTCATTCAGGTACAAGGAGCCCACTGCCTCGGAGAGCAAGTTGCTCGCGGTCGCGGTCAAGGATCGCAACACGCGCTTCGCGAACGCCTCGGACAACTTCCGCTTCGCGGCGGCGGTGGCTGAGTTTGGCATGGTCCTGCGCAACTCGCCCGAGAAGGGCAGCGCCACCATGGAACAGGTCATCGCCACCGCGCGCGCCGCGCGCGGCGAGGACGTACACGGTTACCGCGCCGAATTCGTGAGCCTGGCCGAAACGGCGCAGGCACTCATGACGCCGGTGTACGGCGTGAGGTAGTCACGCGGGAGGGCGTTGGGCGCGCCGTCTTCCGCTGACCGGGCCGTCCCCGCAAGGGGACGGCCCGCACGTTTCCCCGCAAACCCCGGTCCCAAGGTACTTGTATCCGTGGCTTCCGCGGCCTACTCTGGCAGGATCACAATTGAGGCGTCCAGCGAGATAAGTTCCGAACGTCGGGGATTACCAGTTGAGATACAGCGCTTTCTTCCACCCCATTCTCTTCGCCCTTGCGCCTGTCGCGTCTCTCTATGCCAACAACGTCATGAAGGCGCATGCCTCGGCGGCCGTGGTCCCCGCCGTTGCAATGCTTCTGGCCTGGCTCCTTGGCTACGCAATTTCTTATCTCCTGTCGAGGGACCGCTACAAAGCCGCGCTGATTACATCCCTGTGGCTGTTCCTGGTGACCGCCTTCGGCCCGGTGTCGACCAGTATCAACGCGTGGGTCCTGTTCGGCATTCCCCTGGCGAAGCCAACCGTCCTGCTCACCGTCTGGGGACTGGCACTCCTGGCCGGCACGTTGGCGATACTGAGAACGAGGGCAGACCTCCGGCCGCTGAACCGTCTCGCCATCGTCGTCGGCGCGGGACTGTTCGTCGTTCCGCTGTGGACGATTGCGCGCTTCGAAGTCACGTCGAACCGAACGGCCACGACGGTAAACTGTACCTACTCCGATGATATGGACTTCGCCAGCGCCATCCCCGATTCCGCACCCGACATCTACTTCATCTGTCTCGATCGCTACGCCAGCAACAGCAGCCTGAGAGACTACTTTGACTACGACAACTCGGCGTTCACCGACCACCTGTCGAGCCGTGGCTTCTATGTTGCCCAGGAAAGCTACTCCAACTACGTAATGACGCTGCAATCACTCTCCGCCACGCTTAGCATGCGATACATCGACTGCCTCACCAGCCTCATGGGGAACGACAGCGTCAACCGGCTGCCCCTGTTCTTCATGCTAGAGGACTATCGCGTCTGGCGCTTCCTCAAGGCGAAGGGCTACCTGTTCATCCATGCCGGCACGCGCTTCCATGTGACCGCCCACAATCCCAATGCGGATATCAATTACAACGTGGAACAGCTGCCTGAATTCACACGCATGTATCTGGAAACAACCATGGCGGCTCCGGTTCTGAGCAAGCTGCGGGTGCTCGACGACAATCGAGCCGAGAAATACAAACGCGTCAACCACAACTTCGCCAGGTTGATGGCCGTGCCCGACACGCCGGGTCCCAAGTTCGTGTTCGGGCACTTCTTGATACCACACGAACCGTACGTCTTTGACAGCAATGGCGGGTTTGTCGACAGCGATGCCGAAGCGGCGCGCAGTGCCCGGGATAACTATGTGGGTCAGCTGGAGTACACCAACAAGCGCGTTCTGGAACTGGTCGATGCGATCCTGCAGAAGTCCCGCAAGCCCCCGGTCATCATCGTGCAGTCCGACGAGGGCCCCTACCCGGCGGGCACCAAAGCGGCGGAGTTCAAGTGGGAGAGCGCAACCCGGGACGAGTGCCGGGAGAAGACACGGATACTGAATGCAATGTATCTGCCCGGGATCGACCCGGCCGTGTTTCACCCGTCAATGACACCGGTCAACACGTTTCGCCTGGTGTTCAACCAGTACTTCGGGACGAACTACGAAATCCTGCCGGACGAGTGCTTCGCCTACTACGACCTGTTCCACCTGTATCGCTTCGTACCAATTACCGACCGAGTTCGCTAGATTATTCGTCAGGTTGTCCGCCGGCGTCTCGTCATGGTGACTTCGCTACCGGTCGCGTTGAAGGTCACGTCGTCCATGAAGGTGCGCAGCAGCAGCAGTCCGCGACCGCTCACCTTGAGCAGGCAATCCGGGTGGAGCGGGTCCGGCACGCAGGAAACATCGAACCCCTTGCCCTCATCCTGCACGCGGTACTGTACCACGTCGGGGCGGAGCGTTTCCGTCACCCGCACACGACGGTCGCGATAGGGATCTTGCGTCGCACGCTGCTGCCGGAGTTCCGCGTACACATCCGCGCCCTGCTCGCGAATCGCGGAGTCCAGTTCCAGGTTGCCATGGTCGATGGCGTTGCTCAACGCTTCCGCCAGCGCGGTGCCAATTTGAAACAGCTCGGTATCGTCGCAGAAGTTGACCTGGCGGAGATTTCCCTGCAGGTGGCTGATCAGCGCATTGGGACCGTCCATTTCGTAGCCCAGGAGGAAGCTGGCCTCGCTGTGTTCCAGCAGCGAACGGGTTCGCTCGCGAAAACGCCGCTCTTCGACCGCGGCCATCACCATCCCCATTGCGTCGCAGAGATTGTTGCGCAACTTGGCCTTGGGAACGTAGCTGAGCGCGCCCGCACGCAACGCGCTGACCGCGGTTTCCTCGCTCCCCTGCGAGGTCATGAGCACCACGGGCAGGCCTGAAAACCGGCTCCGCACCAGCCGGACAAGCTCCAGGCCGTCCATCTCCGGCATGTGCAGGTCGGTCAAAACGGCGTCGGGTGGATGGTCCTCGATTGCGGACATAGCCTCGCGGCCATTGCAGGCGAAAATGGGGGTCATGCCGTGGTCCCGCAGGCACTCCCCCGCGAGATCACGGGCCTCCTGGCTGTCGTCGACGACGAGGATTCTCTCCATGCTCTTCAGCCTCCTGTCTCGGCGGTTGGAAGCCAATCATATCACATTCCGCTGCCTCCTCACTGACGCCAGCCGGGTTTTCTGTAGTAGAATCGTGCCGGCCACAGCTCCAATACGAGAAGGAAGGCCGACGATGCACGCATCCGTCTCCCCGGTGCTCTGTTGTCTGCTGCTGCTCCCGGCATCGTGCCGGACACAATTGGCCTCTACGGATCCAGCCAGGCGAGCTACGTGATGGCGGTCGCGCTGGCACGGACGCGCGATGTCGCATTCGTGGTTGCGTGGTCGTGTCCCATGGAGAACAGTATTTGGCAGGGCGCCTACCTTGTTGGCAACTACGTGCTCTGCGCGGCGGAGATTCTGGAGGGCATTCCCGCTATTCGCGACGGTCTGGGGTGGGCGGGCGTTGCGCCCGAGGAGGACTTCACGCCCGCGGACACCACGTCGGAGTCGTTCTTGGATCCGGCGAAGACGGTCAGCGCGTTGCCAATCCCCGTCCTCGCGTTGTTCGCGGAGAACGACCGCCAGGTCGACCCCGCGCAGGGCGCGGCGGTGTTACTCCAGACGGTGGCGGAGTGGCTGGGACGGTTGCGGGGCGTGTTGCAGAAGCCATGGCCGCTCTGTTCATTGTGTGAATCAATGCACAAGGTCCGTGGGTGGGCGGCGGTCCATCCGCACGTTGCCGGCATACAGGCGCACACCCATGTGGTAGAATTCCCGTCTATCTCGTCAGCAACCGGTTAACCCTCATGCCGAAAGGCTCCCCTATGAGAAAGCGCAAATGGGCAGGGATTACCCTTGTGTTGGTTTTGAGCGTGGCGACGCTCGTGGTTTTGTCGCCGAGGAGCAGTACCGACAGCAGTGTTGTCGCGGTTGAGCCGAGCACCGAGACGCCGGGTACGGCCAGTATGATGGCGTACCTGGACCCGGAAACCGGCGAACTCACCGTGGGCGTCATGCCCACCGAGCCGCTTACGCTCGATGCCGATACGCAGAACGCGCTGCGCCGTGACACCGAAGGGTTGGAGATCGTGCGGCACGCCGACGGTTCCGAGTCGATGGACCTGCAGGGCCGCTTCCAGAGCGTGTCCGTGGTGCGCATCGATCAGAACGGCAACGCCGTCGTGTGCGCCGACAATGCCGAGAACGTGGAGAACATCCTGACGGAAACGACGGTTGCTCCCGCGACGCTGGAGGTGAAGTAATGCGACGCCTGCTCGTATTCGCATTGCTCCTGACCCTCGCGAGCGTAACCGCCGCCAATGCGGCGGTCATCACCATCCTGAACAACGACACCGCGGGTGAAGGCTTCAACGACCCGACCCCCGCCACACCGGTCGGCGGCAACCCGGGCACCACGGTCGGCCAGCAGCGGCTGAATGCGTTCCAGCACGCGGCCGACATCTGGGGCGGGCTGCTGCCCAGTTCGGTGACCATCATCGTCCGCGCGCAGTTCAACCCGCAGACGTGCACGGCGACATCCGCGGTGCTCGGTTCGGCCGGACCGTCGCAGGTGTGGTCGGACTTCGCGGGCGCGCCGCTCGCCAACACCTGGTACCACGTCGCACTGGCGAACAAGCTGGGTGGGGTCGATCTGAATCCCGCGCTGTATGACATCAATGCCACCTTCAACAGCAACCTCAACGGCGATCCCGCCTGCCTCGGCGGCCGCGGCTGGTATTACGGCTATGACGGCAACGAGGGCACCGACGTGGAGTTGCTGCCGGTGTTGCTGCACGAGATGGGTCACGGCCTCGGTTTCAGCACGCTGGTGGGCTCGAGCGGCGCCGAATCCGGCGGCCGCCCCGACGTGTACGAGCGGCACATCCGCGACAACACGCTGGGAATGACCTGGGACAACATGACCCAGGCGCAGCGCGCGGCGTCCGCCGTCAACACGGGCAACGTGGTGTGGAACGGCAACTGCGTCACCACCCGGGCGCCCGAGGTGCTGGGCGGCACGCCCACCATGTTCGTGAACAGCGGTGGGCCGCTGCCACCGAAGATCCTGTACGGCAACGCCTCCTTCGGCCCCTCGTCGTTCAACGTCACCGGCAACCTGGTGCTGGTGGACGACGGAACCGGTACGGTTACCGACGGGTGTGAACCGCTGGTCAATGCCGGTGCGGTTGCCGGCAACATCGCGCTCATCGACCGCGGGACCTGTGCGTTCACCCTGAAGGCCGCGGCCGCACAGGCCGCGGGGGCCATCGCGGTGGTCATCGCCAACAACGTCGCCGGCTCCACCCCGCCGGGACTGGGCGGTGCGGACCCCACCATCGTCATTCCGGTGGTGAGCGTCACCATGGCCGACGGCACCGCGCTCAAGAACGCGCTGCTGGGCGGTCCGGTGAACGTTACGCTGGGGCTGGACCCGTCGGTTCTGGCGGGTGCGGATGCCAATGGCAGGGTGAAGCTGTACGCGCCCAACCCGTACCAGGGTGGCTCGTCGATTTCACACTTCGACGTGAGCGCGTTTCCTGACCTGTTGATGGAGCCGGCGATCAACAGCGGCCTGTCCAGCGACGTGGACCTCACGCTGGCGCACTTCCACGACCTGGGCTGGACGAACACCTGCGACCTGCCGGTGAGCGTCGCCATCGCGGCCTTCAACGTTCGTCCCACCAGCAGCGGCGTCGAGATCCGTGCGCGGTTCTCATCCACGCTGGGCAGCGCGAACTACGTGGCGGTGTATCGGGCCGACAGCGGCCGCGACGTGTTCGCGGAGCTTGCGATTGTCGACGCGCCGCGCAACGGCGACTTCCTGTATGTCGACAACACCGCGCTGGCGGGCAAGACGTACGTGTACCGGATCGGCGTCATCGACGGCGACGGCGAGTTCCTCTCGCCGACGGCGGAAGTGAGACTGCCCGGTGCGAGTATCGAGCTGGCGCAGAACTCGCCGAACCCGTTCAACCCGACCACCAGCATCCGCTTCACGCTTCCGGCGAGGGAGCGGGTCGGCCTGGCGATCTACAGCGCGAGCGGCGCGCTGGTTCGCATGCTGGTCGACGACGTACGCGACCGCGGAGCCCACGACATCACGTGGGACGGCCGCGACTCGTCGGGCACACCGGTGGGATCGGGCGTGTATTTCTATCGCCTGACGGCCGGGAAGTTCAACGAGTCGAAGAAGATGGTGTTGCTGAAGTAGGCGCGGGCAACCCCGCTTTGGAACAACGAAGAGGGCGCCTGGACCGCGAGGTCCGGGCGCCCTTTTCTTGGGCGGGCCTTCCACAATGCTGAGGGGACCTTTCGACGCCCGGATGCTGATACCGTGATCACTTTCGGGGCCCTTTCCTGCGTTGAGGGTGAGCAGACACTTACCCGATCGACGAAAGGATCACCGTGAAGATCGACAAACTTATTTCATTGCAATCAGTTAACGGGATCGCCCTCGCCGCCGTGCTCACCCTCACCGTGGCCGGCTGCGGTGACGAGGACACCCCGCTGGCCCCTCCGGTGGACACCGGCCCCACCACCCACACCGTCACCGTCACCGTGGCCTCCGCGATCGTCATCGCGAGCTGCGAGAACGACCCCACCAACCCCGGCGACTTCACCTTCGAGCTGGTGGTGCGGGAGAGCGGTGTGGACCAGGCGGACTGGAAACGATTCAATGGTTCGTTCAGCGGCCTCGCCGGCCAGGCGGCCGACTTCGATGACATCGTGTTCACCATGGAACGCGAGCCCAAGACAAACGACTTCTTCATGCTCGAATTCCACCTGTACGAGTGGGACACCAACGGGCTGTACGACGACCGCATGGCCGATTCCATCGGCTACAGCAATCACTACTGGCAGGGCGGCAGGGACTGGAAAAATGGTCCCGAGACGATCTCTGTTTCCGGCTCATCGGAATGCCGCGTGCAGATGGTCTGCTCGGTGGAGGTGGAGTAGACAGCGGGAATGGCCGGCTGTAAGCGCGGCGCGGGGACCGTGCTATAATGACGACCTGCTTTGCATCCGCGGATTGTCCGCAGGCAGGTGAAGGATCGTCATGCATGGTTTCCTCAAGCGGGGCGCCGCCCTGGCAGCGCTGATCGTCTTGTCGCACTCCGCGCGGGCGGACGAGCGGCAGGACCTTCTTGCCGCGGTTAGCATTCCGTCCGAAAAGCAGCTGCGCGGGCAGGCGGACACGGTGGGGTTCGTCACCACCGCGGCGCAGATGGATTCGGTCCTGGCGCAAGCCCGTACGCTGGCGGCGGCACGCGGCGCGGAGCTCGTCGCTCAGTATGAATGGACCGATGACACCGCCTTCGCCGCAGCCGTCTGTCCCCACGACGACTACTACTACGCCGGCCGGCTCTACGCACTGCTGACACCGCACATCCGCGCGAAGACCGTGATCCTCTTTGGCGTGTTCCACAAGGCCCGCGCCTTCGACTGCCGTAACCGGCTGGTCTTCGAATCGTTCGACGCGTGGCGCGGTCCCTACGGCCCGGTGAAGCCGTCGCCGCTGCGCGACGCCCTGCTCGCACGCCTCCCGCAGGACGACTTCATTGTCGACAACGACATGCAGACGGTGGAGCACTCCGTGGAGGCCATCGTGCCGTGGCTCCAGGCCGGCAACCGGGACGTCGAGATTGTCTCCATCCTGGTCCCGTACATGGACTGGGCCACAATGGATCGCCTCGCCGGCGAAGTCTCGTCCGCGCTGGCTTCGATCATGAAGGAGAAGGGCTGGGCGCTGGGACGCGACGTCGCCATCGTCGCGTCGGCGGACGCGGTGCACTACGGCGACGCGGGCTGGGGTGGAAGCGTGTACGCGGATTTCGGCACGAGTCCCGACGGATACGCGAAAGCCGTCGAACGCGACCGGAACCTCGCCACAACCCGGCTCACCGGCACCCTTCGCCGTGACAACCTGCGCGGGTTTCTGTACACGTGCGTCGACAGCACGGACGTCACCCGCTACGCCCTCACGTGGTGCGGCCGTTTCTCGGTTCCGTTCGGTCTCGACGTCGCCTCGCGAGTCAACGAAACCCTCTTCAGCCACCCGCTGACGGGAACACTGCTGGACTACGGAACCAGCCTCGGAGAAGTCTCCCTCGATCTGGCGCGGATTCCTGGCCTCGGCGCGACGGCACCCAACAACCTCCACCACTGGGTTGGCTACGCGGCCATCGGATACCGATAGAACAGATCGGCCAGCCGTCTACTTGAGCAGCACCATCCGTCTCGTCTCTGAGAATCCGCCCGCGTCCAGCCGGTAGAAGTAGACGCCCGAAGCAACAACCTGTCCGCTCTGGTCACGGCCGTCCCAGGTGAGTTCGTAGCGGCCCGCATGGCTCGATTGCTCATCCACCAGTGTCCTTATCCGCTTGCCGGTCACATCGTAAATGGCGAGCGTGACCGGAACGTCATCCTGAACGTCATAACGGATCGTCGTCGCCGGATTGAAAGGATTCGGATAGCACGGGTGCAATGCGGCCACCGCCGGCCGTCCCCCGCGTCCGACCGCGGTCGGCACCGTCGCTACATCGAAGTAGTTCACGTTGAAACCATCGGTGTCCGCCACGAACCGCATGACCTGCGTCCCCGCGGCGAGGGTTGCCGTGGCGGGCACGGTCGTCCACGTCTGCCATCCACCCGTGACCGGCACCGCAACCGGCCCCGTCTGGTTGATACCGTTGAAGGCCAGATGGAACGAACCGCCCGTGGAAAGAGACGCGACCCGCACGTCAAACGTGTAGTCGCCAGCCGTTGGAACAGAGACGGTGTACTCGAGCCATTCGCCGGCCGCCAGCCATCCCACGTTGTATCCGCCGCCCGTGTCACTACACGCTTCGATGTCTACGCCATCGGAGGGACGGTACTGCCCGCCATTGTTGCCCGCATCGACATCGTGGTACGCCACACCCTCTCCGCCGGCGTCGAAGTCCTCCGCCTCGATCTTTGTCGGCAGGACAAACGCGCTTCCCAGATAGGGCAGTTGCCCACAGCCCGCGCCAACGGTTACGTCAACGGCGTCCGTTGCAAAACCACCAAGGTTGTCAATGGCCCTGGCGACCAGCTGGTAACATCCGTTGGGTACGGACGTCCAAACGAAGCTGTAGGGCGCCGCCGTGTCCTCGCCCAGATAGGCGAACCCGTCGTAGAACTCAACGCGGGCAATGGAACCGTCGGGATCGGAGGCCGTCGCGTCGATGGTGATGTCACCCGCGGGAAGAACGCTACCCGAACCGGGCGCCGTGATCGTGACCATCGGGGCCGCATTGGCGATGTCCTCGTACACCCGGACGTAGTCGACAAGGAACTCCTGCGGAAAACTCGCGGTAATGCAGCCGGCATTCGTACAGCCGGTATAGTTGCCCCCCACGGCGGCATTCAGGATGATGTAGAAGTCCTGGTCAAAGGGCGCGCGCGGGTTTGCGGGTGCGCCGTCGCTGTACCACTGCGAGCTGGTTCTCGTGTAGTAGAGCGCACCGTCCACGTACCAGCGCATTTCATCGGGTTCCCACTCGATGGCATAGACGTGAAAATCGTTGGCGAAGTTCGCTCCGCCCAGTGAGTACGAGCCGCCCGAGTAGGTGTTGTTGGGCCAGCTTCCTCCGTAGTGAATCGTCCCCCCAACCGAGGTGGTACTGTTTGCCGCCTCCATGATGTCGATCTCACCGCTCCTGGCCCAGACGCCGTAGACCGCATCCTGGGGCAACATCCAGAAGGCAGGCCACATCCCGCCGCCGGTCGGTATCCTGGCCCGCATCTCGATACGGCCGTACAGGAAAGTCTGCTTGTTCTTCGTTGTTATTTTTCCCGAGGTAAAGCCCGCGCCGCCAAATGATTCTGCGCGGCTGGTGATGACCAGGTTGCCGCCGGACACAGCCACGTTCTCCGCCCGGTAGTACTCCAGTTCATTGTTCCCCCACCCGCACAGACTCGGGCATCCGGTCCCGACGTCATAATTCCAGTCGCCGGTGTTCAGACTGGTGCCATTGAATTCATCCGACCAGACGAGCGACCACGTCGCGTGGGCTGCGCTGGTGATTGAAACAAGCATCACCGCAAGCACAATGATGCGGAGGGATGCAGCAGGTCTTTTCACTTTGACACCCCGTTACGGACCGCGAGCTTGGGCGTTCTGTCGGCCTTGTAGAGGCCCCAGTGCTTCTCGACTTCGTCGGCGTGCTCGCCACCCTTCCAGTTTTCGTCGAATGCCTCGAAGAAGAAAACAGTGACGTGCTCGCGCTGTGCCCAGGACGTGATCGCATCAAGAAACGCGGCCTGTTCCGCCTCTCCGGGATGTCCCTTGATCAGGCGCGCCTGCTCGCCTTCGTTGTGCATCATCGTCGCCCAGCCGGTCTCTCCCAGGACAACGACGCGATCCGGGTGCTCGGCCGCAATGGCGTGATATGTGTCGCGCGTCCATTGGAAGGCGTCTGCCGCGAGGATTCCGTTCCACATGGGATGCGCGTGCATGACGATGAAATCCACCTCCCTGGCAAGCGCATGGCTCTCGGGCTTGTTCCAGAAGTTGTAGTCGTCTGCCACGGTGACCGGAACGAGGGTCGCCGCGCGCACGGTGCGGACATGCTGAATCAGAATATCCAGCGGGCTTCTGTGCGCCGACCAGTCTACCTGGGTTTCGTTCCCCACGCTGACGGCGACCACGATGTCGGCGTACTCATTTGCCAGACGGACGCCCGCCTCCACCTCGCGCCGGTTCGCCTCGCGAGCCTCCGGGAACGACTCGATCACGTCACCGTTCTCCCCCCGGCGCTCTTCGACTGCGATCCACACGCCCAGCATGACTTTCATATCGAGGTGATCGGCGCGAATGATCTCCAGCATGCGTTGCGTCGTTTCGCCCGCGCCGTAGGTTCGCAGCAGATGCCAGTGGCGCAGCATGACCCCCATGTCTTCGCGAATCTGCTCCCGGGAGGGCGATGGCCCGCCGGGATGCTGGCCGTCGCGGTGGGGTCCGTACGACACCGCATTCCCAACCCACCGTTCGTCGATGTAGGGACGAAACTCGCGCACAGCGGGCGCCATGGCCACAGGATCGCGCCCGGAACCGTTTCCGGCCACCAGTGCGACCGCCATGCAAACCAGAACCCACGAATCCATCGTCACCCGTACTCCTCAAACGACGCGGCTGCGCCCCGGGATCACCGGAGCGCAGCCAGCGCCATGGTCACAAATACCAGCAGGCACCGCTCTACTTGAGCAGCACCATGCGCCGCGTGATCTGGTCCGAGGAGGTTCGCAGTGAGTACATGTAAACGCCGCTCGATACGCGCTCGCCGCTTGCGGCGGTTCCGTCCCACGTCACGGCGTGTGAACCGGCGTCCATCGACCCCTTGAAGAGCGTGGTAACGCGGTGCCCGTTCACATCGTACACGCTGATTTCGACGTTGTCCCGCTCCACGAGGTCGAACGTGATCTGCGTGCTGGGATTGAACGGGTTCGGGATGTTCTGGTGCAGCTCGGCACCGCGCGCGCTCGGTGTGTCCTCGACGCCGGTTGCCGTGACCTTGGCGAAGGCCGCGTCATCCACGAAGACGGCGCCATTCTCAAGAAACACCCCCTGGGTGAACAGGATGAACGCGTCGACGGAAACCGCTCCCACGGGCGCCGTAGCGGTAACGAGGTACCGCGTCCATGTGCCCAGGGGCGATGTGTTGTTGGCGATGATTACATCAGCGCCGCCCAGATCGGCCCCGACGTTGTTGCGGTACACGATTCGGGCAAGGGCCACATCCTCGTTGGTGCCGCGAATGGCATTCTCCGCGCACGTATTCAGCGCGTAAACACTCAGCAGCCAGCGTTCGCCAGGAACGGCGGCGAAACTCTGGTACATTCCCGAGTCGCTTCCGGGGGTGAAGGTTCCAAACAGTTTCGCAGCGCCCGTCGGCGTCCGGCGCGCGAAGGAGCGGTTGTCATAGAACACATTGCCGAATGTGGTCCAGCCGCTGAGATCCGTGTTGAAGCTCGGGTTGACGAGCACATTGGGACTCGCTACGGGCGCACCCTCACAGAAGAGAAGGTCGTCCACGAAGACCGCTCCCGTATCACAACCCGGCTGGAGGAACAGGATCATCGCCTGGACACGCAGCGCACCCACCGGGGCGGGCGCAGACACCGAAAAAGGAACCCACGCGTCGAGCGGACTGCTCCAGTTGCCGATGATGACCTCGTTGGTCGCCATCTCCGCGCCACCGACGGCCGCGTTGTAGAACACGATCTTGGCGATCGCGCGGTTGCGGACGCAGGTGTCATTTCCCGGCATCGGATCGGCGCTGGACACGAAGGAATAGCCCGAAAACGTGTAGACTTGACCAGCCGTGGGCGTGAACGACTGGAAGTAGCCGCCCACGTCGAACGTCGGGATGGGACAGTTGTTGAACTCACCGTAGACCTTGGAGGCCGCTGTCCCGGTGTGAATGATGTTGTCGGTGCCGGGCGTGGATATCTGCACACCGCTGCCGAACGAAGTCCAGCCGGCGTAAGAACCACCGCCCGTCTCGAATCCGGGGTTGGTCAGGAGTTGCACACCGTCCGCGAACGCGGCGTGACTGACCGCGAGCACGGCCGCACACGCCACCGCTAGCAATGCAAACGTTCGTGTATGTTTCATTTTCTCTGGCCTTCCTTGGGCAACGCAGAACTTGCGTGCCGCCTGCATGGCCACCGGCTTGCACCGGCGTCTCAAGGGGTAAGCGCCTGTAGCGGTTCTCAATACCGCCACCGACTCTCCTGGACTTCAGTTCTTTTCCGTCACGTACCGCGGCGCCAAGATCATAGACCGCGACTCAGACGGTACTACTACTTCAACATCACCATCTTCTTGGTCTCTACCACATTCCCCGCCCGCAGCTGGTACAGGTAGACACCCGACGCCACCCGGTTGCCCGAGTCATCACGGCCATCCCATACCACTTCGTCGTAGCCCGCCACCACGCGGCCGCTGAGCAGCGTCCGCACCAGTTTGCCCCGCACATCGTAGACCGCGATCTCCGCAAACCCGGCCGCCGCCACCGTGTAGCCGATGGCTGTTGTCGGGTTGAACGGGTTCGGGCGCGCATCGGCCAGGAAACTCCGCGCGGCCGGCGGCACGTTACGGACCGCGGTTGCTGTCCCCGCGGGAACGAAAGTGAATGCGTTGATGACGACTTCCTGGTTACTCGCGGGGTTCGCGATTTGCCACAGGTTGATATGCACGCGCGGCTGCTCCGGCCGCGGAATGTGCGGCCCGGTATAGGTCCATGAGTGGATCTGGGTCGACGTGCCTTCGTCCAGAGGACCACCACGCCAGCTTCGGCATTCCACGCGGTCATGCAGCCAGCGGAACGCGTGGCTGGTTATCTCGTTGGTGGCAAAGGTGGCGCCGAAACGGCTGATGTTGCCGGGCCAGTCGTAGGGTTGCGCAACGAACTGTCCGATGTCGTTGGACGCGTTTCCCCAACGGCTGAACTCGATGTCGAATTCGTTGTACGGGCCCCACCAGAGATATGAGGGGTCGTAACACGGCCCGTATTGCCACGTGAAGAGCCCGAGCACCACGTTGGGATCCAGCAGATCCAGGCGGCCGCGGGTGGTGAAGATGTAATCGCCGTAACCCAGTGGATCGACCAGCGCGATTTCGCTGCTGTACCAGTTGCCAAAGTTGTTCTGAACGGTCACGTGCAACTGGCCACCCGCATCCACCCACACCGCGCTCGGGGAATCGTCATACCGGTTCGGACCCGGGCCAAATACACCCGGCCCCTTCACACGCCAATCGTAACCGCTGAACGTGATCGTCCGCCCACCCGGGAAGTCGTTCCACTGGATGTCATCGATGCTCGGGGGTCCGACTTTGTTGAACTGGGCGAGGTCGTAATAGACATCGGGCGAGGGATCGGTGGGTGACTGCAGCACGCCGAGCAGCAGGCGGGCCTTGACCGCCCCGACCGGTGCGGGACCGCTGACCACGTTGAATTTCTGGATCGCGTCCAGCGGCGTCGATGCGGTTGCGACGTCGTGCGACTCGTACGAAATCAAGTTGCCACCGCTGTCACGCCACTCGATGTTGAGAATCGCCTTGCACTGGCCGGTCAGTGGCTTCGTCGCTGTGTGCCACCCTTCGACCGATGCTTGCCACCTTTCACCGGGAGCCGTACTGAACGCCTGCCAGTACGCCGATACGTCCCATCCGCCCAGGTTGGGTCCGCTCACGCGCGCGGCTTTGAACCCGTGCGGCGCGGCGGGCGTGGAGCCAACGGCTCCAAACTGATTCCAGCCGCCGAACACCTGCCCACCGGTGCCGGCGATTTCGAAACTCGGGTTGGATAGGATGCACTGAGACGACGCGTCCAGCGGGGCAAGCGCGGTGCAGAAGAAACCGACGATCAGTAAGGCAGTCCGGCGCATGCGCCCTCCGTGCGTCAAAACAGATGTTGCGTCCCGCCAGCGGGATCGGAGACAGCGGCAACCGATGTGTAAGTATTTATAAAATAGCAATCTACGCGCGGCCTACCGCACACCCAATGGTACCAAATCCCGGCAGGCGAAGCAAATCCGGACGGCCGAACCACCCCTGACCCGCGCCGGGTTGACAGCGCGGCGTGTTTTTTGACAGGATCCCCCGTCCAGTCCATGCGTGTTGCGCCAAACTCCTTAATGAAAACGAGATACCGTTGCAACCCGTGCTCCGATTCCCCGACGGCTTTTTGTGGGGCGTGGCCACCTCCGCCCACCAGATCGAAGGCGCCTTCTGCGAGGACGGCCGCGGCCCATCCATCTGGGACACGATGGAAGCCATCCCCGGACGTATCGCGGATGGGTCGGATGCCAGCGCAGCCTGCGACCACTACCACCGCTGGCGGGCTGACATCGGCCTGATGGCCCGGCTGGGCGTAAACGCCTACCGGTTCTCCGTGGCGTGGTCGCGCGTACTCCCCGACGGCCGGGGAGCCGTGAACGCCGCGGGACTCGACTTCTATGACCGGCTGGTCGACGCCCTGGTGGAGGCCGGCATCCGGCCGTTCATCACCCTCTACCACTGGGATCTCCCGCAAGCGCTTCAGGACGAGGGCGGCTGGATGTCGCGCGACACCGCGGACGCATTCGTTAATTACGCCGACGTCGTCAGCGCGCGGCTCGGTGACCGCGTGCAGCACTGGGTAACCCACAACGAGCCATGGTGCATCGCCCACCTCGGTCATGACAGCGGCCATCACGCCCCCGGCATCAAGGACCCGCCGGGCGCGCTGCGCGTGGCGCATCACCTGCTGCTCTCGCACGGCCTGGCCGTTCCGGTCATTCGCAGGAACGCACCCGGCGTGCAGGTTGGCATTGTGCTCAACCTCACGCCGTCGTCACCCGCATCGCAGAGCCCGGAAGACGTGGATGCATCGCGATGGTTCGACGGCTTCTTCAATCGCTGGTACCTTGACCCGCTCTTTCGCGCCCGCTATCCGGAAGACGTGATCAAGGACCGCATCGCCGTGGGTCACCTGGAAAGCGCACAGCTTCCGTTCGTCCGCCCGGGCGATCTCACGGCGATCTCCGCTCCCATGGACTTTCTGGGGGTGAACTACTACAGCCGCGTGGTGATGCGGGCCGGCGACGGCGCGTGGCCACAATCCGTCCCGCAGGTACCCGAAGAAGAACTCACCGACATGGGCTGGGAGGTCTGCCCGTCCGGGCTGACAGCGCTGCTCGAACGGCTCCACCGCGAGTACGCGCCGCCGCCGATGTACATCACCGAGAACGGCGCCGCGTACTCGGACGGCCCGGACGAAACCGGCCGTATCAAGGACACCCGGCGCATCGAATTCATGCGCGGGCATATCGTGGCCTGCCACCGCGCGATCCAGGACGGGGTGCCGCTTCGGGGCTACTTCGCATGGTCGCTGATGGACAACTTCGAGTGGGCGCACGGATATGAGAAGCGCTTTGGGCTGTTCTGGGTCGATTACAAGACGCAAGAGCGAATACCAAAAGACAGTTCGTTCTGGTACCATGACGTCGTCACCGCAAACGGGGTGGACGACTCGACATCATGAAATTTTCCGGGAGGATTCCACAATGTCGCGCGCAGGAATAGCCACACGGAATCTGGCCTTCACGCTCGCTGCGCTTCTTGCCGGGCTGGTTGCACCGCCAGCCATCGCACAGGCGGTGGACACGGTTCGAGTCGTGTCTGACGAATCCGGCCAGCGGCTGCAGGTGAATGGCCGCGACACGATGGTCTTCGGAATGAACTGGGACTACTTCCCCATCGGAACCAACTATTCCTACGACTTCTGGGGCCAGCCCGACGATTTCATCAAGGAAGCACTCGCGCGCGATATGCCGCTCATGAAGGCCATGGGCGTCAACGCGATCCGCGTCTATGCGGGCATGCCGGCCCGCTGGATAACCTACATCTACGAGCAGTACGGCATCTACACCATCCTGAACCACTTCGTGGCACGCTACGGCTACACGCTGGACGGGGCATGGATCGCGGCCGTGGACTACGCCGATCCGCGGCTGCGCGCGGCGGTGAAGGCCGAGGTACTCGAAATCGTGGAACAGTACCGCAACACGCCGGGCCTCATGATGTGGATGCTGGGCAATGAGAACAACTACGGCCTGTCGTGGACGTCATTCGAGATCGCGAATCTCCCCGAGGGCGAACGCGACGCCGCCCGGGCGCGTTTCCTGTATTCCCTTTTCGGCGAAATCATCGATGGCATCAAGGCGCTCGATTCCAACCACCCCGTCGCCATCGCGAATGGCGACATCCAGTACATCGACCTGATCGCCCAGGAGTGCAAGAACCTCGACATCCTCGGCACCAACGTTTACCGCGGGATATCGGCGCGCGACCTGTTTGATGTGGTGAAGGAAAAACTGGGCGTTCCCGTGCTCTTCACCGAGTTCGGCTGCGATGCATTCAACGCCAAAGAGATGCGCGAAGATCAGATCATGCAGGCGCACTACCTGATCGGCCAGTGGGAGGAGATCTACGAGCAGTCCGCGGGCAAGGGCCGCGCGGGCAACTGCATCGGCGGCACAATTTTCCAGTGGACCGACGGCTGGTGGAAGTACAGGCAGGAAGAACGCCTCGACGTGCACGACACCAATGCCTCGTGGGCCAACGGCGGTTACCAGGAGGATCTCGTTCCTGGCGAGAACAACATGAATGAGGAATGGTGGGGCATTACCGCCAAGGGCTACTCCGACGTCAGCGGCCAGTACGACGTCTATCCGCGCGCGGCGTACTACGCGCTGCGGCAGGCGTTCACGCTGGATCCCTATGCGCCCGGCACCGACCTCGCGAGTATCCGCACCCACTTCGGGCGCATCCACCCGGCCGTGGCCGCGCTCGAGGCCCGTGGAAACACCGCGGCGCGGGAATCGAGCGCCACCAACCGCATTCGGGTGAGCAATGTGCGCCTCGAGTTCACGACCTACAACACCGGCGGGACCAGCACCAGCACGCCCGCCACCATGGGAACCACCCTGCCGACGCAGTTCCCCGCGTTCCGGGGGTTCGATCACATGGAGTCGTTCTACGCCGACTTCGTGGCGCAGCCCACCGACGCGATCACGGGGTTTCTGTCGCTGAACATCCTGGGACACGTGGCCACCGCGCCCATCGACGAGATCTTCTACGAGAACCGGGGGCGGCCCAAGACCGTCCAGGGGCCGAACGGAACGGTGACCCTCCCCGACGTCGAGCGGGTCGCGGTTTACCGGGCGGCGGTCAACTGGGACGACCGCTGGTTCTCCCTGGTGGGCTTCTACCGCACGGGCCACCTGCACTGGCAATACGAGGGCGACTTCTTCGGGATGTACCGGGACGCCTACTACGGAAACAACATCGACATCTACAACGGCCTGGCCCCGATTGGTGTGGAGATTGCCGGCAAGAGGACCCTCACGGGACTGAAGGTTGCATACGGGCCGCAGTTGTGGTGGGGCGCCAACCCGTCAGTATACGTGAAGTACAACCGCCGCATATGGCGGTGGGACGCGACGGCCGTTTATCAGAACGACATCCAGGGGCAGACGGGTACGGTCGCGAGCTCGGTTGCCATCCCGCTTCCACCAACGCGCAAACTTTCTCTCCAGCTCCACGGCTCGCGCGGCAACGTCGCCTATGACGTGGGCGGTATCTGGTCCGGTCAACCCAAGGTCGGCCAGACCTTCCAGATCGCGGAGCCGGATGGCGACAGCTACCGCGTCCTTCAGGACCAGGTGAAGGACTCGGACACATTCGGCGGCAAGGCCAAGGTGACTTACCAGAAGGGCCGGTGGAACTGGTACGGCGAGGGCGCCATCATGGGACTCGTCGCCGATGGCGGCCCGACGTCCATCCCGACCTTCACCGGCTGGCGCCTGCGCGACAGCGGCTCCGGGAACCAGTCCAACATCCTCGCCGGCATCGCCGTGCAGGTGAATGATTTCCAGATCTCTCCCAACTTCCTCTACCAGAAACCAATCGTGGGTCCGGTCCCGGGCGACGCGCCGCCCCCCGGACGGCCCCGCAACGTGCTCGACGACCCCTTTGCCGTGCGCGCAAACCGCGAGACGGCCGCCGCCGAATTGCTCATCACCTATGACCCCACCCCGGCCACGTGGATGTGGGCGTGGGACAACGAAACCGCCGAGGACGCCAAATTTGCCGCCGCGGTGGGATACGTGTACCGGCACATGCCCACCACGCAGGACGCCGCGAACTTCATCGCGGCAGACGGGACCACCGTCTACACGTTCGGCGCCGCCCCCCCGGGGCGCGACATGTGGGAGTTGTGGACCCGGATCGTATCCTGTCCCCGGCGGGACATGCGTTTGATTGCGAACCTTTACATCGGAACCGGCGAGGGCAACGGCTACGATCTCACCGGTGAGAACCAGACGCTCAACCGGCGCATCCAGCGCGCGGGCGGGACCGCCCGTCTCGCGTGGGGTCAGCACGTGTTCGAGGCCGCGGCAAAGTTCAACGACTGGGGTCCATACGACTACCACCACGACTTCAACGAGACCTTCCCGGTCCAGTTGATGGCCGACATCTCGCGCACGCTGGGGACCCCGCGGTGGTATGGTTTTCCGCAGACGAGGTTCGGCCTGCGCGGTACGTGGCGCTCGCTCGACCAGAACTCGCCGCGCTACTGCCCCGGCATGACGCCCGACGCGCTGGGCAACATGGTGTGCGATCCGACGCTGGACGCCAAGAACGGGTCGGAATGGGAGATCCGTACCTACCTGATTTTCACGATGTAGCGCGGGCAATCAATCGCGGGGGGAAATCGCGTAGACGCGCACCCAGTCGACAAGCATCGTCTGCGGAAAGACGGTCGTGGCGTCGGGTGGACCCGCCCATCTGCCACCAACCGCGACGTTCAGAAGCATGAAGAACGGGTGGTTGTACACCCAGCGCGCGCCTTCGGGCAGGTCGTCACGCGTGACACGGTGATACTGGATAGCGTCGATGAACCACGTGATGCTGCCACCGTCCCACTCGATCGCATACACGTGGTACTGCTCGTTCAGGTAGCCTGAAGACTGGTAACGCCCCGAGATCGCGGCGTCCCCGAAGTGCCCGGGGCCGTGGATGGTGCCAACGAGTATGTTGGGCTCCTGGCCGCGGTACTCCATGATGTCGATCTCACCACAGTCGGGCCACGGAACCTCGGGAAAATCCGCGCCCAGCATCCAGAAGGCCGGCCAGATCCCCTGCCCGATGGGAAGCAGGACCTTTGCCTCGAAGCGGCCGTGCTCGTGTGCGAACAATTGGCGCGTGTTGATCCGCCCCGACGTGTAGGCGCTCCCCTCGTACGCTTCCTCGCGCGCGATGATGCGGAGCCTGCCGTTGCCATCCAGCGAAACGTTCTCGGGGCGGTCGGTGTCGTACTCCAATTGCCGGTTGCCCCAGTCGGTTCCGATGTCGAAACGCCACTTCTGCGGGTTCGGAGATTGGCCTTCGGGGCCATCGAACTCGTCCTGCCACACGAGGCTCCATTGCAACGCATCTTCGCGGTCGCAATTGAACCCCAGAGAGGTCAGAACGAGCACCGACAGGGAAAGTAGCTTGAGGATGCGACGGTGTCGCATGAGGCGTGACCCCGAAGAGCGCGAGATCAATTCCCGGCGTTGTAGAAGAAGATGTTGTCGACCAGCAACAGCACCGAGTCGCTGCGCAGGATGATCTGCGCGAGGTGCGCCGTCTCTTTGAGCCCGCCCGGCACCGTGTAGGAACTCAACGGAAGGTCGAGACTGAGCCACTCGCCGAAAACCAGCTGCGGCGGCACCACCGCCACCAGCTTCTGGCTATCGTCGCCGGACGGAACCGGCTCACCCGAGAACACGCCGTCCGCGCCGAAGCTGAACAGTCCCAGACCGAAGAACGTGCCTTCCGGCGCCCAGATATCGATGTGAACGTGCGTCATCGCGGTGGCGTTGATGGTGTTTGCACCGAAGTCGATGACGGCCACATCGAGCGCGGTCGGAATGTTGTACACCTTGACGTTGTCCCCGCTGATCTTGATTTCGGACACACTCGCCTGGCTGAAGGAGGGAGAAAAGTCGGCGGGCCGGTTGGTATACGCGTTGCTGAAGATCGATATCACGTTCGCCGCGGGAATCGTCGGCCGGGGAGCAGGATCGGTCGGCGGGTCGAGTGCGCGGACCGTGAATCGTCCGGCCACCGCGATCGCGCCAAGCTGCGCGGTGATATCGGCGGTACCGCCCCCCACCACGCGGATCCCGCCACCCGACGGCGTGGCAACACTCTCATCGCTCGACAGGAACGTGAAATACGCCGGTGCATGATTCACCTGCAGCGTGGCGGGCGCCGGCACCGTGACATCGAACGCGGTGAACGTCCCCCCGACGCTGAACTGCACGCCGGTAACCGTACCCACATCGTCCTGGCGCATGACCGGGCGCGGGTTGGAAATCGCATCCGACTTCACGAACTCGATTTCATCAAACCAGATATCGTAGCCCAACCCGTTCTCTGGGCCCTCGGAAAAAAAGAAGAGGCCTCTTTCCGGGGTCATGAGTCCGGTGCGCGGGATGGGAAGGATGTGGCGCTGCCACGTAGTGGTCAGCGGGATGTTGCTCACGCTACCCTGGTACGGGAGCGCATCCGTGTTGTCGTTGCCGTATCCGGCGATGTCGAGTGTCGCAGCCATGCTGGCCTTCACCCAGAACGCAACCGCGTTGTACTGCGAGAGGTCGCGGGGAGCGTTGGCGGTGATGGCGCCACCCGCATAGCCGACGTCGGGCACGGCGATCTTTATGGACGCATCGCCCAGGTAATGTTCGTCGGTGTCGACGGAGAGGGCATCCAGCTTGGATCCGGCGAACGCCTGGTAGTCGATGCCGTTGAACACATCGCGGAAAACAACCGGGTCGGTCGGAAAAGGGGCGAGATCGAGGCCGGTGGTGTCACGCTCGCAGCCGGTGATTCCAAGCGGGGCCGTGAATACGACGGTCGACAGCAGCACGGCGGAAATGCGGTTTCTCATGGCGATATCTCCGTACCCAATAGTCGGATACCAGACCGGCGGAGTCAAGTTCGTTCGCGGCGGCGGCACGAAGTTATCGCTTGAATCGCGGCCTCTGGTCTACAAAGATATACGCTTCCCCCCGATTTCCGGAGGGAAGGTCGCGATCTATCAACGGGAGCAACTTCTCAAATGGCAATACGACTGGGGCTGCCCCGAACACCGGAGATGTCGCCATCCGTCGCCGGCGGCCTGATCGAGTGGCGGGGCGACGTCTACTACGGAATCGCCGGATACGACCTGATAGACCCGTTCCTGACCAGCGTGGTCAGTCACTCGGATCTGTGGATGTTCGCGTCGTCGCGTGGCGGGCTGGCCGCAGGCAGGCGGGACTCCGCACATTCCCTGTTTCCGTACGAGACGGTGGACAAGTTGCATGCGTCGCAAACCTGCACCGGACCCACGACCATCGTCCGATGCAAACAGAACGATGACGTCTTTGTATGGGAGCCGTTCAGTGGCGATGGGCGGATGCGCTACGAGTTGGAACGCAATCTGTACAAGCACAATCTGGGCTGCGAACTCTGGTTCGAGGAACACAACCTCACGCTCGGCCTCAGGTTTCGCTACGGCTGGCGCCCGAGCACACGCTTCGGCTGGGTGCGGACGTGCGAATTCGAGAATACGGGAAAGCGCGGGCAGACGATTGAAGTCCTCGACGGCGTTCAGAACCTGCTCCCCGCCGGCGTCAGTCAGGCGTTGCAGGACTCGGCGAGTTGCCTGGTGGACGCGTACAAGAGTGCCGAATGCGACCAGGCGTCGGGACTGGCGCTGTATCGACTCACCGCCAACATTGTCGACCGCGCCATTGCCAGCGAGGCCCTGAGTACCACAGTGGCATGGAAGAGCGACTTCGACGGCGCCGAGACGATACTCGATAGCGGCTGTCGCGAGGACTTCATTCGAGGTCGTGTCACCCCACCCGTCGACGTGTTCAATGGCCGCCGCGGATCCTACCTGCTGCGCGGCGCGATCGAGCTGGCCCCGGGCGCGAACAAACGCTGGCACATGGTTCTCGACTCGCCTGTGGACCACGTTCGCCTGTCACGTTTCCATCAACTGGACCCCGCGAGCACGGGCTTGGCCATCCACGACGATATACGCGACGGCCGCGACCGACTCCGCCGCAGACTCGCAGGATCCGACGCGATGCAGCTGACCGGCGACGAACTCGTCTCGGCCCACCACATCTGCAACGTGCTCTATAACATTGCGCGCGGCGGGTCCCCCTCCGACCACTACCAGGTTGATCGGAACGACGTCGCCAGATTCCTCGCGTCCAGAAACGACCCGGTCGCAAAGCGAAATGCCGCCTGGCTGCGCGATTTGCCCGCGCGGCTGGCGCATCCGGAGTTGCTGGCCAGAGCGGCGGATACCCGGGACGCCGACCTGCTCCGTCTCTGCTACGAGTATCTGCCGCTGGTTTTCTCGCGCCGGCACGGTGATCCGTCGCGCCCGTGGAACCAGTTTGCCATCGTGATGGAGAGCCCGGACGGCTCTACGTTTTATTCCTACCAGGGTAACTGGCGCGACATCTTCCAGAACTGGGAGGCGCTCGCGCGAAGCTTCCCGGAGTTCCTCGAGCCGATGATCGCCAAGTTCGTCAACGCGAGTACGGTTGACGGATTCAATCCGTATCGAATCACGCGCGACGGCATCGACTGGGAGATCAGTGAACCCGACAATCCGTGGAGCTCGATCGGCTACTGGGGCGATCACCAGATCGTATACCTTCTGAAGCTGCTCGAAGCATCGATCGCGCACCACCCTGACAGGCTGATCGGAATGCTGGAGCTCGATCTTTTCAGCTACGCCGACGTCCCCTACGACATCAAACCGTACGCGGACATCATCGCCGACCCGCAGAACACCATTGATTTCAACCATGGCCGGCAACGCAACACCGAGGCCCGCGTCGCGCGGATCGGCGCGGACGGGCGTCTGGTTCCCGACGGCGACGGTGTGCTGCTTGTGAATCTTGCCGAGAAATTACTCGTGCCCATCCTGTCCAAGCTGTCCAACCTGGTGCCCGGCGGTGGCATCTGGATGAACACGATGCGCCCGGAGTGGAACGATGCCAACAACGCACTGGTCGGCAACGGTTTGTCGGTGGTCACAGCGTGCTACCTGTACCGGCACCTGGGCGTGTGCGCGGACATCCTGGAGCGAGGCTCGGAGCGACTGCGACTCTCGGCACCGGTCGCGCGCTGGCTGGATGCCATTGGCGAGGCAATCACCGCCCACGGAGACGCGAAGGACGACGACCGGTCGCGGCGCACGTTCATGGACCGCGCCGGACGGGCCTTCTCCGACTACCGCCGCGTGTATACCGATGGCATGGGCAAGCGCGTGGATGTGGACACGCCGCGCGTGCTGGACGTGCTGCGCGCCGCCACCGAACTGATCGGTATGACCATCCACGCGAACCGGCGTGACGACGGTCTGTACCACGCCTACAACATCCTGCATCTGGGTGACAGTGTGGCTTCCATAACGCGCCTCCCCCTGATGTTGGAGGGCCAGGTGGCGGCACTGAGCAGCGGGCTGGTCGCTCCCTCCGAGGCGGTGTCCCTGCTGAGCGCGCTGCGCGCGAGCAGCCTGTACCGTGCGGACCAGAACTCCTACCTTCTCTACCCGTGGAAGACACTCCCGCGCTTCGCGGACATGAACCGCGTGCCGGATTCCATTCTCGAACACTCACCACGCCTCAAACGCATGCTCGACGACGGTGACAACACCGTAATCACGCGTGACGCAGGCGGACAGCTTCGCTTTCACGCTGCTCTGGACAATGCGGCTTCGCTGCGGGCACGGCTGGTGGACTTCCCACAAGCGGAGGCGACGGCGGTGCTTTCCGCGTACGAGGACGTGTTCCACCACAAGGCGTTCACCGGTCGATCAGGAACCATGTACGGCTACGAGGGGATCGGCTGCATCTACTGGCACATGGTAGCCAAACTGCTGCTCGCGGCGCAGTCGGTTTTCGAGACCGCGCTGCGGGCGGGCGAGGACCGCGCGCTCGTCGAGGCGCTGCGCGCGCACTACTACGATATTCGTGGCGGCCTGGGCTTCATGAAAACGCCGGACGAGTTCGGCGCGTTCCCGCTGGATCCATACTCGCACACGCCCGGGTACGGTGGCGCACGGCAACCGGGGATGACGGGGCAGGTGAAGGAGGAGATCCTGACGCGCTGGGGTGAGCTGGGTGTCTATGTGGACAACGGCGTCATCCGGTTCGACCCGGTCCTGCTGCGCGAGGACGAGTACCTTGCTTCCGACACGCGGTTTGCATACGTGGACGCGGGAGGGAAAGAACAGTCAATCAAGCTGCACGCCGGTTCGCTTGCGTTCACACTCTGCGAGATTCCTATCGTCTATAGCCGCGGGGAAAGCGCATTGATTTCGGTGCGATACGCGGATGGCAGGGCGGACAGTGTAACGGGGAATGCGCTCCCCGCGGAAGTGTCGGCGCTGGTGTTTGCCCGTTCCGGGGTCATCCAACGCATCGACGTCCGTGTGCGCGCCTGACGCCGGGCCGCGGCTCTAGGCGGGGATTGCCCCCGCGGCGCCTCTGCGACGCTCGAGTTCCTGCCTGACCTCGCGCGCGCGCGCTTCCGTAATCGGGTACTTTGCCACCACCCAGATCGCGATACCGGAAGTGACGATGGGAATCAAGATGTCACACAGACGCATGAGGATGATCGTGCGAGGCGACTGGTGTCCCTCCAGTCCGACTTCGAATCCGGTCGCGTTCAACAGGTAGCCGCCGCCCAGCAGCGCCGCGGACATGCCAAGCTTCACCACCCACCAGAATATCGAGCCGAACATGCCCTCGCGGCGCTCGTGCGTCTTGAGTTCATCAACATCGACCACATCCGCGACCATCGACGGCATGAGCGTGAACAATCCGCCAAGGCCAAACGCGAGCAACGGCGCCGGCAGGACCACGAGGATCGGCATGTTCGGGTTGTAGCATACCCACTTGAGGGCATACCCGATCATCGAGAGTCCGGTCGACACGAAGAACGCACGCCGCTTGCCGATTCTGGTTCCCAGCCAGGTTACCAGGATGATCACCAGAAACGTGGAGACCGCACCCACCGTGCCGGCATAACCCGCGTACTTGGCGCCGAGGTTCTGATTGCCGGCTGTCACGTAGTAGATGATCACGTAGAACTGAAATGACGAGATCAGGATGAAGCCGTTGAAGACCATGAACGTGGCCACGCAGAGCTTCAAGAACGGTCCCGATGAGACCGTGACGCCGAATCCCTTGAAGAAACCCACCAGGTTGCGAAGTAGAGCGCTGCCGAAAGAGCCGCTCAAGGCCTCGTTCTTCTCGGCGGCGGCGACATCCTTGAGGCGTTCGCGCAGGAGTATCGCGGGCAGCACGCCAAACACAACCACCACGACCGCGATGATGATCGAGAGGCCGGCGGCGCCTTCGATCTGGTTGGAGAAGAACGCCTTGTAGGTCATGATCCACAGGAACCACGGGGATACCACGTAGGCCAGCTGGCCGATGAAGTTCTGCACCCCCATCAGACGCGTCCGTTCGTTGTAGTCGGGCGTGAGCTCGTAACCCAGCGCGACCCACGGTGTCGCGAACACCGTGTATCCCATGTAGAAGACAATGGATCCCACGAGGAAGTACGTGAAGTAGAAGGTCTGGCTGCGGCCCTCGGGCAGTTGCCACAACAGCGCGAACAGGATCGCGGCGGCGATTGCGCCCCAGAAGATGTACGGCCGTCTTCTGCCCCACCGCGTCGTGGTGTGGTCCGAGATGAAGCCCATCATCGGATCGGTCAGCGCGTCGGTCAGCCGCGGCAACGCACCCAGGAGCCCGACCATGCGCGGGTCCATTCCCAACCCCAGATTGAGGACGATCATCATCCCGCCGCTGGCCGCCGCCAGCAGGTTGTTGACGAAGGCTCCGCCGCCGTACGCGAGCTTTTGTCGAAACGGGATGCGGTCTTCAGGTGCGGTCGTGGAATGCGGCGCCTGGCTCATGTTGCCTCCAAGTGGTCTCGGAATGGGCGAAGCCGCGGGGCTCAGGCCTCTGGCGGCGCCGGTAGGGATCTGGGAGTCGCCATGCTATACCACCCGGGGGGACCGCTCAAGCGGAACCGCGCCCGCCTCAGCCACCGGGTGCCCGGGTCCGGAAGCCCCCATCCGAAACGCCTGAGAGGGGCCAGATTGTGGCTTATCCACGCCCTGACCGGCTTGCCGCTGCGTTCAGTATGGTGTATGATTGGGACCATACCAGCACGGATAAATAGATGAAGCCTGGTACTCAGGCGGCACCGATTTTATGCCACCGGCCGCGAAGTTCATGGAGGCACGCCGGGCCGCGATCGCCCTTAAGTACGACAGTTAGTGAACTTGCAACGCGGAGGATCGTATTATGTCGAAATTGGTAAGTGCTCTATTCCTGACCCTGTGTGTGTTTCTCGTGGTCAGCGCCGTCCCCGTTTCGGCGGACGTGCTCACCAACCCCGGCTTCGAGTCCCCGGTCATCCCTGCGGGCCCGCCGGAGTATTACGGTGCCGGTGATGGCTGGACGTCATTTGGCGGGGGGATCTACACCATCAGTTCCACCGTCGGGGTTCCGCCGAACACGGGAAATCAACTCCTCAAGACCTTCGGTGGTTGCTGCAGCGGCGCGTTTCAGCAGTTCCCCGCCTCCGCTGGTCAGACCTGGAACGGCGGCGTCTGGATGCGCAATGACAGCCTCGATCCCATGGCGGGCGGTCAGACCGCAGCGGTGAATATCGAGTGGATCGCGGCGGACGGAACGACGCAGTTGTCATTCATCAGCAACGGCACGTTCACGGCGGCAACCGCGCCAGTGAACGTCTGGACCCTGAATACGATTACGGGCGTTGCCCCGGCCGGAACCGGGTACGCGCGGCTGGTCGTCATCACGGGTGACTTTGACGCCGCCAATGGTGGTCCCGGCGGCGCACCGTTCTTTGACGATGCGTTCTTCGAGAACATCACCCCGGTCTCGACGGAACAGTCCACCTGGGGTAAGATCAAGTCGCTCTATCGCTAGTCGATGGGGTGCCCGTGAGGGCCTCGTTCGGCAAGCCGGTTGAGCGTTTGTGATAGAGAGACGCCGCCTCCAATTTGGAGGCGGCGTTTCTGCTTTCTGGTGCCGGCGCCGGGGGCGTTTACACGCCCCGTCTTTGTTGCTAGACTCCGGCCCCAATTCACCCGAAACCGGAAACCGAAACAAAGGAAACCAGTGTCGAGACACGATCAACATTCTTCTGCAGGAACGTCGGACACCCAGGCGGCCGTGTCCAGAAGGTGGGCCGGTTTCAACGTGCCGGAATCCAGCGTATTCGGTGGGGTTGACTTCTCGCGGTTGTCCCGGGCCGACAAAGTCGCCCTCTTCCACAGGATTCTGCAGCAGAAAATCCACGGAATTTCTTTCAGCCCATATATTGACGGGCAGGCGCCCGGCAGCGAAATCGGCGAGGCGCAAATACGCGAAAGACTGTCCATCATCCGGCCCTGCGTGCACTGGATTCGGACCTTCTCCTGTGTCGCGGGCAACCAGGCCACGCCCCGTATCGCCCACCAGATGGGGTTGAAGACCATGGTCGGCGTGAGCCTCTCCGACGACCGGGACGCCAACGAAAAGGAACTCGCGAACGGCATCGAGGTCGCGCGGGCCGGACATGCCGACATTCTCGCGGTTGGCAATGAGAACCTGCTGCGCCGCGATCTGCCCGTGGACGAACTGATCGGCTACATCCAGCGCGCGAAGGATGCCGTGCCGGGTGTACCCGTGAGTTACGTCGACGCGTACTTCCTGTTTGAAGACCATCCGGCGGTTGCCGGGGCCTGCGATCTCCTGCTGGTCAACTGCTACCCCTTCTGGGAGGGCTACGCCGCGGAGCACGCGCTGCAGTACATGCGCGAGATGTACCGGCGTGCCGTCCGGGTGGCCAATGGCAAACCGGTCATCATCAGCGAAACCGGGTGGCCAACCATCGGCTCTGCATTCGGGGCTGCGGTACCGTCCAATGACAACGCACTCGAGTACTTCATCGGGGCGTACCAGTGGGCGGCACAGGAGGGCATCGGAATCTTTTATTTCTCGTCGTTCGACGAATCCTGGAAGGTCGGCGCCGAGGGGGACGTGGGCGCCTACTGGGGGCTGTGGGACAAGGATGGAAACCTGAAACATGTCTGACAGCCACGCCACCGGGAGCGGACTCGGCATCGAGTTCGGCAACGCCATCTGCTATTCGGGCTACCGCGAGGGCCAGTCGCCGTTGACCCGGACATATCCGTCCTACGATGAAATTCGGGAAGACCTGCGCATCCTCGACCAGCACTGGCAGTACCTGCGGCTGTACGACTGCACCCGGCACGCCGAGCTGGTACTGGAAGTGATACGCGACGAGGGACTGGACCTCCGGGTGATGCTGGGCGCCGACATGCGCGCCGAACAGAGCAACCCCAACTGTCCATGGGGTGCCGAGTTTGACGAGGCGCAGCTGATTGCGAACCGGAGCGCCAACGACGAAGAAATCGATCGTATGATCGCGCTCGCGAACCGCTGCCCCGACATAGTCTTCGCGGTATCGGTGGGCAACGAGGCCACGGTGGACTGGACCGATCACATGGTGCCGGTGGAGCGCCTGCTTGGATTCGTGCGGCGTATCCGGCAGACCGTCAAGCAGCCCGTGACCTTGTGCGACAACTATGCGCCGTGGATTGAGAAGCTCGCGCCACTCGCCGCCGAGCTCGACTTCATTTCAATCCACAGCTACCCGGTCTGGGAGTTCCATACCGTGGAGGGTGCGCTCGAATACACGCGGCAGAACTACCGCGCGGTTGCCGACCGCTACCCCGGCAAGACCGTCATCATTACCGAAGCGGGCTGGACCACCAAATCCAACGGCCGTGGTATCGAACCTTGGAACGCATCCGAGGAGTTCCAGGCACAGTACTATGGTCAGTTGATAGACTGGAGTAACGAGCGCGGCGTCCTGACGTTTGTATTCGAGGCGTTCGACGAACCCTGGAAGGGCTCCCCTGATCCCATGGAACCCGAGAAACACTGGGGCGTCTTCACGGTGGACCGGAAACCCAAACTCGTGATGCAGGAACTGTTCGCACACATGCAGCCCCGGCGCCCCACGGGAAAAGCGCGGAGATAGCAATAGCTGCCGGAACTCGGCCGCGATTGGAGCCCCATTGAGAACCACCACAGTGATAGTCGGTCTGTGCCTGTGCTGCCTGGCGAGCAGCGCGCCTGCCCAGCAGCAGGACCCCCGTATAGCGGACGTGACATCCCGCGTCATCGACGCGTACGGTGGCGAGGAGGCGTTGCGCTCCGTGCACGGCTATCACGCGAGCGGCGGCCAGCTGGCGATGCAATCAGAGACGCCCATTCGCGTGGAGCGGTGGTTCGCGCGGCCCGACCGGCTGCGCCTGGAGCTCGCGTATCCCGATCACCACGAGACCCGCATTACCGACGGTGCGCAGGGATGGACCGGATCCAGCCGCGAGTCACTGGAGCCCGCCAACGCGATGAAGCTCCAGGCCATGCGGTTGCAGACGGCGCGTCTCGACACGCCGCTGCGATTGCTGGAGCAGAAGGATGAAGTCGAGTGGCGCGACACGGATACCGATGGGCGCGCGGTATTGCGCGTTCCCATCGACACCGGTCTGTATATTAACTACCACGTCGACCCCGACACGTGGCACATCACCCATGTAACGATGGGAATGGCGGGGCCGCCTTCGATGGAGTTTTCCGCCGACTACGACGACTTCCGTGAGATCGATGGTGTATTGATCCCGTTCAAAGAGGTCACATACGCCGGCGGCACGGTGACGTCCGTGTACCAGATGACCGCTTTCGAATGGAATCCGAAGGACCTGGAAGACGAGCTGTCGGTGGGAGCCCGTAACACGTATTAACGAACGGCACTATTCGATGCAAGAAGGACCAATCGTCATTCGTTTCCGTCGGAACGCCGTGGTGCTTGCCCTGGCACTGCTGTCCCTGGCCACACTGACCGCCGTGTCACCCGCCCAGGACAACCATGGCAGCGGCGATCACCAGCACAATGACGATGCAACCATCGAGCACCGATTCAACGACGCGGACGCCTGGGCCGAGCGATTCGAGAGCCCGGCGCGCGACGCCTGGCAGCTTCCGGACAGCGTCGTCGCCACACTCGCCACGCGGAAGGACATGCGGATCGCCGACATCGGATCCGCCACCGGTTATTTTCCCGTTCGTTTTGCCCGCGCGTGCCCGGACGGGTTCGTAATCGGCGCGGACATCGAGCCCGGCATGATCCAGTACCTCAATGACAGGGCACGCCGGGAGGGGTTGGCCAATCTGGTCAGTGTGCTGGCCGCACCCGATGATCCACATCTCCCCATGCCCGTGGACCTGGTGTTCATCTGCGACACCTATCATCACATCAACAATCGCGTGGACTATTTCACGCGCCTCAAGGAACAACTGCGCCCCGGCGGGCGGGTGGCCATCGTGGACTTCCGCCCCGCATCCAGTCTCGGGCCTCCGCACAAACTCGCTCCCGAGGTCGTCGAATCGGAGATGAAGAACGCCGGGTTCGACATTGCCGAGCGGCACGATTTCCTGCCGGAACAGTACCTCCTGGTATTTGTCGTGGCGTCCCGGGATTAGGCTCAGCACGTGCCGCGAGCCGCGACGGGCCGACGGAGCCATTGAACACAAGAAAACGCCCTGCAATGGCGCTCATTGCAGGGCATTCTCATGAGTTTTCAGCTTTGCGGGCGGTTACAACCGGATCATCCTCCCATCATGCGAGGTCGAACCGGTCCAGGTTCATCACCTTGTTCCACGCCGCCACGAAGTCGCGCACGAACTTCTGCTGCGCGTCGGCACACGCGTAGACTTCGGCGAGCGCCCGGAGCTGCGAGTTTGAACCGAACACGAGGTCGACGCGGGTACCGGTCCACTTGACCTTTCCCGTCTTGCGATCGTGGCCCTCGAACACGTCCTTGCCGGCCGCCTTCCACTCCGTGCCCATGTCGAGCAGGTTCACGAAGAAGTCGTTGGTCAGAGTCTCCGGCTTGTCGGTGAAAACACCGTGCTTCGACTGTCCGGCGTTGGCGCCCAGAACGCGCATGCCTCCCACGAGCACCGTCATTTCCGGCGCGGTCAGCGTGAGCAGCTGCGCCTTGTCGAGGAGAAGCGCCTCCGGCTGTTCGATTCCCTTGCGCACGTAGTTGCGGAAGCCGTCTGCCATCGGCTCGAGAGGAGCAAACGAGTCAACGTCGGTCTGATCCTGCGTCGTGTCCATGCGGCCCGGCGAGAACGGAACCTCCACGCTGTGCCCGGCGTCCTTCGCCGCCTTTTCGACGGCGGCACACCCTCCCAGCACGATCAGATCAGCGAGCGATGCTTTCTTGCCACCGCCATTGAACTCCTTCTGGATCTTCTCCAGCGTCGCGAACACCTTCTCGAGCTGGGCCGGCTGGTTTGCTTCCCAGCGGCGCTGCGGCTCGAGCCGAATGCGCGCGCCGTTGGCGCCGCCGCGCTTGTCGCTGTTGCGGAACGTCGACGCTGACGCCCACGCGGTCGCGACCAGCTGGGAGATCGACAGGCCCGACGCGAGGATCTTGCCCTTGAGCACCGCGATGTCCTTTGCGTCGATCGACTTGTGGTCGGCCGCGGGAACCGGGTCCTGCCAGATCAGATGCTCTTTCGGAACCTCGGCGCCGAGGTAGCGCGTTATCGGTCCCATGTCACGGTGCGTCAGCTTGAACCATGCCCGCGCGAACGCGTCGGCGAACTCGTCGGGGTTCTCGAGGAAGTGCTTCGCGATGGGCTTGTAGATCGGGTCCATCTTCATCGCCATGTCCGCGGTGGTCATCATGAGGGGTTGCGTCCCCTTCGAACCGTCCGCGGCAGGCGCCTTGGGTGCGTCCGGCGAGGCGGGCGTCCACTGGTGCGCACCGGCCGGGCTCTTCACGAGCTTCCACTCGTACGCGAACAGGTTCTTGAGATAGTCGTGATCCCACCGGGTCGGGTTGGGTGTCCATGCGCCCTCGAGCCCGCTGGTGATCGCATCGCCTGCCTTGCCGCTGCCGTGCTTGCTCATCCAGCCCAGGCCCTGCATCTCGATGCCGGCGGCCTCCGGCTCCGCGCCAACGAGTGCGGCGTCACCAGCACCGTGACACTTGCCGAAGGTGTGCCCGCCCACCGTGAGCGCGACCGTCTCATAGTCGTTCATCGCCATGCGCGCGAAAGTCTCGCGGATGTCCTTGCCCGAAGCAATCGGGTCCGGGTTGCCATTCGGCCCCTCCGGGTTCACGTAAATCAAACCCATCTGAACCGCGGCCAGCGGGTTCGCGAGTTCGCGGTCGCCGCTGTAGCGCTCGTCGCCGAGCCACTTGCTCTCAGCGCCCCAGTTGATGTCCTCCGCCTCCCAGACATCCTCACGCCCGCCACCAAAACCGAACGTCTTGAAACCCATCGACTCCAGCGCCACATTGCCGGCGAGAACCATCAGGTCCGCCCACGACAGCTTGCGCCCGTACTTCTGTTTGATGGGCCACAGAAGCCGGCGTGCCTTGTCGAGGTTGGCGTTGTCGGGCCAACTGTTCAGCGGCGCGAAGCGCTGCGCGCCGGACGACGCGCCGCCGCGGCCGTCGGCGATGCGGTATGAGCCGGCGCTGTGCCACGCCATGCGGATGAAGAGACCGCCGTAATGGCCGTAGTCGGCCGGCCACCACTCCTGCGAGTCCGTCATGAGCTTCGTGAGGTCCTTTTTCACGGCCTTGAGGTCGAGTGTCTTGAATTCCTTCGCGTAGTCAAACGCTTCGCCCATGGGATTCAGCGTGGGCGGGTTCTGGTGGAGAATCTTCAGGTTCAACTGATCCGGCCACCAGTCCTGGTTCGACCGGGATCCCATCGTCGTGTTGGCGCCCGTCATCGGGCACCGGCTTACTTTTCGATCAGTCATGGCTGCTCCTGATATTGAGTGAACGGTTGCGAGTGGCTCTTGTAATTGGTTGTGAGTGGTCGCGTGGCTTGTCGCGCTAATGCTGACACGCCGGACAGCGCCCCCAGTAGATGACTTCGGCTTCGTCGATCTCGAACCCGTGGTCCTCGCTGGCGGTGAGGCAGGGTTTCGCGCCGACCGCGCAGTCGATATCAACCATCTTGCCGCAGCTCCGGCAGATCAGGTGGTGATGGTTGTCATCCACCCGATCCTCGTAGCGGGCGGCAGATCCCGACGGCTGAATCCGGCGGATGAGGTTCTTGTCGACCAGGACACCGAGCGTATCGTAAACGGCCTGGCGGGAGATCGATCCGATGACTGCCCGGACGTCTTCGGTCAGTTCGTCGGCCGTCGCGTGGGGGTGCGAGGCCACGGCCCGCATGACGGCCAATCGTTGCGCCGTCACCTGCAGCCCGTGCCCGCGAAGCAGTGGTTCCATTTCCCGCGACATGGAACACAGGCTAGCGTTAATTCTGGACTTTGTCAATTCTTGGATTGAGCCGACTTTATTGCCGAACGGAGCAGCCGCCCGCCGTACGCGCCGACCAGTGCGAAGGCGATCGCGACGATGGAGGCAGGGTTATGCGTGGTGAGGATTCCATAGAGCGGTATCCATGCGCCGACCGCCAACGCGAGCAACCACGACCGGCGGTAGCCGAGCACCGAGAGCAACCCCGTCGTCAACACGAGCATACCAACGGAAATGCCCGTGTCATCCCAGCCGGGCCGCGAATCGATGTAGGCGATGCTCACTCCACAGACGACTGCAATCGTAAGAAGGGCCTTCTGCATGGAGCCTCATCCTTTCCGAATGGAGCGTCGAACGAGACGCTCCTACTTGAACTTGAAGATGATTGGGAACAACGCCACCACGATCCACGCCCAGATCCCGTACGCGGGAAGGTAGGCCGTCTGCCAGCGCTCGAGTTGCGTGAACGGAGCGCGCCTGGTCAGGAACCGCGCGTAGAGCACGGCCGACCAGCCGAGATTGACGAGCAGCAGGATATTCAAGCCGAGCGCCGCCGTCTTGTTGGGGCTGAAGCCGAACTGCGACGTCCGTGCAACCATCGCCCACAGCGCGAGGGCATCGACGACCAGAGCGCACAGCACGAGCAGCAACCGAAGCCGGTCGAACGTTCCGGGAGCAGCTTGCGAGTCGCGCGCGGAGATTGCGTACAGCAGCAGGCCCAGCACGAGCACCAGCAGCAGGTCGAATCCGATCAGCACTTCCCGTCCGACGTCAATCGCGTTGCCCGTCCAGATCATGGTCACGACGAATACGAGCAGCAGCAGCGCAAAGAGCGGTGTGAACAGCATCGTCAGCACGGGTGCCATGTTCTCGATGACGCCCTGCTTGGCTTCCACCAGCCACGCGGCGATGATAACCGCGCCCGCCGCACCGCACGGAAAGATCCAGCCCTGGATCAGCGGCTCCGCACTCAGGCCGATCGCATTGAACACGAACACCGTAAACAGGGTGAGGACGCCGCCACCAAGTGCGATGAGCGTGTAGTAGATGAACCATTCGCCCGAGAAGCGCACGAAGTGCATGCGCTGTTCATGGCTGCGCCACAGCCCGCCGACATACGCAAGACCGATGGTCAGCCACAGCGCGATGGGCAGGTGGATCGCGGCCAGCACCTGCGTGTGCCCTCCCGGCACGAAAGGCAGGAGGTTTACGATCAAACCCCCGGCAACAAATGGAACAGCCAGCCGCAAGCAGGCGCTGGCTTGCATGCCGCGTTTGAGCGCAAAGAACCCGGCGAGGAAGGGCAGGACGAAGAGGCTGAGATTGCGGAGATAGAATGACGTGTCTGCGCCGTCACCCGAAATGCGCAGGCCGAAGAGCTCGGGAATCTTGAGCGCGACGGCCGCGGTGATTCCCAGACCCACCGCCGCGACGGTATCCCGGTGCGCACGCGGCGAAACATCGCCGGCACCCGGTGAGACTACCAGCTGTTTCCAGAGGCGCTCGGAGTACTCGTTTGCAAACTCGCGCGAAACGGAATCCATGTTGCCCAGCCGCTTGACCGCGACCAGGAACGCCTCGTCATCGTCCAGACCGGCTTTGTGCAACGCGTCCACCTGGCTGCGCAGATGGTCTTCGAGCTCATCAACGTCGGCGGCACGAACCGCCTGACGTTTCAGGAAGTACTGCCGCCATTCCCCGATGCGTTCTTCCAGCAGGAACCCCACGTTCACGGTCTTCTCTTCTCCGTTGCAGCCGGTCAGGCGGGTTGCGCCCCGGGGTCGGCCACCATTTTCCAGATACCACGCATGGCCTCGTCGACCACCTGCCACTGGCGGCGCTGGCGGTCGAGCTGCTCCACCCCGGCCCTGGTCAGGCGGTAGTATTTGCGCCGCCTGCCGGTCTCCGACTGACCCCACACCGCCTCGACCAGGCCGTTGCGCTCCAGGCGGTGCAGGAGCGGGTAGAGCATACCCTCGGTCCACTCCAGCTCGCCGCCCGACACCTCGGCCACCCGCTTGATGATGGCATAACCGTAGCTTTCACCTTCACTTAGGATGGCGAGCACCAACGGGGTGGCCGACGCGGCAACAAGGTCTTTATCAATGATCATGCCTTTACCTAGTGCTACTATACATTGCAGTTCTAGGTAATAGCAAGGGGATTTTCAGGATCAAGGGTAGCGGGAGGACAACCATGAGCGCTCGCCACCCCGGTCAGGCAACTTCGGGAGGAGGCCGTCGTGTCATCCCGCAGATCGAGGCGAAGCTGACCTGGCTCGACGAGCTGGAGAAGTCGGTTGAGCGTTGAAACGAATCTACGTTGTCGAATCGGCGACCGGGTCGTCGCGCTTGAGCATATAAGGAATGATCGCCAGGGTGCTTACCAGCAGAAACATGACGATGACGGCGATGATGGTCTCTTCTTCCGCCGGCAACACCGTCGTCGCGACCACAAAGGAGATTCCCGGGTGGCGCTGAGCGCTGCCCATGGTGAGAGCAATGCGGGTGCCCTTTTCCGGCCCTCCAAACAGATGGCAGCCCAACAGCATGAAGCCGGTAACGGCGACCACACTGAGCAACCGTCCGTTGACTGCCATGAACCATACCTTCGGCAGGAGAAGCGCGAGAATGAGCACCATGCCGGCGGTCAGTACGGTGCTGCCGATGCGCTCAAGCCAAAGTGCCACGCGCACCCGCCTGTCACCCAGCAACCTGGCGAGGCCGATGCCGACAGCGAGCGGCAGGCCTATCACCCTCAGTAACATGATGGCGATCTCGCTGACGGGAAACCGGGTGTGAAAGTCGAAGACGCGCTCGGCAACCGCGAGCATTGCCGGTACGGCCGCGAGCGAGACGACTGCGGTGAAAACCTGCAAGCCGACGGTATAGTCGCCGTCGGTGTTGGCGCTGGTTCTGGCTCTGAAAACGATGGGCGCCACGGGCGCGACCGCCAACGCCAGCAGGCTGGCCTGGATCGCCGGCTCGAGTGGCAGGCGCCATACCATGAGCAGCGTGCATGCCGGCACGAATACGAACATGGCCAGTACGGCGCGCACTCCGAGTACCGGGCTGCGGAACAAAAGCAGCGTGTCGGCCGGCCGGGTGCGCAGGCCAAGCGCCGTAATGACCAGCATGACGCCTGCGTTGATGATCGGAAGTGCGTACATCAAGTTCATGTGTCAGTTTTCGTAGCCGCCACGCTCAAACATCGGCCTACATGAAGCCGTGTTCGATCATCCATTCCCTGCTGACGAACTTGGAGAGGTAGTTGCGGATCGAGTCGGGAAGAATCGTGATGGCCCGTTTCGTCTTCGGGTAGCGCTTGATGGCCTCGAGCATTCCCCACACCGCCGATCCCGAGCTCCCGCCCACGAGCAGGCCCTCCTCACGGATCAGGCGCCGTGCCATCGCAAAACTGTCATGGTCGTTGCAGTACACCCACTCGTCGATGTGATCGTAGGACAGGACATCGGGAATGAAATCGTAACCGATGCCTTCGACCTGGTAGGTCTTGACCTCTTTTCGGCCGCCGAGGATCGAGCCCTCCGGATCGACACCGACGATCTTGATATTCGGATTCTTTTCCTTCAGGTACCTGGCCACACCGGCAATGGTTCCGCCGGTCCCCGCGGTCAGCACGCACAGATCGAGTGTGTCGCCGAAGTCGTCCCAGATCTCCGCGCCCGTTCCACTGTAGTGGGCATGCGGGTTGTCGGGATTACCGTACTGATCGGGAATGACCGAATTTGGAATCTCCTTGTTGAGGCGCGCGGCCACCCCGATCAGGCTTTCCGGCGAGTCGTGCGGCGCCTCGGTGGGCGTGCGGATGATCTCGGCGCCCAGGGCCTCCATGACCACCTGTTTCTCCCGGCTCATCTTCTCGGGCATGGTGATGATCATGCGGTAGCCCTTCACGGCCGCCACCATGCACATCCCGACACCCGTGTTTCCGCTGGTCGCTTCGATCAGCGTGGTCCCCGGGCCGATCCTGCCGCTCTTCTCGAGTTCCTCGATCATGCGCACGGCAATGCGGTCCTTCACCGACCCGCCGGGGTTTAGAAACTCACACTTGGCGAAAATCTCCGCACCGGTTTCCTTGCCGATACGATTGAGCCTCACCGTTGGCGTATTGCCGATCACCTGCAGAATGTTGTCGTAGATCACGCGTCTATCCTTCCGCTTTCCGGAGTCACTTTCTCATATCCGTGGCCGGGTACCAATGCGGTGGGAAGTATAGCCGAAGCGGGAGGAATGCTGCAGCCCCTACCACGGAGGCCAGCGAAGACCTGATTGGGGGCCGGTGGCCGAGGCTCCTGCGAGCCAGGAGGTGTTCCAGGATGTTCCGCGTCAACGCGTGACGATCACCTTGCGAGTACTGCTCGAACCATTGACCTGGAGTTGAACCAGATACACTCCGCTTCGCACGCGACGTGCGCTGTCGTCCCGGGTGTCCCACGTGAATTCGTGCAGACCCGCGCCGAATATACCATCGGCGATTTCGCGCACACGCCGACCACGCACGTCGAATACGCGGCAACGAACGGAGGCTGCACCCGGGAGCTTGAAGGCCAGTTGAGTGAAATCGCCGGTCTTTGCCATCGATTTGCATTGCTTGCTGGAGCGGGTGCTGGGATTTCGTCATGCACAATAATTGCGAGGATAAGCGCGCGACGGCCCTCATACAACGATCAAATGCCATGAACGGCCCCGGGGTTGTCAGGGGATGGAGACGTATGGTACACACACCCTGTCCCGCGACACACACCCCCAACCAGCGGATTCATCGCCATGTACAACCTGCCCGATTACAAGGACAAGAACCCGGCTGCCATCCAGGCCTTCATCGACCAGCATCCCTTTGCTTTCGTGGCGGGATGCGATGCGGACAACAAGCCGGTCGCCACCCAGGTTCCGGTTTTCATCGAGGAAGAGGCGGGCCGGAAGGTGTTGCGCGGGCACATCATGAAGAACACGGATCACCACCGGGCGTTCCTGCACAATCCCAATGTGCTCGTGGTCTTCACGAGTCCCCACACCTATGTGAGCGGCACGTGGTACAGCAATCCGAACATCGCGTCCACGTGGAACTACATGAGTGTGCACATCCAGGGCCGGATCCGGTTTCTGGATGAGGCCGCCCTGGAGCGCGTGTTGCAGAAGACTTCCCTTCATTTCGAGAAGTACAACGCCAAGTCCCCAACGGTGTACGACAACCTGCCCGACTCATTCAAACAGAAGTACATCCACGCCATTGTCGCGTTCGAGATCGAAATACTCGAGATGGGCCACGTGTTCAAGTTGAGCCAGGACCGGGATGAGGCCAGCTATCACAGCATCATCCAGAAGCTCAAACAGCAGGACGCAAACGGTCAGTTCATCGCCGCGGAGATGGAAAAGCGGACGAAGTCGGTGTTCCCGGACGAGGAAGAAAAGACTCCGTCGGATTGAGCGCCGCTAGATCCCTCCGGAATGGTTGCCAACCGGATTGACTGCGCCTATTATTGGTGAGTGGCCGCTTGAAAGAGACTGCACGTACCCATCAAGCACCCTCAACGCATGGAGCTCTGGACATGGCAATGGTCGAGGTATCGTTTCCCGGCAACAAGAAGGTCGATGCGAAAATCGCCGGACATTCAGTGAACACGGATCAGTCCGTGGAGCACGGAGGCGAGAACCAGGCGCCCGAGCCCTTTCAGGTCTTCCTGGCTTCGCTCGCAACCTGTGCCGGCATTTATGCCAAGTCGTTCTGCGATCAGCGCGATCTGCCGTCACCGCTCAGTCTTGAAATGGACGTCGAGCGCGCGAACCACGGCCTCCTGTCGCGCATCGAGATAGTGCTCCATGTGGATGCCGGTTTCCCCGACAAGTACGACCCGGCCATCATCCGCACCATGGAACTCTGCGCCGTGAAGAAACAACTCCGCGAAGAAATCGAGACGTCAATCCGCGTGGTGCGTGTCGACAAGCAGGGCACCTGACGGCCGCCCGACATCGGGCGAGCACGTTCCTGACGGAGGGGCCCACCTTGTGCTAATGTGTTTCGATGATCCCACGTAAACTCGGACATTATGAAATCGTCGATCAGCTGGGTGCTGGCGGGATGGGTGAGGTGTATCGGGCCAAGGACACCAAGCTGGGTCGGGATGTTGCCATCAAGATCCTGCCGGAGGTCTTCGCCCAGGGGAGCCGGGAACGTGAAGTTCACCGCTGAGGAACTGGCAGACATCCGAACCCGCCTGCCCCAGGAAACCGCCGGAGCGCGTTACTGAGGACAGCGGCTATTGCGCGTTCTGCCCCGCCGGCGGCGCATACAAGAACTCAATACTTACGCGAGAAGATGCATCCTGCTGCTCGCCTTGCTGGCCTTCCCGGGTGGGTGTTCCTCACAGCGAGCGCATCCTGCAGGCCATGGGCGCCCGCGAACCTGCGATCTGGACTTCTCCGGGAGACTCGTCAATAATCTCGCCCGACGCTCCGCAATTTCGACACACGTTCTCTCGAGAGGAAATCACCTTGCGCATCGCACTCCGGCAGGCCGTGCTCACACTGTTCATCGTGGCTGCTGGCGCCACCGCGTCGGCGGCTTCTGATGGTCCCCCCGCGGTGCTGGACGCCGCGACGCTGCATCTCGCCATGGAGAAGCTCACCGTCGTCGGCTCGGTGCTCTACGTGGCGGCTCACCCCGACGACGAGAACACGGCCATGCTGACCTGGCTCGAGAACGAGAAGCTGGTACGGGCCGGCTACCTCTCCATGACCCGGGGCGACGGCGGACAGAACTTGATCGGCGACGAGCAGGGTGATCTCCTCGGCGTCATCCGCACCGAGGAGCTTCTCGCGGCGCGCCGCATCGACGGCGCCGAGCAGTTCTTCACCCGCGCGGTGGATTTCGGGTACTCCAAAGGGCCCGACGAAACGCTCGCCACGTGGGGATACGACGCGGTCCTGGGCGACGTGGTGCGCGTCATCCGAACCTTCCGGCCCGACGTCATCGTGATGCGCTTTCCGACCACCGGCGAGGGCCGCCACGGCCATCACACCGCGTCGGCGCTGCTCGCAGTCGAGGCGTTCGAGGCGGCCGGCGATCCGTCCCGATTCCCCGACCAGTTGCGCACGCTCTCGCTCTGGAAGCCGAAGCGGATCGTCTGGAACTACTTCAGCTGGGCCGCGCCGCCCACGGGCGACAGCGCCAGGCAGCTCCTCAAGATTGATCTCGGGGCCTACAACCCGCTCCTCGGCCGTTCCTACACGGAGCTCGCCGGCGAGAGCCGGAGCATGCACAAGAGCCAGGGATTCGGCTCGCCCGAACGCCGCGGCACGTCGATCAATTACTTCCAGGTCATCGCCGGGGAGCCGGCGGCCACCGACCTCTTCGAGGGTGTCGACCTCTCGTGGAAACGGATCCGCGGCGGGGATGCGGTGGGCAAGCTCCTGGATGAGGTCCACCGCGCGCACGATCCCAGCAACCCCGCGGCGAGTGTGCCGGGGCTCTTGCGGGCACGCGCCGCGCTGGCGAAACTTCGCGCTTCGGCGTCGGCCGGTGATGCGCCGCTCCTCATCTACAAGGCACGCGAACTCGACGGCGTGATCCGCGCGTGCTGCGGGCTCTGGCTCGAGGCCGTGGCCCATCAGCACACACTCTGTCCCGGCGATTCGATTCAGGTCGATGTGACGGCGATCAACCGCTCGAGCGCGGCGCTGCGCCTGGCTGGCGTCCGGTCGGAGCCCGCCGGGCTCGACAGCCCGGCCGACAGCCTTCTGGCAGAGAACCGGCCGGTCACCGTGGCGCTCCAGAGCGTCGTGCCCGCGAGCCTCGACTGGCGCACCACGCAGCCCTACTGGCTGCGCCAACCGATCAAGGGAGGTCTGCAGCAGGTTGCGGATCCGGCGCTCATTGGAACGCCGTGGAACGATCCCGCGCTGCAAGTAACGGTTTCCGTGACGGTGTCCGGGCAATCGATCGACTACACGCTGCCCGTCCTGGTCCGTTGGGTGGACCGGGTGCGCGGCGAGCTCTACCGGCCAATTTGCATCGCTCCGGAGGTGACGCTGGCGCTGGACAAGCACGTCTACCTCTTCCCCGACGGCTCCGCGCGTCCGATACACCTCAGGCTCGAATCGCGCGCCGCGCTCCGGGGCCAGGCCCGCCTCGCACTGCCTTCCGGCTGGCGCTGCGATCCAGTCGCGCAGGAGGTCGATCTGCCCGCGGGGCAAACCCGCGACGTCGTTTTCCAGGTCACTCCGGGTTCGGAGGCGAGCGTGCTCGCGGCCGAGTTCACGACCGGCGACCACACCTTCACGCGCGGCATGACCGTGATCGATTATCCCCACATTCCGATCGTGACCGTGTTCCCGCCGGCCACCGCGCACGTTGTGCGGCTGCCGCTCTCCAAAGTGGGCGAAACGATCGGCTACATCATGGGTCCGGGTGACGACGTGCCTGCCGCCCTCGCCCAGGCCGGCTACGGCGTGACACTCATCGAAGACGCCGAGCTTGCTTCGGGGGACCTCTCCGGGTACGACGCCATCGTCACGGGAGTGCGCGCCTACAACACCCGCGAGGCGCTCAAGCGGAACTCACACCGGCTCCTCGACTACGTCGCGTCGGGTGGGACGCTCGTGGTGCAGTACAACACGGCCGATCGAACTCTGTATCGTGACTTCGCGCCCTTCCCCCTCGAGATCGGTCGTGACCGGGTCACGGTCGAGGAGGCCCCGGTCGATTTCGCGGATCCCGCAAGCCCGCTCCTCGCAACGCCCAACCGGATCACCGCGCAGGACTTCGAGGGCTGGGTGCAGGAACGCGGGCTCTACTTCGCCTCCACGTGGGGACCCGAGTACCACACCGCGCTCTCCTCCGCCGATCCCGGAGAGAAGCCGGCGGCGGGTGGTCTCGTGTGGGCGCGCCACGGCAAGGGGATCTTCATCTACACCGGGTACTCGTTCTTCAGACAGCTCCCGGCGGGGGTGCCCGGCGCCTACCGGCTCTTCATCAACCTGGTGTCGGCCCGCGGATGAGAGAGACGGTGCACCGAACAGCGCCGGCGCCGGACGGCGAAGAGCGGCCGCCCATCGGTGGGAGCTGGCGCGTCCTCTACGCCGTCGTCATCGGGAACCTGGTGCTCCTCATCATCCTCTTCTACGTGTTCACGAGGGCGTTC